>CAMDOZ010000032.1 GCA_945903705.1 Fidelibacterota bacterium | reverse complement strand
TGGTGATCGGGCCGATGCCGGATCAGGCGTTCACGCTGGTCGCCGAGGCGGTAGATCGGTCGGGGATGGGACGCGCGACGCTGGCGCCGCGGGAAGGCATGGCAGCGGCGATTCCGACGCTGCGCGCGCGGCCGCTGGCGACCATGAAGGACATGGGCATGGGGGTGATGGAGTCCACCAGCCCCGCGGCGCCGGTCGATCATTCAAGGATGGACCACGCCGCAATGGGGCACACGGCGCCGCCTGCGCCGGTCGATCATTCGACAATGGATCACGCGGCCATGGGACAGACGATGCCGCCCGTGGCAGCGGTCGCCGCCCCCGCGATGTCGCACAGCATGTCCATGCGCGACCCCGCGAATGCGCCGCAAGTGAAGATGGGGCCCGGCGTGCAGAGTATTGCGCCGATGCCGGTGGAGCGTACGGGTGAGCCCGGGCAGGGGCTGGAGAATGTGGGCCACAAGGTTCTGGTCTACACCGACCTCGTTTCGCTCGCCGCAAATCCCGACCCGCGGCCGCCGACGCGGGCCAAGGAAATTCACCTGACGGGCAACATGGAGCGCTTCATGTGGTCCTTCGATGGCGTGAAGTTCAGCGAGGTGGATGCGCCGATTTCTTTCCGGAAAGACGAGCGCGTGCGCATCGTACTGGTGAACGACACCATGATGGCACATCCGATCCACCTGCATGGCCACTTCTTCGAAGTGGTGAACGGGCACACGGGCCATCATCCGCGCAAGCATACGGTGAATGTGCTCCCGGGCGGGAAGGTGACGCTCGATCTTACCGCGGACGCGCCGGGCGACTGGGCGTTCCATTGCCATCTCCTATTCCATATGCATGCCGGCATGATGCAAGTGGTGAGCGTGCGGCCGCTGGAGAACGATCCCTCGTGAAAGCGCTGATCGTTGCTCTGCTCCTGGTCAATGGCGCGGTGTTCGCGGCGGAAGATCCGCACGCGCATCACCAGATGCCGGCAAAGCCCGCCCCCGGTGCGGCGAGCGATTTCGCGGCGGACCGGATCTATGGCGCCGATGCCATGGCGGCGGCGCGTCAGCAGCTTCGCCACGAGCATGGCGCGCATGTGTTCTCGAAGGTGATGGTCGACGAGCTCGAATATATGAGCGGGTTGGACGGATACCGGTGGGACGCCGAAGCCTGGATCGGCGGCGACATCAACCGCGCGGTGCTGAAAACCGAAGGCGAGGGATCGGACGGCTTCCACCACGCGGAAGTCCAGGCCCTCTACTCCCGCGCCATCGGTCCTTATTTCGACCTGCAGGCGGGCCTGCGCCATGACCTGCGGCCCGATCCGTCGCGGACCTATGCGGTGCTGGGGGTCGAAGGCCTGGCGCCCTACTGGTTCGACGTCGAGGCGACGGCGTTTCTGTCGGACAAAGGCGATGTGCTGGCGCGACTCGGAGCCTCCTACGATCAGCTCCTGACCCAGCGGCTGGTGCTCCAGCCCGAAGCGGAATTGAATTTCTCGGGCCAGGATATGGCCGCGCAGGGGATCGGCAGCGGCCTCGCCGAGGTCGAGCTGGGTATTCGCCTGCGCTACGAAGTCCGCCGGGAATTCGCCCCCTATGTGGGAATTTCCTATTCCCGAAAGGCCGGCCGCACGGCAGACTTTGCTCGCACCGCCGGTGAGGATGTGGGCGAAACCGCCGTCGTCATCGGGATTAGGACCTGGTTCTAATGTAGAAGGAGCGCTTGTGGCCGAACTTTCGCCGGACGATAGGCAATTCGTCGAAGAGGCAAAGGCCACACTTAGGCGCTACATCGCCGAGCGCCGGTTCTCGCACCAGATTCAGCTCGTGCATCTGGCCCCCCTGATGTTCGTGATCATGGCCATCGGGCTGCTCATGGGTCTTCTGTTCGCGCTGCCGAACTACGTGCACCCGCAGCTCGCCATGTGGCGCGTGCCGGTGCGGGACCTTCTGTTCTATGTGAGCAATCCGCCGACAGGCGTATTGCCGCTCCTGTTTTTCCTGCTCGCGCTGATCGTGGCCTTGAGCTTCTTCATCGCGCGGCGTTCGGATGAATATGCGGAATACGCCATGAAGGAGTTCAAGCTCAGCCGGCGGCCGAGTTACGAGACGGTGCTCGACCGGCTCGCGCGCCGGCTTTCCAAACTCGTGCGCCGCGGCGACGTATCGCCCAAGGCCCCCTTTGATCCGCGCCAGTTCCTGATCGAGTCCTACCGCGCCATGGAACGACCGGTGTTCGCGATCACGGGGGCGCTCGGCATCCTCACGGCGCTCACGCTGACGAACGACCTTCGCTCCTATACGGCTTTCACGGCGGCGGACATCAAGGCGGTGCGGTGGTTCGGATTTGTCTCCGAGAACGTACCCTATGAGAACGTGCGGGCGGTGAGCGTCGCCTGTCATCTGCAGCGCGGCGGTGACGACGACGCGTGGATCTCCTACGAGATCGACATATCGTCCTCGGCGCGGGCAGGGCTGTTCGGCGAAGGCACGATGCGCTCGCTCTCGCCCAATCGCACCAAAGTGGACCAGAAGCTGATGATGGCGGGCGCGCCTTTCACCTATGAGACGCTGGATCACCAGAGCGGCGCGCGGACGCGGGGCATCTCGCGCGAATGCGCCGACAAGGTGGAATCGCGTTACCGGGCCGAGACCCGGCCGATCATCCGCGCGTTGATCGCGTCGGGGATTGAGGAGAGCTAAGCCGGCGCGCTGGTTGTGAGTGCCAGCGCATGCAGCTGCCCGCCCATTTTGCCCTTGAGCGCCGCGTAAACCATCTGGTGCTGCTGCACGCGGGACTTGCCCTTGAAGGCGCTCGAGGTGACGATCGCCGCGTAATGATCGCCGTCGCCGCGCAGGTCCTGGATCTCGACGGTGGCGTCGGGAAAGGCCTCTTTGATCATCTGTTCGATTTCAGTCGCAGCCATTGCCATAGCGATGTTCCTTATGCCGGCCGGGCCATATAGCCCGGGAACCAGCCTTCGTGCAGCTTGCGCAGATCGGCGAGGGCGACGGAAGCGCCATTGAGGGCGATGGCCGTTCCGCCGGTGGCGCCAATCTCTTCCAGCGCGACATTGGCGGCGGTCGCCGCCGCTTTCACGCCGGCGAGGTCGGAGGTCTTCACCGTGAGCACATAGCGGCCCTGGTCCTCGCCGAAGAGGCGGGCGTGGCCCGCGACGTTCTTGAGCTCGCAGCCGACGTCGCCGGACAGCGCCATCTCGGCGAGAGCGACCATCAAGCCGCCGTCGGAGAGATCGTGGCAGGCGGTGAGCTTCTTCCCATGGATCATGGAGCGCACGAAATCGCCGACGCGGCGTTCGTGCAGGAGATCGACGGGAGGGGGTGCCCCTTTTTCCTGGCCGCAGATTTCGCGCAGGTAAAGGGACTGACCCAACCAACCGCCGCCCGCTTGGCCGGCGAGGAGGATGATCTCCTTCTCGGCCTTGAAGGGGACCGTCATCATGGTGTCGAGATTGTCGATGAGGCCAACCCCGCCGATGGCCGGCGTCGGCATGATCGGGTTGCCGTCGGTCTCGTTGTAGAGCGATACGTTGCCGGAGATGACGGGGTAATCGAGGCCTTTGCAGGCTTCGCCGATGCCTTTGATGGCTTCGACGATCTGGCCCATGATCTCGGGCTTCTGCGGATTACCGAAATTGAGATTGTCGGTGATGGCGAGCGGACGGCCGCCCACCGCGGTGATGTTGCGCCAGGTCTCCGCGACGGCCTGCTTGCCGCCTTCGAGCGGATCGGCGAGCACGTAGCGCGGCGTGACGTCGGTGGAGATGGCGAGGCCGCGGTTCGAGCCGTGGATGCGCACGACGGCCGCGTCGCCGCCGGGGCGCTGGCAGGTGTCGGCCATGACCATGTGGTCGTACTGCTCGTAGACCCATTTACGGCTCGCGAGATCGGGGCAGCCGATGAGCGTCTTGAGCGCCTCGGGCCAGGCGACGTCTTTCACGTCCTTCGCTTCGAGGATCGACTGGCGGCGCGTGGGCGTCCACGGACGGTCATACTCGGGCGAGGCCTGGGCGAGCGGATCGATCGGAAGATCGCAGACCACTTCGCCATGGAACTTGAGAATCATGCGGCCGGTGGTGGTGAGATGGCCGATGACGGCGAAGTCGAGTTCCCACTTCTCGAAGATCGCCCGCGCAATGTCTTCCTTGCCCGGCTTCAGGATGATGAGCATGCGCTCCTGGCTCTCGGAGAGCATCATCTCGTAGGGCGTCATGCCTTCTTCGCGCTGCGGCACTTTCTCCATCTCGAGCTCGACGCCCATGCCGCCCTTGGAGGCCATTTCGAACGAGGAGCTCGTGAGGCCGGCGGCGCCCATGTCCTGGATCGACTGGATGGCGTCGGTCGCCATCAGTTCCATGCAGGCTTCGATGAGGAGCTTTTCGGTGAAGGGATCGCCGACCTGCACGGTCGGACGCTTTTCCTCGGAGTTGGCGTCGAACTCCGCCGACGCCATGGTCGCACCATGGATGCCGTCGCGGCCCGTCTTGGAGCCGACGTAGACCACGGGATTTCCGGCGCCGGCGGCGGCGGAATAGAAAATCTTGTCCTGCTTCGCGAGGCCGACGGTCATCGCGTTGACGAGGATGTTGCCGTTGTAGCTTGCGTGGAAGTTCACTTCGCCGCCGACGGTCGGCACGCCGACGCAGTTGCCGTAGCCGGCGATGCCCGCGACCACGCCGCTGACCAGATGGCGGGTCTTCGGGTGATCGGGCGAGCCGAAGCGGAGCGCATTCATGTTGGCGATGGGGCGGGCCCCCATGGTGAAGACGTCGCGCAAGATGCCGCCGACGCCGGTAGCGGCACCTTGGTAGGGCTCGATGAAGGAGGGGTGGTTGTGGCTCTCCATCTTGAAGATGGCGGCGAGCCCTTCGCCGATGTCGATGACGCCGGCGTTCTCGCCGGGGCCGCAGATCACCCACGGTGCGGTGGTGGGAAGCGTCTTCAGCCACTTCTTCGAGGACTTGTAGGAGCAATGCTCCGACCACATGACCGAGAAAATCCCGAGCTCGACAAGGTTCGGCTCGCGGCCGAGGACCTCAAGGATCTTCTTGTACTCGTCGTTGGAAAGGCCGTGGGTCTTGATGTCCGCAGCGGTAATCTTTGCAGTCGTCACGCCAAGGTCTCCACGAGAGCATCGAACATGGCGCGACCGTCGGTGCCGCCCAGCTTCGGATCGGACAGGCGCTCCGGGTGCGGCATCATGCCGAGCACGGTGCGGGATTTGTTGAAGACGCCCGCGATATTGCGCTGGGAGCCGTTCGGGTTGGCGTCCAGCGTGATCTCGCCCGTCGGTGTCGCGTAGCGGAACGCCACCAGGCCTTCGCCTTCGAGGCGGTCCAAGGTTTCGTCGTCGGCGAAGTAGTTGCCTTCGCCGTGGCCGATGGGGATGCGCACGATCTGGCCGGCGTTGTAGCGCGCGGTAAAGGCGCTCTGGGAGTCTTCCACGCGCAGGAACACGTCCTTGCAAACGTACTTGAGACCCGCGTTGCGCATGAGCACGCCGGGCACAAGGCCGGCTTCGGTGATGATCTGGAAACCGTTGCAGATGCCGAGCACGCGGGTGCCTTTTTCGGCGCGGCGCTTGATCTCCTGCATGACCGGCGAGTGGGCGCCCATGGCGCCGCAGCGCAAATAGTCGCCGTAGGAAAAACCGCCGGGGACGACAATGAGATCGAGGTCGGGCAGGTCCGTGTCGCGATGCCAGATCATCGCGGTTTTCTTGCCCGTGCTTTGCGACAGGGCTACCGCGACGTCGCGATCGCAGTTCGAGCCCGGGAAAACGACGACGCCAGCCCTCATTAGTCTGTCACCTCGACCGAGAAGTTTTCGATGACCGTATTGGCGAGGAGCTTCTTGCACATCTCCTCAACCTCGGCTTTCGCTTTGGCCTTGTCTGAGCCGGTAAGTTTCAGCTCGATGAACTTGCCTTGGCGGACGTCGCTGACGCCTTTGAAACCTTGGCCATGCAGCGCGTGTTCGACGGCTTTGCCCTGAGGGTCGAGAACGCCGTTCTTGAGGGTAATGTGGACTTTCGCTTTCAAAGTCTGCTCCTAAGACTTCAATCCCGGGACTTGGGCCCGGGACTGGTTCGTTATTGCAAAGTGGACGGGCCCTTCGGGTCGGTGGGCCCGCTCTCGGGCAGGATACCGAGGCGGCGCGCCACTTCCTGATAGGCCTCTTCGATTTGGCCGAGGTCGCGGCGGAAGCGGTCCTTGTCCATCTTCTCGTTGGTCTTGGAGTCCCAGAGACGCATGTTGTCCGGCGACAGTTCGTCGGCCAGCACGACTTGGACATCACCGTTCTCATGGAACAGGCGGCCGAACTCGACCTTGAAGTCCACCAAGCGAATGCCGATGCCGAGGAAGAGGCCCGCGAGGTAGTCGTTGATGCGAAGGCTCATGTTCAGCATTTCGTCGATCTCGTGGATCGCCGCCCAGCCGAAGCCGGTGATGTGTTCTTCCGAGACCATCGGATCGTCGAGCTGATCGCTTTTGTAGTAGTACTCGATGATGGAGCGGGGCAGACGCGTGCCTTCCGGGATCGCGAAGCGCTTGGAGATAGAACCGGCGGCGATGTTACGCACGACGACTTCGACCGGGATGATCTCGACTTCCTTCACCAGCTGCTCGCGCATATTGAGGCGGCGCACGAAGTGCGTCGGGATGCCGATCTCCTCGAGCTTGGTCATCAGGTATTCGGAGATGCGGTTGTTGAGCACGCCCTTGCCGGTGATCGTGCCCTTCTTCTTGTTGTTGAAAGCGGTGGCGTCGTCCTTGAAGTACTGAACGAGCGTGCCGGGCTCGGGCCCTTCGAAAAGCACTTTGGCTTTGCCTTCGTAAACTTGCTTGCGTCGGGCCATGGGCGCTTTTCCTGGTGGGTGTGGGCTACTAGCCCCTGTGTTTCTTTGGGGCGGACCGCCCTGCTTATAGGGGTCCTATAGCAGGATGGGGCAAGGGGTGACAACGCGGGCGTTGGGCGTCAGAAAACCCGCGAAAACCGGCCTAAACGGCGGGGTTAAGGACCGTGGAGTCGATATCCACAGGCTCGAAAGGTGCAGACTCGGGGGCGCCTCGCGCGAAGAGCCAGACCGGGCGTTTGCCGTCCTTCTTGAAGATCTGTTCCGGGGACGGCAGGGCAAGCAGGGACGAGGACGAGGTTCCGAAGCCGTTCGGCATTTGAAAGCTCATGGCGCGCGCCTCCGTGCCGCCGTCCGTGGAGCCCAGGAGGCCCATCCAGCCTTCCCAATCGCCATGGTCCGGATCCGGCACGGGAATGGTCTCGAACAGGGGCTTATAGTGCGCGATGCGCTGGTCCGCGGGATCGTTGCGATCGAAAGCGGTGAACATGGAAAGCCCCTCGGGGATTTTCTGCTTGTCGACCCAGGCGCCGGGCACGGACGCGCGCAAAGTGAGCCACCAGGCCTCGCGGTTGTCCGCGATCACCAGATTGAAGGGGCGGTAGGCGAGCGGATCGAGATCGGCGAGCGCCTCGGCCGCGTCGGTGGCGTTCGCATGATCGAGCGCCTCGAGCACCAGTTCGCCGCGGCTGCGTTTTCCGGGCACCGGCCCCAGGGAGCCGTGGCGGTTGAGGATGCAGACGGCGACGCCCGTATCGTTGAGACCCATCCAGGTGCCGCCGGCGAGCTCGTCGAGACCCGCGACAACATCCGGGCGGTCAGGCCAATGGTGTGCCGGCGGCTTCCACGGCCGGTTCGCCATTTCATCGCGGTTGGCGCCGAGAATGACGGGCCAGGTATGGCCCGGACGGCGCAAGAGGACGACGGTGCACATCGCAATAAGGTAGTGCGCCTGTAACACCTCCGCCAGTTGCGTGAGGGGGATGCGGTCGCTATATCAGGGGCCCCACTTTGCGGAGACGATTCATGAGCAGTGCGTTTGACGACCGGGAAAAAGGCTTTGAGCGGAAGTATCAGCTCGACCAGGACCAACAGTTCCGGGCGCAGATTCGCCGCGACAAGCTGTTCGGTCAGTGGGTTGCCGCCCAGCTCGGCAAAACCGGCGCCGATGCCGACGCTTACACGCAGGAAGTCGTGGACTCGAATTTCGAAAAGCCCGGCGACGACGATATGATCGACAAAGTGAGCAAGGACCTGAAGGGCAAGGTCTCGGACGCCGATCTCAAGAAAAAACTCGGTGAGTTCTTTGGCCAGGCCGCTCAGGCGGTCGCCGGCGAGAAGAAGTGACGCCGTAAGGCGTCATCCCGGACAAGCCGCGCATCTTGCGCGGCGCGATCCGGGATCCATCGTTCCACAAGCGCAAACACTTCGGTTCGTGCGCTTTGAGGAATGGACCCCGGCCTTCGCCGGGGTGACGAAAAAACTAAGTGTTCCCAAACACCCGCTTGAAGATGGTGTCCACATGCTTGGTGTGGAACGCCATGTTGAACAGGTTTTCGAGATCCTTCATGGCGATGAGGTCGGTGACTTCTTTGTCTTGTTTCAGGAGGTCGAGGAGTTGGCCGCTGCCGTTCCAGACCTTCATGGCGTTGCGCTGGACGATGACGTAGGCGTCTTCGCGGGAAACGCCGGCTTGGGTGAGCGCGATCAGGACGCGCTGCGAGAACACGAGGCCGCCCATCATGTTCAGGTTTTTCTCGATGTTCTCCGGATAGACGACAAGCTTGTCGACGACGCCCGTGAGCCGCGCCAGCGCGAAGTCGAGCGTGATGGTGGCATCCGGGGCGATGTAGCGTTCGACCGATGAGTGCGAGATGTCGCGCTCATGCCAGAGGGCGACGTTCTCCATCGCCGGGATGACATAGCCGCGCACGACGCGCGCGAGCCCCGTCAGATTTTCCGTGAGCACCGGGTTACGCTTGTGCGGCATCGCCGACGAGCCCTTCTGGCCGGGGGCGAAATACTCCTCCACCTCGCGGACTTCGGTGCGCTGTAAGTGGCGGATCTCAGTGGCGATGCGCTCGATGGAGCTCGCGATCACGCCAAGGGTCGCGAAGAACTGGGCATGGCGGTCGCGCGGGATCACTTGCGTCGAGACCGGCTCGACCTTGAGGCCGAGATGCTGGGCGACGTACTGCTCCACATAGGGATCGATGTGGGCGAAAGTGCCGACGGCGCCAGAGATGGCGCAGGTGGCGATATCCTCGCGCGCGGCCTTGAGGCGCTTACGGTTGCGGTCGAACTCGGCGTAGAAGCTCGCGAATTTGAGGCCGAGGGTCACGGGCTCGGCATGAATGCCGTGGCTGCGGCCCATGGTGACGGTGAACTTGTGCTCGAAAGCGCGGCGCTCCAATGCGACGAGCAGGGCGTCGATATCTTTCAGGAGAAGATCGGAGGCCTGGGTGAGCTGCACCGAGAGGCAGGTGTCGAGCACGTCCGACGAGGTCATGCCTTGATGGACGAAGCGCGCTTCCGGACCGACGTATTCGGCCAGGTTGGTCAGGAAGGCGATGACGTCGTGTTTGGTTTCCTTTTCGATCTCGTCGATGCGATCGATCTGCCACTTGCCGCGCTGCCAGACGGCTTTCGCGGCTTCGGCGGGGATGACCCCGAGTTTGGCCTGGGCGTCGCAGGCGTGGGCTTCGATCTCGAACCAGATCCGGTACTTGTTGTCCGGCTCCCAGATGGCGGTCATGGCGGGGCGGGCGTAACGCGGAATCATGCTGACAAGGTCCTCAAGTTCGGCAAATGGGACGTGGAGCGATGTATAGGCCACCGCTCCGCCCCGCACAAATAGTCCCGGTTGCGGAGCGAAAAATTTCGCGCTGGAAAGTATTCAAGGCCCGCAAGGGCTTAGCGCCCGGCGGGAACTGAATGCCGCGGCGCTCCATTGAGACCCTGGCTTAACGCGCGAACTTCGGCAGTCAGGGGACATTTAAAAATGGAAAACCATGCCGCCCTGCCATCGCAAGATGGCTTTCTCCGCCGCGATACGCTTACCGAGCGCAACGCTGACATTGTTGCGGGATTCAACTGGGCCGAGCGAGTGCTCTATCGCTTCTCGAAAGATCCGCAGGATGTCTTCGTCGAGAGAGGCTACAGGAAACCGACGGCGCAATGGACGTCGTCGACGGCCTTGCGCGAACTCAATGAAGCCTTTCCGAACTTCAAGTCGCTGATCCGGGGCAAGGGCGTGCTCGACTACGGCTGCGGCGACGGGTTTCAAGCCGTGGCGATGGCCGAAGCGGGTGCGGCCTTCGTGCTCGGGGTCGATATCGAGCCCAGGCGCCTCGACCATGGCCGGCGCATGGCGCGCGGGATGCCGAACGTGGTGTTCGCGACCGAGGCGCAGGGCGAGTTCGATGTCGCCATCTCGCTGAACTCCTTCGAGCACTTTCCGGAGCCGGAAAAGAATCTCGACGAACTTGCGGCCTCCATCGCGCCGGGCGGATTGATCCTCATCACCTTCGGATCGCCATGGCTGTCGCCCTACGGCTCGCACATGAACTTCTTCACGCAAGTGCCGTGGGTGAATGTGCTGTTCTCGGAGCGGACGGTATTTCAAGTCCGCCGCCTCTATCGGGACGACCTCTCGCGCACCTATATCCCCGCGGTCAACAAGATGACCATCGGGCGCTTTGAGAGGATCATTGAGAAGAGCGGCTTAAAGGTTGTTTCGCTGGAGTATAAAGCGGTGAAGGACCTGCCCGTTCTGGCGCGTATCCCCGGTGCAAGAGAGTTCTTTATCAATAGGGTCAGTTGCGTTTTGACCACCTAAATCGGTTCCGGGGGCCCTCCAATCCGGGCTAGCATCCTCTCGGGGAACCATTGAACCGAGGGGCACCATGAAGATTCTTCCGCGCTTGTTTGCGACCGTCGCCGCTGTCGCGTTGCTGGCGTCCGCGCCGGCTGCCGCCAAGACCGTTCAACTCGATCAGGCGACCATCGCCGATCTCACGGCCGCCATGGCTGCGGGCACGCTGACCAGCGAAAAACTGATCCAGCTGTCCATCGCGCGCATCGAAGCCTACGACCGTAAGGGCCCGAAAGTCCGCGCTGTGATCATGCTCAATCCGAAGGCGATTGAGACCGCGCGCGAACGGGACGCCGAACGCAAAGCCGGCAAGATCCGGGGGCCCCTCCATGGCATCCCCGTCATGCTTAAGGACAATTACGACACAGCCGACATGCCGACCACCGGCGGCTCGGTGCTGCTGGAAGGCTCGATCCCGCCGGATGACGGCTATATGGTGAGGCGCCTGCGCGAGGCCGGCGCGATCATCCTCGCCAAGGTGAATATGTCGGAATTCGCCTCCTCATCGAGCGACAGCTCCATCGGTGGCCAGTCCCTGAACCCGCACGATCTTTCGCGCCAGCCGTCGGGCTCTTCAGGCGGAACCGGTGTCGCCATCGCCGCGGGCTACGCGCCGCTCGGTTTCGGAACGGATACGGGCGGATCGATCCGCGGACCCTCGACCACCAACGGGATCGCCGGATTGAAGCCCACGCACGGACTCTTAAGCCGTGATGGGATCATTCCGCTGGCCTTGTCGTTCGACACCGGCGGGCCGATGACCCGCAATGTCACCGACATCGCGATCTCGCTGGGCACGATGACGGGCATCGATCCCGCCGACGACGCCACCAAGAAGAGCCAAGGCAAGTTCGAGCGGGACTACACCAAACACCTCAATGCGAACGCGCTGAAGGGTGCACGCATCGGCATCGCCCGCGACTTCATGAAGCAAGATCAGGAAGTGGACTGGGTGATCGAGAATGCGCTGAAGGTCATGCGCGCGAAGGGCGCTACCATCGTCGACGTGGCGTACCCGAAGTTCCTGCTCGACGCGAAAGGCGAGTTCTACAACATCATCCGCTATCCGGAATTCGCGGCCCAGATCGCCGACTACCTGAAAACGGTCGGGCCGAAGTATCCGAAGACCTTGCCGGAGATGATCGAGCGCGCCGGCCAGTTCACGAGCCCGCGCCCCGACGGCGTTGGACCCAATTCGCCGCGTTGGACGTTGTTCCAGCTGGAACTGGCGGCGGCGCCTGTCACGGACTCCAAGTACCTCGCGGTGCGGGACCATGGCCTGCCGCTGGTGCGCCAGACGGTCGAGGGCGTGTTCGCCGCCAATAAGCTGGATGCGATCGTTTACCCGACCGCACCAAAGCGCCCGGCGCCGATCGTCGAGCCGCCGGAAGTTCCGGGCGGGGCCGGCAATACGCCGGCGAACATCGCCAACTTGACTGGGTTCCCGGACCTGATCGTGCCGGCGGGCTTCACCAACGGCGACCTGCCGGTGGGGATCTCGTTCATGGGGACCGCCTTCAGCGAGCCGAAGATGTTGGCCCTGGGCTATGCCTACGAGCAGGCGAGCCAGGCGCGGCGGCTGCCGGTGAATACGCCGGCGCTGCCGGGTGAGGGGATCGAGGTGCCGGACGCGAAGTAGGTCACAAACCTTCCTGGCCACCCTGGGGCTTGTCCCCAGGGTCCAGGGTTTTGGAGCGCAGTGAATGCTTCGGGCTAAGAGATAGCGGCAAGCGCCGAGTTCGCCAACCCTGGATCCTGGGCATCCGCCCAGGATGACGAAATAACTTTAAAATCAACAAACTAGAGACCCCTAGATCCTCGCGCTCCGACAAACGCAGCGAGACTGGAAATAGAAATGGCGGTTTTAGACAACAAGTGTCTGAAATCGCCATTTTCTATTGTATTGCCGCGATGTTCTTCACGTTCTCATAAATTAATATCGTAATTTCAGCGGCTTAGGTCGCGCGAAAATCCTGGCACGGCGCTTGCTCTGGGTGTGGTCGGCGGACCCTACCGCCTGAAGGAGCGCTTCCGGCCCATGTCTACGCCTGACCCACACGCGACCCCTCGCGTCATCCATGGCGGAGCTATGGATCGAAAGATCGAAGCGCCCGCTTGGCATAAGAAGGCCAAGCTCGCTGCCGCGGCCGGCGGCAGTGCCCTCTTCATCGCCGTCGCCGTCTTCCTGATCGCCATGCCCGGCGGCCGGGCGGTGAAGGTAGAGACCAGCACCGTGACGGTCGGAGCAGTGACCCGCGGCGCCTTTGAAGACTTCGTGCCGATCCGCGGCCGCGTCGCGCCCTTGAAGACCGTCTACCTCGACGCCATCGAAGGCGGGCGCATCGAGAAGATCTACGTGGAAGACGGCGCCGAGCTGAAAGCCGGCGACATGCTGGTGGATCTCTCCAACACGCAGCTTCGCCTTGAAGTGCTGACCCGCGAAGCCGAAGTCGCCCAGCAGACCAACAACGTGCGCACCCTGGAACTCAACCTCGAGCAAAGCCGGCTCAACAACCGGCGCGACATGTTCGAGGCCGAGTATCAGGTGCAGAAGCTGGGCCGCGCGCTCGAGCGGCGCAAGACATTGTTCAACGACGGCCATAGCTCGAAGGCTGACCTCGAGAACCTCGAGGACGAATACGCCTTCCAGAAAAAGAAATTCACGCTGCTGACCGAGACGCTGCGCACGACCGAGCAGCTCCAAGAGACGCAGCTCAGCCAGATCAAGACGACGGCGAAGCGCCTGACGGAGAACCTCGACGTCGCGCGGCAGAACCTGGACGGCCTTACGGTCCGCGCGCCGGTGGACGGCAAGCTGACCGCCTTCATCGCCGAAGTCGGCCAAAGTCTCGGCAAGGGCGAGCGCCTGGGCCAGATCGACGATCCGGGCCGCCGCAAGGTCGCCGCCGAGATCGACGAGTTCTATCTGAACCGCGTCGAAGTCGAACAGACGGCCGGCCTCTCCTGGAACGGCAAGGACTACGCGCTCAAGGTCGCGAAGAGCTATCCGCAAGTGCGCGACGGCCATTTCGTCGCCGACCTGGTGTTTGTCGGTGATGAACCCGCCGACATGCGCCGCGGCCAGACGCTCCAACTCAAACTCACACTTGGCGATGCGACCGAAGCCACGCTGATCCCGGACGGCGCCTTCTATCAGGACACCGGCGGCTCGTGGATTTTCGTGGTCTCGCCGGACGGCGACGAAGCCGTGCGCCGCAACGTACGCCTCGGACGCCGCAACTCCCGCTTCATCGAAGTGCTCGACGGGTTACAGCCCGGCGAGAAGGTCGTCACCTCGCCTTACACCGGATTTTTGGACAAAGACCGCCTCGAGATCGGCGGCTAACAGACAAGTATAGGGGATAGAAAAATGCTGAAGCTTCAGAACCTGACCAAGACTTTCCGTACCGACGAAGTCGAGACCACCGCGCTCGATGCGGTCAACATCGACATCAAGGAAGGCGAATTCGTCGCCATCATGGGCCCGTCGGGCTGCGGCAAGTCGACGCTGCTCAACATCATAGGCATGCTCGATACGCCGAGCGGCGGTTCGTACCAGTTCAAGGGCGAGGAAATCTCGGGCTACAGCGAGGGGGCGCTCGCGGACCTTCGCAAGAAGAACCTGGGGTTCATCTTCCAGAGCTTCAACCTGATCGACGAACTGACCGTGTTCGAGAATATCGAGCTCGCACTGCTTTATCACGACGTTCCCGCCAAGGAACGCCGCGAGCGCGTGACGGCCGTGATGGAGAAGGTGGGCATCAGCCACCGGGCCGGCCACAAGCCGTCGCAGCTTTCGGGCGGCCAGCAACAGCGCGTGGCCGTGGCCCGCGCGGTCGTGTCCAGTCCGTCCCTAATCCTGGCCGACGAGCCGACCGGTAACCTCGACTCACAGCACGGCGCCGAAGTGATGGCGCTGCTGAAGCAGCTCAACAAGGAAGGCACGACGGTCGTGATGGTGACGCACTCGCGCACCGATGCCGGCCACGCGCGCCGCGTGATCAACGTGCTCGATGGCCATGTGGTCGCTGAAGGCCTGCGGCCCGAGGGCGAACTCGTGACCGGCTCTTTTAGATCCGTAGCCGCCTAGCAATTCCAAAGGCGAGGGGAACCACCATGATCAAGAATTACCTGACAGTTGCGTTTCGCAACCTCATCAAGAATCGGCTGTACACGGCCATCAATATCTTCGGCCTCGCGGTCGGTCTCGCGAGCTGCATTCTCATCCTGCTTTATGTGAGACACGAGACGTCCTACGACGAGTGGTTCCCCAACGCCGACCGCATCTATCAAGTCCACAGCCGGTTCGACATTCCCGGGCGCGAGCCCTTCGCCGCCGGCCAGGCGCCCGGGCCCACCATGTCCGCGATGCTGAAAGATTTCAGCGAGATCGAAGCGGCGGTCCGCTTGACCGAAGTCCGTCCGGTCATCACGCGCGGCTCCGACGTGTTCCGCGAGGACGTGGCCTTTGCGGATCCGAGCCTGTTCCAGGTGCTGGACTTCCCGTTGGTCAGCGGCGACAAGGCGACCGCGCTGGCCGATGTGTCGTCCGTCATCATCTCTGAAGCCATGGCGCAGAAGTATTTCGGCTTGGTGTCAGCCCTCGGCCAGACGCTGCCGATGGCCACGGACTGGGGCTTGAAGCGCGACTACCGTGTGACCGGCGTGTTCAAGGACCTGCCGACCAATACGCACCTCGACATCAAGATGATCGCGCCCATCAATCCGTCCGACTTCGAGAAGCGGCCGTGGGTGCTCGAGCAGTGGACGTCGCTCAACACCAGCCTCTATCTCAAGCTCAAGCCGGGCGCCAACGCGGACAATATCTCGCGCGCTCTGCCGGAGTGGGAAAAGCGCGTCATTCCGGGCATTTCGTTCGGCGGTAAAGACATCTCGATCGCCGACTACATCACGATTGGGCTGATGAATCTCACCGACGTGCACCTGCATGGCGAGCGGTCGAACGTCGATCGTCCGCCCGGTGATTTGCGCGCCATCGCGGCTTTCACCGTCGTTGCAGCCATGATCCTTCTGATCGCCTGCATCAACTTCACCAATCTTGCGACGGCCAGGGCCAGCCAACGGGCGCGTGAAGTTGCGCTGCGCAAGGTGCTGGGCGCGCGGCGCTCGCAGCTCGTCTTTCAGTTCCTTTCTGAATCGCTGCTCTTGTCCGTGATCGCGTTTGCCTTGGCGCTGGTGTTCGTTTACGCGGCGCTGCCCGTCTACAACACGGTTCTCCAGCGTCAATTGGGTCTCAACTTCCTGGCCGGCGACATGCTGGTGCCGATGATGGCGGTGCTCATTGTTTTCGTAGGTCTCGCGGCAGGCCTCTACCCTGCGCTCTATCTCTCCGGCTTTCGGCCGGCCCGCATCCTCAAAGCCAACAAGTCGGCCGCCGCGGAAGGGTCGGGACGCTTGCGCGCCGGACTCGTGGTCGTGCAGTTCGCGATCTCCATCGGTCTCCTGGTCTGCACCACCGTGATCTACACCCAGACGGTCTACGCGCGGAACATGAACCCAGGTTTTGATCGCACGGGCCTGTTGATCGTGCGGGCGCCCTATGGCGACGAATACAAAGGCTTGCGCGCGACCCTTGCCGCCGAGGCCGCCAAGTTGCAGGGCGTGACCGCGGTCACACTCAGCGGCGATTTGCCAACCGATAACGGTACCAACAACAATATCTTTGAAATCCCCGGCAAGCCGAGCCCGACCCCGATCCTGCTCTCCAACCGGACGGTCGACTATAATTTCTTCGACGCCTACAAAGTTCCGCTGCTCGCCGGCCGATATTTCGAAGAAGGCCGCGGCGGTGACGACTATACCGGCACCGACGACGATAAAGTCGCACGCGGCGGCAATATCATCATCAATGAAGCGGCGCTCAGCCGCCTCGGCCTCGGCTCGCCGCAGGAAGCCATCGGTAAGCAGTTCTACCAGGGCGTCGGCAACGCGTCCGACGGCGCGCGCCAAGCGACGGTGACGGTGGTCGGCGTGGTCGCCAACATCATGTACAGGTCCGCGCGCGATCCCATCGAGCCGACCGCCTACGAGCGCGATGAGGAGGACCTCCACGCCGTCAGCCTTAGGACCGATGAAGCGTCGGGTCCGGCGGTCAACGCGGCCATGGAGAAGATCTGGCGCGAGCTTGCGCCCCAGCTTCCCTATCGCTCGGACTTCATGGAAGCGCGCATCGCTGCTCAATACGAACAGGAAGAAGCCGAAGCCACGATGTTTGCAGCGTTCAGCGCGCTGGCGATCATCATCGGCGCCCTCGGGCTCTATGGCCTCGCCCTGTTCAGCGCCGAGCGCCGCACCAAGGAGATCGGCATCCGTAAAGTACTGGGCGCCAAGGTGAAAGACGTCGTCCGCCTTCTGGTGCTCGACTTCTCGAAGCCCGTGATCGTCGCCAACCTCATCGCCTGGCCCGTGGCCTGGTGGGCGATGCGCGATTGGCTCAATGGCTTCGAACAACGCATCGACCTCAACCCGATGGTCTTCGCGACGTCCGGTTTCCTTGCCTTGCTCGTGGCATGGATCACTGTGGGCAGCCACGCCTTTAAGGCAGCGCAGGAAAACCCGATCCGCGCGCTTCGCTACGAGTAACCCCCCAACTGTCTGAACCTAGAAAAAGGAAAAGAGAAAATGAGTAAGTTTTTAGCGATTGTTTCCAGCGCCCTGTTGCACTTGGTGTTCGTTATGGGCTTTGCGGCCTCCGCAACCGTGGCCACCCAGATCGCCGCTGACAGAGCCTCACACATCTTGTTGAGCTAGCCGGCGGAGGCGTCCATGCGGATTGTTCTCCTCCTCTCGCTCGCGGCGCTGATCGGCCTATTTTCGGCGGCGCCGCGGGCGGCGGACCTGGTGATCCGCAACGTGATGATCGCTTCGCCCGAACGCGAGATGCTTTACGTTTCGACATCGGTTGCGACGGCTGCTGGCACACGGAATTTGCCGGCTCCAAGCGCCGATCTCATCAAGCGCATATCGGCCGCGGCTGATGTTCGCGGATTGAAAGTGGTGCTTCACGCGAATTCACATGCCACCGGCGACGCTGCCTACGGGCCGCCGGTCGACGTCCTGGCGCATGGCCTATGGAACGCGCGTGGCGACGCCGTGCGCTAGTCCGCCGCCGCCCGCTGCCCGCGATATCACCTCTGGAGAAATCGCTGGCGCGGCGCTAACTTCGCGGACCACAGTTTCCGAAGGAGGATCCGATGTTCCGCAAAGCCACTGTAGCGCTCACGTTTGTCCTCGGCCTCGCCGCCGGATCGCACAGCTTCGCCGCCGACGCTATCCCTGCGCATGTCGCGGGCGCATTGACGGATCAGGGCCGCCCTCAGAAAGACAAGGATCGCGACGCCGAGCGCAAACCCGGCGAGCTCCTTACGTTCATCGGCATCAAACAGGGCGACAAGGTTGTCGACTTCATTGCCGGCGATGGCTACTTCACGCGCCTGTTCGCGAAGGCCGTCGGGCCGAACGGCAAAGTCTATGCCGTCACGCCGAACGAGCTTTCGATGTTCTTGAAGAGCGACGCTTCGGCGCCGACGAAGGCGATTGCCGCCGACGCGGCCTACAAAAATGTGTCCGCGCTGACGATTCCCATCAACGAATTCAAAATGCCGGAGAGCGTCGATGTCGTTTGGATCCGGCAGAACTATCACGATTACTATTTCAAGCCGATCGGCGTGACCGATGCCGCTGCGATGAATAAAGCGATCTACAATTCGCTCAAGCCGGGCGGCCTTTATGTCATCGTGGACCATTCCGCCCGCGCCGGCAGCGGCGTCGAGGCCGCGAGCACGCTGCACCGCTACGACGTGGAAGCGGTCAAGAAAGAGGTCACGGCGGCCGGGTTCAAGCTTGAAGGCGAAAGCAACGTGCTCTGCAATCCGGCTGACGATCTTTCAAAGGGCGTCTTTGATGCCGCCTTGCGCGGGCACACGGATCAGTACGTCCTGAAATTCAGGAAGTAGGGGCGCAATCGACGCTGCTCGCGAAAGGTAATTTAGGGTAGCGGCGGAATCATCCACGGGAAGAGGTACTGCTGGGCCATGACCAGCAAGCCCAGCAGCACCGTGAGGATGATGCTGTGCTTGAAGGTGCGCGCCAGCACTTCGCCCTCGCGCCCCGTGAGACCCGTGATCGAGGTTCCCGTAGTGAGGTTCTGCGGCGAGATCATTTTACCCAGCACACCACCCGAGGAATTCGTGGCGGCCATCAGGACGGGATCGAGATTGAGCTCGCGCGCGGCGACCACCTGCAGGTTCCCGAAGAGCGCGTTGCCGGAGGTGTCGCTGCCCGAGAGGAACACCGCGAGCCATCCGAGGAACGCCGATAGGAACGGGAACAGGAACCCGGCGGAGGCGACGCCGATTCCCAGCGTATAGGTCATGCCCGAATAGTTCATGAGATAGGCAAGGCCGATGATGAGCATGGTGGTGAGCGCCGGCAGGCGGACTTGCCGGAAGGCGGTCGAGAAGGCGCGGACGAAGTCGCCCATGTTGAGGCGCACGATGATCGCGACCAGGATCGACGTCACCAGGATGGCGGTGCCGGTGCCCAGCGGCTGGAAGTTCCAGACGGCCGCATAAGGCCGATCATAGGTCGTGATGAAAACCTCGTTGTGCAGGGCGGGCCATTGGACGGGGATTTGGCCGATGAGGTTGATGCGCAGGTGCGTCCATAGGATGACGAGGGCCGCCAGCAGGAGCCAGGGCATCCAGCCGCTCCAGGCCGCGAGGTCGCGGCCGCGGTGAGACGCCGCCGCTTGCGGGGGCGCATTCAGCGCGTAGGCCGGCTCCACCGGCATCTTCCAGACCTTGATGAAGAGGACCGTGACGATGAGCGAGCCCAAGGACGCGAGCACGTCGGTGAGGGCGTAGCTGAGATAGTTCGATGTGAGAAACTGCGCGAGGCCGAAGGAGCCGCCCGCCACCGCGAGCACCGGCCACACGCCTTTGAGGGCACGCAGGCCGCCGTAGAGGCCGATGGCATAGAAGGGCAGGAGGAAGGCGAGGAACGGAAGCTGGCGTCCGATCATCGCGCCGAGGGTCACATCGGAAAGTTGCGTGACGGCGCCGAGCGTGGTCACCGGCGTTCCAAGCGCGCCGAAGGCGACGGGCGCGGTATTGAAGATCAGCGTGAAGACGACCGCTTCCAGGGCCGGGAAGCCGAGCGCGATCAAAAGGGCCGCGGTGATGGCGACGGGGGTGCCGAAGCCGGAGATGCCTTCCAGGAGACAGCCGAAGGAGAAGCCGATGACGACCAGCACGACGCGCCGGTCGTTGGGCAGATGCTCCAACATCCAGGCGCGGAAGGCGTCGAAGCGGCCCGAACTCACCGTGATGTTGTAGAGGACGAGCGCATTGAAGACGATCCACATCACCGGAATGAGGGCGAAGGTCGCGCCGTTGGCGATACTGCTGAGGGCTTGCGCCGCCGGCAGCTGCCAGACGGTGACGGCAATGATGAGGCCGACGAGGAGGCCGGCGCCGGCAGCCTGCCAGGCGGGCCGGCGGATCACGCCGAGCAAGATGAGAACTACGACGATCGGGATCGCCCCGACGGCGAAGGACAACGCGAGACTTTCGCCGACCGGCGTCACAAGTTGATTGAACAAGGCTAACCCCCCTTAGCTAAGTTCCACTATTTCCACGTCGCTCTTATCTAGGCCGTCACTCCCCGCACCTTTTGGGCAGCCCTGTCCTTGGGCCGCGGCCGTATGCTAAACTCGCCCCGCATGAAGGTGTAATGGAATTTGGAGAGCCGTCCATGAAAGACACTCCTCATGGCAAGAAAAAGGTGATGGTCGACGAGGCCCCGTCCGATTTTGCCTCCCGGGTCCGGCAGGCTTTCCGGCTGATCGTGCATATTCCGGACTACGACACTTATGTCCGCCACCTCAAGGAGACGCAGCCGGGCAAGCCGGTGCCGACCTATGAGGAATTCATCGACATGTGCCAGAAGCGGCGCTTTGCGCCCGACTATTTGATCGGGAAGTGCTAACCGGATTCTGGCTCCCGCCCGTCCTGGAACGCGATAGGATAACCCCGCCACATCGGACGTGAGGGGAATGCGATGCACGCTGTAAAGATGGCGCTCTTAAGCGGGGTCGCGGCCCTTGCCCTTATGGGACCCACGATAGGCCAGGAGGCCCCAAGACCCGCTCCGATGTCCACCGCGACGGCTGCGGATCTGATCCCTCACGCCGTCATCCGCCGCGATACTTTCGGCGTGCCCCATATCACCGCCGACACCGACGAAGCCGTGGCCTTTGCCATGGGCTATGCCGTGGCCGAGGACCATGCGGTGGAGATGGGCAAGATGTATCTGCAGGCGCGCGGTGATGCCGCCCGCTGGTTCGGCGCGGAGCATCTCGAGAGCGATCTTGCCATGAAGCGCATGGACAATCTCGAAGGCGCCCGCCGCGCGCTCGAGCGGACCGGCGACGGGTACCGTCGATGGTTGCATGGGTTTGTCACCGGCGTGAATTTTTACGCAGCACGGCACCGCGCGGAGCTGCCGGAATGGTTTCCGACCGTGACCGAAGCCGACATCATCGCCTTCAGCCGCCGCGGCGCGGCCGAAGCCGCGGTGCGCGCACAGGGCGCCGACGGCGAAGGCGAGGGAGACGACGGTTCCAATGCTTTGGCCATAGCGGGCACGCACAGTTCGACGGGTAAGCCGATCCTGCTCGGCAATCCGCACCTGCGCTGGACGGCGCAATACTGGGAAGCGCATATCACGGTGCCCGGGAAGATCAACTTCTACGGCTCGCTCACCGTGGGCCTCGCGGTCTTACGCGCAGGGTTCGGCGAGAACATCGGATACGTCCAGACCAACAACAACGTGGATCTTGTCGACCACTACGCCGTGCCGCTCGCCTCGGGGAGACCCGATCACTATGTCTTCGGCGGCAAGACCCAGCCGTTCCAGCGTCAGACCGTGCGCGTGGAGGTCCTGCAGCCCGGCGGGCGCGTTCAAACCGTTGAGCGGGAGTACGAAGCGACGGAGTTCGGTCCGGTCGTGAGCCGCAATGCAACGCACGCCGTCGTCTCGCGCTCGCACGGCGCCGATGCCTGGCATTTTCATGAGGGCTACTACGACCTCTATTTCGCCCAGAACTTCGATAGTTTCATGAAGGTGTTGTCGCGGCAGCTGATCCCGTCGTCCAACTTCACTTATGCCGATGGAGACGGAAACATCCAGTATCTCTGGAATTCCGCGCTGCCCCGTCGGCCCGTCACGGTTTCGGACGCGGGCGACGTAAAATACACCGGCATCGTCCCCGGCGATGACGACCGGTATTTCTGGAAGGGCATCGTGCCGCTGGCCGAAGCACCGCGGTTCCTCAATCCGGCCAGCGGCTATGTGCAGAATGCGAACAATCCGCCGTGGTTCGGTACGGTGCGGGAGCGGCTCGATCCCGCAAAATTTCCGCCGTACATGGAACAGGGCGCGCCCGGGCTTCGACCGCAGATGGCGCTCACCTTGCTCGAGGCCAAGCAGAAGTGGTCGAGCGACGACATCATCAAGCTCAAGTACACGACCACCATGCTGATGCCGCGCCGCGTTCTGCCGGACCTGTTCGCCGCGGGGGCCGCGGTCAAATCGCCGTCGCCGGACGTGAGGACAGGTCTTCGCATCTTGAGATCGTGGGATCAGCGCGCGGCGGCCCGCAGCCGCGGCGCGGTCCTGTTCCAGAATTTCTGGACCATCTATTCCAAGAACGCGACGCCACTCTATCGCGAGGAATGGAGCAACGAACGCGTCATCGAAACCCCCACGGGTCTCGGCAATCCTGAGGCGGCGCTGGCCGCGCTGGAAGCGGCCGTGGCGCTGGTGCGCGAGCGGCATGGACGGCCCGACGCGGCCTGGGGCGACGTCAATCGCTATCAGTTCCCGGGCATCGATCTGCCGGGCAACGGCGGGCCGCAGGGCCTCGGGCTCTACACGGCGCAGAACTACGATCCGCCAGAGGAGGCGGGCGCGCCTGTCGTGACGCCGGTCGTCAACACCGCGGGCCGGCCCGATTATGGCGCACCTGCGTCCGGGGGCGGCGACGGCTGGATCATGCTGGTGGATTTCACCAAGCCGGTGCGTGTTCAAGGCGTGCTGGCCTATGGCCAACGCGGCAACGCGGACTCGCCGCACTCGCGCGACCAGATCAAGATCTTCGCCGAGCAGAAGCTTCGCCCCCTCTGGTTCACCGACACCGAGATCAAAGCCAACCTCGAGCGGGAATACCGCCCGGGCGCGCCGAAGGACGAGCTCACACGGACCGACCGTTTTGTGGACAGCGACGGGGGTGTACGGATCGCGGTGCGCGAGGTGGTGGGCAAGGACGCCAGCGGCACACCGATCCTGCTTGTGCACGACGCCGGCGCCGGTGGCCTTGTGTCGTTCGATCTTCCGAATGCTTCGGTCGCGGCGGAATTCGCGCGCGCCGGTCATCCGGTCACCATCATGAGCGTGCGCGGCTGGGAGAAATCCACCCGCCCCGCGTCCCTGGAGCAAGCGGCGAGCGAGAGCGCGCCGGCGGCGAGCCTCGATGAAGCCCGCCGCGACATCGACGCGGTGGTGTCGGACCTCCGTGCGCGCCGCGGCCAGGCCAAGGTGGCGCTCATCGGCTGGGGTGCGGGCAGCACCTGGTCGTTGGCTTATGCGGGCCGCCATCCGGACGGTCTCAGTCATCTGGTTCTGTTGAACCCCGCGCGCACGCCCGATGCCGAAACGTGCAAGGCCGCGACCGGGGCCTATCAGGCGGTCGATGCGCGGACCTTACGTAAACGCTGGGACGCTTCGATGCCGGAAAAGAACGCCGGCGCCTGGCGCGACGAACTGGTGGCGGCGGCCTTCGTGCAGCGCGCCTTGCGCCTCGATCCGTCGAGCGATCTCCGCACCCCGGCAAGTGTGCGCATTCCCAACGGACCGCTGGCCGAAAGCTGCAGCGGCAAGGCGCTGTGGGATATTGCCCGCGTGACGACACCGACCCTGATCGTGCACGGCGACAGCCCGGACATCGGGCGCGTCCATATGCCGAGCGCCATCACGGTCATCATCAAGGGCGCGACGCACTATCTGTTGCTCGATAAACCCGAGCGCGGCCGCAAGCAGTTCATGACCACGGCGCTGGCGTTCCTGAAGGGACGGTGAGACTCGTCGCCGGTAGGATTCGTTCCGTCAGGTGCTGCGTTGCCGCTGGGTTGGCGGGACGAGAAACTCGCGGGCCGGATATATGCGGGGAAATGGGATAGCGACCGCATTTGGCCGCGGCAATCGCGGGACAGGAACGGGAAGGTCGCGCCAGCCGAGGCAGTTGTGCGTGATGTTGTACATCTCGTCGGTGGCTGCGACAATTTGCTGATCAGTATTCCGAATGTATTTAACCTCCGATTCAGGTTTCCATTCCTGAAACAGGTAACCGGCGTCGTAGGCCTCGAAAGCCTGAAACGTCTTGCCCTGGTAATGGATGCCTTGAGGAACGATGTAGTCGTCGGGATTCCAAACGCCCAACTGTAGTGTCTGGTCGGTGTGAGCGGTGGGGACGCCGAACGCCGGTCCATAGGACGCAGGTCCCGAGGAGGAGCCAACAAAGAAGCGCGCCCTGGCCGTTGCATGAATCTGCAGCCATTCCGAGTTCGGGGCCTTCGCCAGATCGACGAGCCCCTTCAATTTAGGAAGTTTGGTGGGAGTCGGGTGGCCGAGGCGCACGACCTGGCCGCCCAGATCCTCGATGATGTGCCGGATAGCCGCGATGTAAGGCGCCGGATCGTAGATCATCCGTTTTGCGTCTTCCCACCGGAATTCATAGCCGGACTCCTTCCAGTAGAGGATCACAAACCATTTCTTCGGGTCGAGGCCGAGGTCGATCAGGGCCTTATCGCTTGAGTCCACGGTTTCCGGCGGAATGCGCAGCGTCGTCGTGCGAACCGAATTGATCGCAGTTTCATTCAGCATGCTGCCGGCGAGGATGAGGTTGGAGTCCTTTACCTTGAATTGCTCGAAAATATCGTTTCCGGATACCAGGCGTCCGCCGGGAGGGTCGAGAAAATCGAGGGGAAACACGCCGCCCTTGGCCGGCGACGTGAATGCGCCGGTAATATTCGGCATCAGGCTGACGATGCTGTTTTTGTACGGCCGATCGTCGCGGTAGTAGACGAACAATTCGCCTTCGTCGAACATCTCGCGGACCGAACTGGCGACAACCGCAGCGATAATGAAATCCCCGAGCGCCCGCGCGGGCAGAAACGCAAATATTTTCGCCTTCATATGTCTTCTCGGTTCAAGCTGAAATTGAAGCGGGCGCGAAAGCTTCGTTCATGTGACTAGGTTGCGTCATCATAGGGCGGCGGCCACGCAATACAAAGTTCAGTCTCGCCCGCCGCATTGCGGGCGCGAAGCCGCAACCGGCCTGATGAAGACGGCAGGCCGGACGTCACGTAGTAGACGTGACGCGCCGTAGGCTGACTGCCGATATAAACGGCGGGGCCGGTCTCAGGAGGCCGATCTATTGCTTCCACTTCGGCCCACACCTCGGTGTCCAATCCCATGGCGTTAGCCCGAACAATAATGACGGGGGGATTGTTTGCGAGCTTGAGCGGCGTCGCTGAAATCAAAAGCGGCGCCAAAGTCGCAGGCATCTCGATACTTTTTGTTTCGCCGGCGACACTGTCGCCACCGTTTTCAAGCACGGTTCTGTAGAACACCGTCCCGCCCGGTTTGAGATCGGCGACTTCGGTCGAGATCGAGCAGGCTCGGCCATCGCCGGTAAACGATACTCCTTCCCCGAACATTTCGAAGCCGTCGATACCGCAGCGATCCGGATGGTAACCCGAAATAATCCGTAGCCGAACCGCGACGGCCGAGGCTATTTTTTCGACGACGACGCGGGTGTAGGGAGCTTCTCGAAGGTCCGCTCGACCTTCCGGGAGCGTCCCGGCCCATAACAGGACGTCGGGTCCCCCCTCAGATGTTATCCAGACTTCGACCTCGCGCGCCGGCCAATAGGGGTGCTGATTGAATTGCAGGTGAGAAACCTGCCCGGGCTTGGCGAGGGTCCAGCCGAATTCAAGCGGGAAGGTGGGAGCCGCGTCGCTCGTCCAAAGAGCCTCGTCGAACCCGCGTGTACCTTCCGTGACGTGCAGGGGATCCGATACGCCGGAGGGCGGCCAAGCAACAAGTTTGGCGCCCGCCGCATGGGAGAGCACGGAACGACTGCGGTAGGTGGCCTGTACGTCAAACAGCCGCAATGCCCCGCGCGCGGGGTTGCGTTCGTTGCCCAACGCAAAGTCGAATACAAACGGCCCGTCGGTGACGAGGGTGTCGTTAAGCGGCAGCCGGCGGTGGCGTGCCGCACGGTTTCCATCGTCGGGATTCGTGCCGCAGTAGGTCCAAAGGACCGGATCGTTTGTCAGTTTGAAGGCGACCTGATGCCACTTTCCATCTTCGAGGGCGCTATCCGGAATAGGGTCTCCCGTCAGCGCCCATTCCGACCAATAGGTGTCATCGTCGCCATGCGTACATACCCAGATATTGGCAACGGCGCCACGCAGTTCGATATTTTGTCCTTGCAGTGTGAACGAGATTTCCGCGTCACGAAGGTCTATCGACCCGCCGTCCACGCATAACGTCGACGTTCCTTCCTTGTACTTGGAAGGTGCTGTTCGTTGCTTGCCCCAATCAAAAATGAGCGGCAAGTCATGGCTGCCAATACCATTCAATTGATTGCGATCCAGAGCAAATGGTCCAGTGAACTCCAACGCAGGCCGCCCGGCAGCATCGAGGGGCAGGGGCGCGCGGCCGTCGCACGTCGCCCAACCCAACGACGTCGTACGCGGAGTCCAATGTCCGGCCTGGCGATATGCCATATCGCGAACGCGGGCGTTCAGGGGGGGCGGCACGTCGCGCCATGGCGTATTCCGGTCCAAAATATCC
>CAMDOZ010000031.1 GCA_945903705.1 Fidelibacterota bacterium | reverse complement strand
CTCAAACACCTGTTGCGCAAAGAAGCTGCACGCACCGTCGAGGCCATCTGCACCTCCATCGGCCGCCTGCTCGGCACTTACACGCCCCAAGAATGCGCGAACTACTTCAAAAACTCCGGCTATCTGACCTAGAGTCATTCCGCTCTAGGGGAAGAATCTCGAAGCTCGCGCTTCAGGTGCCGGGGAAAATAGGCTAGAAATCCGTGAATACCATTCCTTAAAACGGAATAAGAGTAGCAAAGATCATGAATACCTTAGACTGGAGCACTCTCCGGGATTTCATCGCTGTGGCCGAGACGGGAAGCCTGTCTCAGGCCGTACGGCGGCTGCGTTTGTCCCAGCCGACCCTCTCCCGCCGCATCGCAGCGCTCGAGGAGCAATTGAAGGCGCAACTCTTCCAGCGCACGCCCCGCGGCCTCCTGCTCACCGACGCCGGCGAGCAGGTTCTGGCCGGCGCGCGCCGTGTGGAAGAAGAAGCCCTCGCCATCGAGAGACAGGCCGAAGCGGCTCATCAGACTCTGACTGGAACCGTGCGCATCTCGGTCACCGAGGGCCTTGGCTCGCTCTGGCTGCCGCGCAAACTCGCGGCCTTCCACGCGTCGTACCCCGGGGTGTGCGTCGAGGTCCTGGTCGACAACCGCACGGTCAATCTCATTCGCCGCGAGGCCGACATCGCCATTCGCATGTTCCGTCCCGAGCAGCCGGACCTGATCGCGAAAAAGGCCGGCGATCTCGTCATGGGCCTCTATGCCGCGCGCAGTTATATCGACCGCCACGGCCGTCCCACCACGCCCGCCGATCTCAAGAACCACAATCACGTCGGTTTCGACGAGAGCATGAGCACGCATCCGGGCGTGCAGAAACTCGAGCGCCACTTCACGCCCGAACGCATCGTCCACCGCTCATCGAGCTTCGTGGGCCAGCTGAGCGCGACACTCGCCGGAATTGGTATCGGGGCTCACGACTGCGTGCTGGCGGATGCCGAGCCCACCCTCGAGCGCCTTCTGCCGGAACACTTCAAGCACGAGATCGAGATTTGGCTGGTGACTCACGCGGACTTGCGCCGCAGCGCCCGGATCCGCGCGGTGTTCGATTTTCTCTCCGACGTGATTTCGTCGGACCGGCACCTGCTCTCCGGCCGCCCTGCGCTCACGAACGCGGCGTAGGCCTAAAACGCCGTCGCCGCGCCCAGCATCGTGCGGCTCCGCCTCTCGTCTTCCTCGAACAGGTCGGTGAGCTGGCTCATCACCGCGCCCCCCAGCTCGTCCGCGTCCATCAGCGTCACCGCGCGCCGGTAGTAGCGCGTGACGTCATGGCCGATCCCGATGGCGAGCAGCTGGATGTCGGAATAAGTCTCGATATAGGAAATCACGTCGCGCAAGTGATGCTCGAGGTAGTTCCCGGGATTCACGGAGAGCGTTGAATCGTCCACCGGGGCTCCGTCGGAAATCACCATCAGGATGCGCCGCTGTTCGCCGCGCACGGCGAGGCGGTTATGCGCCCAGGCGAGGGCCTCGCCGTCGATGTTCTCCTTGAGGATGCCCTCGCGCAGCATCAGGCCGAGGTTGCGCCGCGCCCTACGCCACGGCATGTCGGCGGCCTTGTAGACGATGTGACGAAGATCGTTGAGGCGTCCGGGGTTTCCGGGCTTGCCGCTCTCCGTCCAGAGGCGCCTGGCCTGTCCGCCCTTCCATTGGCTGGTGGTGAAGCCGAGAATCTCGACCTTCACCGCGCAGCGCTCCAGGGTCCGCGCGAGGATGTCGGCGGTCATGGCCGCGATGGTGATGGGCCGGCCGCGCATCGAGCCTGAATTGTCGATAAGCAGCGTCACGACGGTATCGCGAAACTCGGTTTCCTTCTCCCGCTTGAACGACAGCGAGTGCATTGGGTTGGCGACGATGCGCGCAAGCCGGCCTGCGTCCAGAAGCCCTTCCTCGAGGTCGAACTCCCAGCTGCGCGTCTGTTGCGCCATGAGACGGCGCTGCAGCCGGTTCGCAAGGCGCGAAACGACGCCTTGCAGGTGAGCGAGCTGGCGGTCGAGCTGCAGGCGCAGCCGAACGAGCTCCTCGGCGTCGCACAGGTTGGCGGCGTCCTCCACCTGGTCGAAGCGTGTGGTGAAGATTTTGTAGCGCGCGTCCATCGACGCTTGATTGTGGCCGGCCCGCGGGCGCGCCTGCCGCGCTTCCGCCTCGGCCTCGGCCGCGTCCATGGTCGGCTGGCCCTGGCCCTCGACTTCCGACTCGGCCTCTTCGCCCTGCGCGCTTTCGCTCGAGGCCGGCGTCTGCCCGCGGTCGTCGCCGCCGTCGCTGCTCTCATCCTTCTTGTCTTGGTCGTCGGACTCTTCAGTTTCGGACTCGTTCTCGATATCCTCGGTTCCGTCCTCGTCGTTGTCCTTTTCCAAGTCCTGGGCGTTGTCGGTCTCGAGGTCGAGCGCTTCGATCAACTGGCGCAGGATGTCGGCGCTGGCTTTCTGGTCGCGGATGTTGGCGGCGAGGGCGGCGAGGGGTTTCTCGAGCTTCGTGCCGAACGCCTCCTTCAGGATCTCGCGCACATGAGAGCCGGTCGCGCCCAGGGGAGCGCCCTGGCAGGCGTCGTGGATCAACACTCGCAAAGCATCGGTGCGGTCGATCTGTTCATAATTGCGCGCGGCCTGATAGCCTTCCAGCGCCAGGCGTTGTTCCATCGCCCCGGAGAGATTGCCAGAAACGCCCTTGTACTGCTGCGCGCCCAGGACCTCGACGCGCGCCTGTTCCATGACGTTGTAGGCGTCGACCGCATCTTTGCTGACGGGCATACGCCGCGCGTGCAGGGCGGTGTTGTGGTGGCGGAGCTTCAAGGCCGCGGCATCCGCGGCGCCCCGCAGCCGCACCACGTTTTCGCGCGTGAGTTTGTGCGGCGGCGAGGGCAGGCGCACCTCACCGGTGGTAGTCGGTGTTTTCTGATTGGCCGAGATCGGCGAATAGATGACCGTCAACTCGCGTTTGTTCGCGATGCCTTTCACGGCCGCGGTGGTCGCGGTCTTGAAAGCTTCGGTCCGCGAGTGTCCCTTGTCCGATCCGGAGTAGGGGGGTTTCAACCCTTAGGCGACGGCTTCCACCGCGCTCCCTGAGATGTCTTCGCCGAAACAACGCTGATAATACTCGGCGATCACCGGGCGCT
Organism: Fidelibacterota bacterium; assembly: GCA_945903705.1. GTDB lineage: Bacteria > Pseudomonadota > Alphaproteobacteria > Rhodospirillales > Rhodospirillaceae > SHVO01. The sequence continues at coordinate 24,188 of CAMDOZ010000031.1, read as the reverse complement.
CGGTCTCGTCGCACTTATTGAGAAATGTGACGCGGAACGAATAGCCGACGTTGTTGAAGATCGAGTTATTCTCCGCCCAGCTGATCACCGTGCGCGGCGACATCACCGTCGAGATGTCCCCCGCGATGAAGCCGTTGCGGGTCAGGTCGGCGACTTCCACCATGGCTGAGATCAGTTTTTTGCCGGCGGCCGTGTCGTAGCCCTTCACCTTTGCCAGCACGATGTTGGTTTCCTCGTCGTGCTTCAGGTAATTGAGCGTCGCCACGATGTTCCAGCGGTCCATCTGGCCTTGGTTGATCTGTTGCGTGCCGTGATAGAGACCCGTGGTGTCTCCGAGGCCGATCGTGTTCGTGGTCGCGAACAGGCGGAACGCAGGGTGAGGGCGGATCACCTTGTTCTGGTCGAGCAGGGTGAGGCGGCCTTCCACTTCCAGCACACGCTGGATCACGAACATCACGTCCGGGCGGCCGGCGTCGTATTCGTCGAAGCACAGCGCGATCGGGTGTTGCAACGCCCACGGCAGCAAGCCTTCGCGGAATTCGGTCACCTGCACGCCGTCGCGGATCACGATGGCGTCCTTGCCGATGAGATCGATACGGCTGATGTGGCTGTCGAGGTTGATGCGCAGGCACGGCCAGTTCAGCCGCGCGGCCACCTGTTCGATGTGCGTCGACTTGCCCGTACCGTGATAGCCCTGTACCAGGACGCGCCGGTTGTGCGCAAAGCCCGCCAGAATGGCGAGCGTCGTGTCGGGATCGAAGCGATAGGCCTGGTCGATGTCGGGGACGTGGTCGCCGCGGCTCGAAAACGCGGGCACCTTCATATCAGTGTCTAGGCCGAACACATCGCGCGCGGCGACCTGCCGGTCCGGCACGGTCATCCCCAATTCGTCGCGCACGTTGTCGTTCCGTTTGCTCGTCGCCATCTTCTTTACGCCCAGGATGAAAGGTCGGGTCTTATGACATGCCCGGAAAAACCGGGCAATTCCAGCATATATATCCGGATTATATGGGGATACGGCGCGAGCGCGGAAAGCTGTAAATGACCCGTTGCGCCGATTTAGGCGCTGGCCAAGCTCGCCCGAAGCGTCTGGTAGGCTTCGTTGATGACCTTCATCCGGTCTTCGGCTTCCGCCGAGCCGCCATTGGCGTCCGGATGATGTTTCTTCACCAGCGCCTTGTAGCGCTCCTTCAACGCCTCGAGGGTGATCGGCCCCGACAGGTCCAGGGCCTTGAGGGCGCGGTTGCGCGCGACCGAGCCGCCGGGTGTCGCGCGGGCCTGGGCGTCGGCCTCGCGGGTTTTCTTGCGATCTTCGAAATCGGTGCCCGCGGCAAATCCAAAAGGATCCGACATGCGCGTGCGGGCGCCGGGCCGCCCACTCCGATTTCCAGTGGCGCGCACCCCTGCGCCCAGCGATCCCATTTTCCAGGTCGGCCGTTCCCAGGTGGCCGCGCTCCTGATCTCCGCTTCGAGGTCGGCGACCGACGCGCCCGCATGGAAATCCCACCGTGCGTTGTAGGCGCGCACATGCTCCAGGCAGAACATGAGGTAGTCGGCGAGTCGGCGGTCCTTTGGGGCGCGGTATTCGCCCGAGCCCGCGCAGCCGTCCCAGGCGCACGGAGTCGTGGCGGCATCCTGCGCCGCGGAACAGGTGAAACGATCACGTGTTTCGGACATGGGTTGAATATGGAGAGGGGGCCTGAAATCCACAATCTTGTTTCTTTTTTCGGCCTGTGCTTGTTCCTGGTCTTATGAGTGTCTACGCGAACCGCATGCGCACCAAGCTCTCCGAGTCTCTCGCGCCGACGCGCCTCGAGATCGTGGACGACAGTGCAAGCCATCACGGTCACGCCGGCGCGCATCCCGACGGCGGCGGCGAAACGCACTTCAATGTGACGATTGAGTCGGCGGCCTTCGCCGGCAAGAACCGTGTCGCGCGTCAGCGGCTGGTCTACGGCATTCTCGCCGATGAGCTCCGCGAGCGCGTGCATGCGCTGTCCTTGAAGTTGACGGCGCCGGGGGAGTAGTTTTTTATTGTCATTCCCCGCCGAGCGAAGCGAGTGCGGGGAATCCATCGGTCCGCGCCCTCGAATTTCTAGACGAACTCGCTGATGAATGGATTGCCCGCCTTCGCGGGCAATGACAGCTGAGGGTCACTCGCCCTTATAGAATTCCGGGAACTCGCGCTTCACGATCGGGCTTGTCGTCGCCCAGGTGTGGCACGTGTTGAGGAAGTGCGGCATCGAGCGCGGCAGGCCCTTCGCCTCTGTTTCGTTCATCCGCTTGACGCGGGCGCGCACCATTGTCTGCATCAAGGTTGTGGCGACCGGGCCGATCAGCGAGCCCAAGTGCGTGCAGCCGTTGATCCCGCCGAAGAGGTCGCCGACCTTGCGCGTGAAGCCCGGCCTAATCGAAAGCCCGGTCAACTGCTCGAAACGCGGCGCGATGGACGGGCAGATCGGCCACGGATGGTGATCCATCGCCGCCTCGCTGCCGGTGATCGTCATCTTGGCATCGACGGTCATGCGCAGATGCATGTCGTGAATCGGCTGGCCCGCTGGAATGATGCCCTCGCCCCAGTTGTCGATCGTGTCGGGCTTGACGTCGAGAAGGCGGCCGTCGACCTCCCACTGTCCGTCGGCGCGCTCGTATCCGTCGCAGATGATGGTGCGGGTGTGTCGCAATGTGCGGGGCGCCGGCGGCGGTAACGACATCGCGTTAGGCCTTTCCCGTGAACAGGCTGGGGAATTGGCTGCGCGTCACCTCGCCGTCGGATTTCCAGGCGTGGCACTGGTTCACGAAGAACGCCTTCACAGGTTCACCGCGGCTTTCCTGCTCCTTGAACGCCGTGTAGGTGGCGCGCGACAAAAGTTGATAGGCGGTGGTCGCCATGGGCCTCAGAAGGTCGACCAGGTGGACACAGCCTTGCGTCCCGCCGAGCGCTTCGCGCACCGCGCCCGAGAATCCCTTGCCGAGGTTCAATCCCACGAGACGCTGAAAGTTCGGTGTGATGGACGGGCACATGTTGAACGGCGTGTAGTCCATCGACGCCGCGACCGCCTTGATGTTGAGGGCGCCGTCGATGGTCATCCGCAGGCCCATGCCATGAACAGGCACGCCGGCTTTCACCTCGCCCCGGTCGGTGCTCGTGAAATCATAGGACTTCGCGTCGGTCAGCCAGCCGTCGATATCGAACAGCCCGTCCTCCCGCTCATACCCTTCGCAGGTGATCGTGCGGGTATGGATCCGCTCGCGCTCGTTTGCAGGAGATAAGGGCATTTGGCCCGTATACGCGCGCCCCCAAAGCCGGGCAAGTGCCGGCCCGTTCTAGCAGCTATGCAGCTTTAAGCGGCGCCGTAGCTTTCGCCGTAGATATAGGCGTTGCGGTCCTTCAGGTCCTGCTCCAGCTCGCCGTTATAGACGGCGTAGAGGTCGCGCACCGAGACCATGCCCACCACATGGCCACCCTCGACGACAGGGAGGTGGCGGTAATTGCGGCTTCTCATCATGCGGATGGCGTCTGAGGCGGTGTCATCCGGCGCCAGCGTGTCGGGATCCGCGGTCATGATCTCGCGGACTGCCGTCGTCTCCGGGTCCAAGCCGGCGGCGACGACGCGCACGGTCATGTCGCGCTCGGTGAGGATGCCCACCAGCCGCTCGCCTTCCATGACCAACACGGCGGCGATCTTCTTGTCGCGCATCAGGCGCGCGGCCTGACGCACAGTGTCGCGGGGGGTTACTTTTTGCAGGGTCTGGTCGCTGATGACGTCGGGTACAATTCTTCGGATCATGGCGCGCTCCTTCAATCGCTGTTGAAAGGGTAAGCACGACAAGCCTAGCGAAGTCCTTGCGTCAGGGCCTCGGCAGGCCCCCTCAAGGGTAAAGTGTGATCCTGGGTCTTGAATCGGTCAATGCCCTAGGGCGCGATAGCAAAAGTGTGGAGCGGTTTTGCGTTGAATCGCGCCCTAATCATCTAAAATGGCGCAAGATTCAAAGGGCCGGATTGATCCAATCCGATCCTTTGAATCTTGCGCTAGGCTGTTACCTTGGCCGCCGGCTTGCCCGATGCTGCACCGCCCTCTCCCTTAGGCGGGGTGAGGCGAATCAGCGTCAACTGATTGCGCGCGCGGCGTAATACCTCGAAGCGGTAGCCGTGAAACAGGAACTTCTGGCCGGGCTGCGGGATCGTGCGCGCTTCCACCAGCACGAGACCCGCTACGGTTGAGGCTCTCTCGTCGGGCAAATCCCAATCGAATTCGCGGTTTAGGTCGCGCAATGTAACGCTGCCATCGATGAGGTACGTGCCGTCCGTTTGCGGCCGCACGCCGGCCACCGCCACGTCGTGTTCGTCGCGGATGTCGCCGACGATTTCTTCCAGAATATCCTCGAGCGTCAGGGCGCCCTGGAGTGTCCCGTATTCGTCCACCACCACGGCGAAGTGTTCGCGGCGTGCCCGGAATGCGTTGAGCTGGTCGAGCAGCGTCGTCGTCGCGGGAATGAACCAGGGTTTGATCGCAAGACTCACGACGTCGAGCTTCTCGGTCTTGCCCTGCGCGGACTCGAGCGCCCGGAGAAGTGCTTTCGCATGGATGAGACCGACAATGTTGTCAGGCTGCTCGCGCCAGAGAGGGATACGCGAGTAGGACGAGGACGCCACCTGCTCGATGATTTCTTCGATGGGCAAGTCCGCGTCGATGGTCACCAGTTTCTGGCGGTGGATCATGACGTCGCTCACCGCGTATTCGGCAAGGTCCAACACGCTGCGCAGCATGGCGCGCTCGTGTTTGACTTCGTGGATGATCTCCTTGGCCGCCATCTGCACTTCGATGGCGCCGCGCAGTTCCGCCAGCACGTCCTTCGCCGTGCGCGTCACAATGGTGCTCAGGCGGAACATCCTGAGCGCGCCGGTGACGAAGTATTCGATGGCGGCGTTGAACGGCTTGAACAGGCGCATGAGGAAGTACATCACGCCGGCGCATTTCAACGAGGCGCTGGTGGTGTAGAGAAGGGCGTAGGTCTTCGGCAGGATCTCGCCGTAGATCACGACCAGCACCGTCATGATGCCGGTGGCGTAGAAAACACCCTCGTTACCGAACATCTCGATCATCAGTCCCGTGGTGAGCGCGGAGGCCAGGATGTTGACGAGGTTGTTGCCGAGAAGAACGGTCGAGATCATCTCCTCGCGTTCGTCGAGCAGCAACACGACCGTGGCTGCCCGTCCGTCGCCTTCGCTCGCCAGCTGATGCATCAAGGGCTTCGAGGCGGTTGTGAGCGCCGTTTCGGCGACCGAAAAGAACGCTGCCACGGTCAGCAGCAACAGGACCGTGAAGAGAATTGGAATCATGGCAAGTTCCTAATGGGAACGAAGATGGCCTTATCCGGCGAGCGCCGCCGTCAGCGTAGCTTCCAGCGTGGGCGCTGGAACGTCTCGGGACAGGAAGGCGTCCCCGATGCGGCGCGCGAGCACGAAGGTCACCGCGCCGTCTTTCATTTTCTTGTCCTGGCTCATATGCGCCATCAGCATCGCGGCGGTCACCGCCCCGCGCGGACCGTTACGGGGCGGGCGTGTCGGCAGACCGACGGCTGCGAGATGTGCCGCGACGCGGCTAGCGTCCGGTGCCGGGCAATGGCCGAGGCGGGCGGAGAGCTCGAACGCCAGCGTCATGCCGATCGACACGGCTTCGCCGTGCAGAAGCCTATCGCCGTAGCCCATTTCCGCTTCAAGGGCATGGCCGAAGGTATGGCCGAGATTGAGCAGCGCGCGCACGCCGCCCTCTTTTTCGTCGGCCGCGACTATCCGCGCCTTGGCTTCACAACTCGTGACGATGGCGCGGCGCAGGAGGTCATGGCTGCGGGTGTCTGTGCTCAGCATCGCCGCCGCGTTGTCTTCCAGCCACGCCCAGAACTTCGCGTCGCCCAGGAGGCCGTACTTGGCCACTTCCGCATATCCCGCCAGCAGCTCGCGGCGCGGAAGGCTCGCGAGAACATCCGTATCGGCGATGACGAGACGCGGCTGGTGGAAGGTTCCCACCAGGTTCTTTCCGGCGCCGGTGTTGATGCCGGTTTTTCCGCCGACGGAGCTGTCGACCTGCGAGAGCAGCGTGGTCGGCACCTGGATGAAGTCGACGCCGCGCAGGAGGACGGATGCGGCGAACCCGGCAAGATCGCCGATCACGCCTCCGCCCAAGGCAACGATCATGGTTCCACGTTCGCACTTGGCCGCAAGCATGGAGTCCAGAAGGTGCTGGAGATGTGGGAAGTCCTTGCTTGCCTCGCCGGCGGGCACGATGGCGTGATCGGCCCGGATCCCGGCTTTGGCGAGCGTTTGCGAGAACGCCTCGAGGTATAGCGGCGCCACGTTGCTGTCGGTGACGATGAACACGCGCTTCTGGCTCAGCACCGGCGTCATGAGCGCCGCCGCGCGCGTGAGCAGTCCCCGCCCCACGTGAATGTCGTAGGAGCGCGCGCCCAGAGGAACCGCGACCACCGTGGCCGGGCTTTGCGTGGATGAAGCCGTCATGGCGTGTGGCATGGATTCAGTCTTTGGTGATCAGCGGCGCGCCCATGAACGCCTCGACGGCGTTCAGCACGCGCACGCAGGTCACGGTCGGATTGTCGTGGCCGGTCTCGACGGTGATGTCCGACTGTGCGTAGACCGGGTAGCGCGTTTCGATCAGGCGCGCGAGCACGTCGCGCGGATCGCTGCCGTTGAGGAGGGGGCGGTGCGAGCGCCCCTTCGTGCGCAGCGACAAGGTATCGAGATCCGCTTTCAGCCAGACCGAGATTCCATGCTCCCGGATCACATTCCTGGTTTCCGGGTCCATGAAGGCGCCGCCGCCGGCCGCAAGGATGCTCGGGCTGCCGTGCAGAAGGCGTGTCATTACGCGCCGTTCACCGTCGCGGAAATAGGGTTCCCCGTACTTCTCGAAGATTTCGGAAATGCTGCAGCCGGCCGCCTGTTCGATTTCGGCGTCGGCGTCCACGAAGGGAACGCTTAAGCGCCCGGCCAGCCGCCGCCCAATGCAGCTCTTTCCCGCCCCCATCAATCCGACGAGCACGATGGTGCGGTCGAGGGCGCGGGCGCCGTGAGGCTCCGCGCTCTTTCCGCTTGGCTTTTGCGTCTCGGCCATCTCGCTCATGTCTTCGCGTGGTCCAAGGTCTTGTCTTATCAATTAAGTCTTTGGTTGCATGGACATTATCACACAGGTTCAATAGTGTCCTGTGTAAGGGCTAAGGCTGCATTTAAGGGCTATAGGGGCATGGTGAAATTCGTCGTTCTGGGGCTGCTCGTGCTCGTGGTGGCCGGGGCCGTTGTGCTGACCACCTGGGACATGCCGGCGCCGACGACCACCATTGAAAAAGTGATTCCGAATGAGCGTTTCAATAAATAGGTGTCCGGCGGCGCTGATCGCCGCTGCGGCGCTTCTCCTGTCCGGCCCAGCGCTGGCGCAAAGCGCACCGGTTTCGCTGCTTCCCTCCCAGGCTTCCGCCGGCGCCGCGCCTGCGCCCGATGCTGCGCCGGCCGTGCCGGCCGAGCCGGGGCCAGACGACGCGGTGCCGGCCGAAGAGAGCGCCGCGCCCGCGATTTCTTCCAGCGCCCTCGAAGCTCCGAGCACCGACCGCATCGGACTCATCGATGAAGCCGGCGGCGGCTTTTCCGCCGACATGTGGCGCGGCACGGATCTTGAACTCCTGCGCCGGCTCCTGCCGCATCTTCCGCGGCGCATGGACAGCCTCGCCCAGCGCCGCCTTGCGCGCGCCCTCCTCCTCTCGTCGGCGACGCCTCCGGCGTCCTCAGGCGCCGCGCCTCCGCCGGTGGTCGGCGTCGAAGGGGCGAGTGCCTTGCCTGCCGCGCCTCCCGCGCAGTGGCTTCTCGAGACACGCCTCATTGGCCTCGCGGCCATCGGCGATTGGGATGATGCCCTCGCGCTCATGGATCTCGTCCCCGCCGATCAGATGACCGACGGCTTGCGCAAGCTCCGCGCCGACGGATCGCTCATCACTGGGCGCACCAACGATGCTTGCGCGGAAGCGGCGACGGCCCTCGGCGCCACGGGCGACCCCTATTGGCAGAAGATCCAGATCTACTGCAATTTCGCCAACAATCAGAACAGCGCCGCGGCGCTCGGACTCTCGGTCTTGCGCGAACAGGGCATTCAGGATCCGCTCTTTTTCTGGACCGTCGACCTGATCAACGGTAATCGGCGCTTGTCGCCGCCCAATCTCGGCCGACCCGAGCCCGTGCATCTCATGATGCTCGCGAAAGCGGGCGGGCCTGTCCCGGACGCCCTTGTCCAGACCGGCGATCCCACCACGCTCGCCGTGGTCTCGGGCATAGCCCCGCCGGCCGACGAGAAGACCGACAAGACCCCCGCCGCCCAGCGCGCGGAGCGCCGGAAGCTCGCCGAGGAATCGCGCGTGGTCGTGGCGGAACGCGCCGTCTCCGCCGGCACGCTCGAAGCCGAACGCTTGCGACTTCTCTATCGTCAGATGAATCTTAAGGACGAGCCGGCGCCGGCGCTGGCGACGGTCACGGTCGCAACGGTGCGCGAGCGTGTACATCTTTTCCAGACGGCGCTCGCGCAGAACGTCCCCGCGGCCCGCGCCGAAGTCATCGGCCGCGCGATCGAACTCACGCGCGCCGATCGCGGACGTCAGGGGCCCGATCTTATCACCGCGGGCCAGATCTACGCGCCGCTCATCCAGGAAATCCCCCCGACCCCGGATCTCGTGTGGTTCTCGGGCTCCGCCGCGCGCGCGTTGATCGCTGCGGGGGATCTTGCGAAAGGCCGCGAGTGGCTCGACCTCGCCCGTTCCATGGCCCGCACCAGCATCGAAGCCGGCCAGATCGCCGACGGACTCTGGCCCATCGATCGCTTGCTCACGACCGGCGCTCCCGGCCGCCTGCCGCCCCAGGCCTTGCAAGCCTGGCGGGAAACCATCGCCGAAGACAGGCGCGCAGAGTTTCAAGGCACGCTTCTCAATATCCTCGCCGCCGCGGGCGAGCCGATCACCGCATCCGACTGGCTCACCGCCATGGACAATTCTCCGCCCGAGGTCACGATGCTCGTGACACCCCCGCGCATCATCAATGGCCTTGCGCTTGCGCAGCGCGAGAAGCGCGTCGGTGAAACCGTCGCCTTCGCCTTGCTGGCCCTCGGCGAGGAAGGGCTTTCGTCCGTCGAACCTGCCGCCGCGCAAGCGGTCATCGCCGCCCTGATCGCTGTCGGCCGCGACAAGGATGCCCGTGCCTTGGCGGTCGAGGCACTGCTCGTCGAAGGGCTGTGAGCCGTCACGTAGAGTCGTTCCTCGAGATGCTCGCGGTCGAGCGAGGCGCGTCGCCGCGAACGCTAGAAGCGTATCGCCGCGATCTTGACGACGTCGCGGCTGTTCTGAAAAGCGATCCCGCCGCGGCGAATGTCGATCACTTGCGCCGCTACCTCGATCATATGAACCGCCTTGGTCTCGCGCCGCGCACCGCCGCGCGGCGTCTCTCATGCCTGCGGCAGTTCTATAAATTCCTCTACGCCGAAGGCCTGCGCACCGACGACCCCGCCGCATCGCTCGAGAGTCCGCGCCTTGGCCGGCCGCTCCCGAAATATCTCACGACGGATGAGGTGGATCGCCTTCTCACAGCGGCAAAGGAAGTCGAAGGTCGCCAAGGCCTACGCGCGTCGGCGCTCCTCGAGCTCCTCTATGCGACGGGGCTTCGGGTCTCCGAACTCGTCGGCTTGCCGCTCGCCGCGATCCCGCGCAACAAGCCGACCATCATCGTCCGCGGCAAAGGCAATAAAGAGCGCATGGTGCCGGTGGGCGATGCGGCGCTCGCGGCCCTCGCGGCTTACCTACCCGTCCGTGACTCGTACATTCCAAAGTCGATGAAAAGTTCGCGCTGGCTCTTTCCCTCGGACAGCCGCGAAGGCCATCTCACCCGCGCCGGATTTGCGCTTCTCCTGAAGGAGCTTGCCGTCGCCGCGGGCCTCTCGCCCTCCCGCGTCTCGCCGCACGTCTTACGCCACTCCTTTGCCACGCACCTGCTCGCGAACGGCGCCGACCTCCGCAGTCTCCAACAGATGCTGGGCCACGCCGACATCTCCACGACACAGATATATACGCATGTCCTGGACGAGCGCTTGCGCCGCCTAGTCTCAGACAACCATCCACTCGCGAACGTGAAGCTGTGACGGGATGAAAAAGACGATCGTCGTCGTGAACGACAAGATGCAAAGGGGCTATCGCTACGAACTCACGGTGCCCATGGGAAAGAAGTTTCACCCCGAGTTCAAACCGGACCTCACACCCAAGCAAATGCTCCGCCTCGGTGTATTCGGTGGAAAATACATGACCGATTGCAGAAAGGAATTTCCGGCGGATTGGTTTGCCCGCGCGCGGCTCTCACCGAAGGGGAGGGACGCCTCCCTCAACTTTTTCCGCATCGACGCCAGCCAACCGCTCTCGGTGTGGAAGCACAAAGGCTGGATCTGCGAGGACGATCCGCGCGGCTGGTTCCAGTGGTACTGCCGCTACTTCATGGGTCGGCGCATGCCGGCCGAAGACGAGCGTCAGATCAAGAGGTGGAAGGCCATCCGCCGCCACGTCGGGCAGATCAAAAAGAACTGCGAACCCGGCGATCTATGGTGTCGCAAGCGGCAGCGCCAGGCGCTGCTGCATTGGGCTTACGACAGCCGGAGGATTTAAAGCGCCATCGCCGTGACGGCGTCAGGGGATCCCCTGTGGAAGGTCCCAAGCAGGCCCGTCGCGCCGTCATCGAAACTGCGGATGATCGTAACGGTGCGGCCGTCCTTGGAGGAAAAGCGGGCGATGGTGCGGGCGCGGGCGGCATCGTCCACGTCGCAAATCCATTCCAGGCGCCCGTTCGGGCATTCAAAATACAAGGAATACATGTGTTTACGGGGTCCAACTCAACCTGGATTAAACCTGGAGACCAGGCCCGTAACGCTTCTAGCAACCAAAAGTTTCGGTCGGGTTACTAATATTGATTAATTTAGGCCGCAGCCGTGGCTTCGGCAGGGGCTTCATCAGGGGCCTCAACAGGGGCTTCGACCGGTTCCGCGATCGGCCTGAGTTTCGGCTGCGGAAGGGGCTCACCCTGGAGCCGGATGTCGAAACGGCGGACATACATTTTCCACCACACGGGCTGTCCCAATTTGAGGGCGGAGGTGACCTGTTCGTGGGCGTCGCGCGTCGGGATCAGCCGGATGGCCGCGCGCGGCGAACCAATCAACAGGCGCATCACCTTGGCGATCAGGATATCCGGTACTGTGGCCTTCAAGAGAATTGCTCCGATTCCCAATCGGCCCATGACCCCTTGCACGAGATGCGAAACCCGCACTTCATGGCGTGCGCTGGCCGCGTCCGCCTGAGCCAGCACTTCGCGCAAGATGGCGTCTGCTTTTGCCGCCGGGAACAGATCGATGATCTTGCAGGCCTCCAATGCGACAAGACCCGCGAAATACCACGGGTCCGGTTTGGTCAGTATGGGGCGGTAGTGTGAATAGCCCGATCGGTGGCGCATGTGCGGGCGCACGAAGCCGGACACCTCCAGGAGATCGCCGACAAACCAGTGCGCGGCTTCCTCCGGGTAGAGGAACGTGCGCGTCACCTGCGGTCGGCGCTGCACTTCCTTCTTGGTGCGCTTCCCGCGCGCTTTTGTGAACATGCTCCGCCCGGGAGGCTTGCGCTGTTGAGGCGCGGCCGTGCTGGCGTCGGTCGACGGTGAATCCCCCTCAGCCATGCGCCCCCTTGCGCTTTCTCAAGGAATACTGACTTTACGCGATATCGTGGTTTCGGCAACTCCTGCCGATGGAATGAACGGTCAACCTGTGGTTAAACGTGGGCGCCTCGAAAACGTGAAAGTGTGCTCTTGCCCCCGCTTCTGACGCTCAGCGATATCCATCTCACCTTCGGGGGAACACCGCTTCTCGAAGGCGCCGAACTCGCGATCGGTGCGCGGGAGCGCTTGAGCCTTGTCGGGCGCAACGGATCGGGCAAATCGACGCTCCTCAAAATCGCCGCCGGCCTCATCGAAGCTGACCACGGCGAGCGCGTCGTCCAGCACGGCGTCTCAGTCAGCTATCTGCCGCAGGAGCCCGATCTCTCGGCTTATCCAAACGTACTCACCTACGTCGAAAGCGCCTTCGCCGAGCACGACGATCCGCATCGGGCGCGCGCACTGCTCAATCATCTCGGCCTCAGCGGTGATGAAACTCCGAAGTCCCTCTCGGGTGGCGAAGCGCGCCGCGCGGCGCTCGCACGCGTGCTGGCGCCTGGTCCCGACATCCTCTTGCTGGACGAGCCCACCAACCATCTCGATCTGCCGGCCATCGAGTGGCTCGAAGACGAATTGAAGCGCCTGAGATCGGCCATCGTCATCATCAGCCACGACCGGCGCTTCCTCACCAACCTCGCCACTGCCACCGTATGGCTGGACCGCGGCGGTACGCGGCGTCTGGACCAAGGCTTCGACGCCTTCGAGGGCTGGCGCGACGACGTGCTCGCGCAAGAAGAGCTCGAGCGCCACAAGCTCGACCGCAAGATCGTCATGGAAGAGCATTGGATCCGCTACGGCGTCTCCGGCCGTAGAAAGCGTAACGTGCGCCGCGTCGCGGAACTCGCGAACCTGCGGCGCGAGCGTCGCGAGACCCGCCGCGCGCTCGGCACGGTCGAAATGGTCGCGACCGACGCCGCGCTCTCGTCCAAGCTCTTGATGGAAGCCAAAGCGCTCGCAAAGTCCTATGGCGACCGTCCGATCGTTCGGGACGTGGACCTCACCATTCTCCGCGGCGACCGCGTCGGGATTGTCGGTCCCAACGGCGCTGGCAAGACGACTCTCCTCAAGCTTCTGACCGGCGAGCTTGCGCCCGACGGCGGCACGCTCAAGCTTGGAACCAATCTCGACATCGTCACCCTCGATCAGAAGCGCGAGGCGCTCGATGTCACCGGAACCCTCGTGCAGAATCTCACCCGCGGCGACAGCGATCAGGTGATGGTCGGGGGAAAGCCGCGTCATGTGATCGGCTACATGAAGGACTTCCTCTTCACGCCCGAGCAGGCCAACACGCCCGTCGGTGTCCTCTCGGGCGGCGAGCGCGGCCGGTTGATGCTTGCGCGCGCCCTTTCGCGTCCCTCCAACGTGCTGGTGCTCGACGAGCCGACCAACGATCTCGACCTCGAGACCCTGGACCTGTTGCAGGAGATGCTCGCCGACTATGCCGGAACCGTGCTCCTCGTCAGCCACGACCGCGACTTTCTCGATCGCGTCGCGACCACCATCGTTGCTTACGAAGGCGACGGCCGCTGGCAGCTCTATGCGGGTGGCTATTCGGATATGGTTGCCCAGCGCGGCCACGGTGTGAAGACTTTGGGTGAGCCCGTACGCACCGCCCCGAAAGCAGAAAAGCCGCGCTCCGACGCTCCACCGGCCGAGCGGCAGCAGAAGCGCAAGCTCACCTTCAAACAGAAGCACGCGCTCGAGACGTTGCCGTCGCGGATGGAGAAGCTGCGCAAGGAGATCGCCGCCGGCCATGCCAAGCTCGACGATCCCAGTTTCTACGGCCGCGATCCCGCCGGGTACGAAAAGGCGTCCGCCGCCCTCCATAAGGCCGAAGCCGAACTCGCGATGGCCGAGAATGAATGGCTCGAGCTCGAGATTCTGAAAGAAGAGATCGCGAACGACTAAGCCGTCTCCGGATGCACCGCCGGCGGGTCGGGCCGGTGTGCGCCGACGCACAAGACGACGCTCATGATCAGGAGTGCGATGGCGGCGATCTCCAGCGTTGTGGGCAGGCGCTGCTCCCACAGAAAACCATAGAGGAGGGCGAATAGGGTCTCGAACAGGATCATCTGCCCGATAAGGGTCAGCGGCAGGTAACGGCTCGCCAGATTCCAAAACATATTGCCGATGATCGACGCGGCCAGCGCGATCCCGGCTGCGGTCGCGAGAAAGCGCACCCAGTCCTCGTTCGCATGCGTGGCCGGCGCGAGAAGGAAGGCGGGCGCGATGCAAAGCAGCGCCAGCGATCCGGTGACGACGCCGCCCAGCAGATTCCAATCGTGGCCCGAGATGTGCTGCACCCGCGCGAGCCACCTCGAGTTCGCGACAGCGAAAGCCGTCCAGCACACAAGCGCGCCCAAGGCGGCCGCGACGCCGATCAGGCGCGTTGCTTCATCCCGCTCCACCGCCGCCCCCTGTATCGTCTGGAGAGGCGTCTCGATCGAGATGCAAATGATGCCGATGGTGCCCAGCACCAACGACGGCGCCAACTTCCGCAAAGGAATCGCTCCCTGATCGCGGCTGCCGATCAGGGTCACGGTGACGGGCAAGAATCCGATCACCACCGACGTCATCGCAACGCCGCCGAACTGCACGCCGGTCCCGAGCAGGCAGAAATAGATGATGTTACCGACGAAGCTCATCCACAACAGGGCCCGCCACTCCCTGAAGCCGAGCGTTGCGACGATGGCCCGCCAGCGCGGTGCGATCAGGAGGGCGGAGATGAATCCGTAAGTGGCGTACCGGGCCACGGCGAGCTGGAAGGGCGTGAAGTCGCGCGTCAGCTCCGGCGCCAGGAACACCAAGCCCCACAACGCTCCGGCCGCCGCGCCGCAGCCGATCCCCAGCCAGATATTGCGGGTGATCATCGCGCGTTCACCGCGCGGCCCACGTTTCGGCGCTGCCGACCAGCAGCCGTGCGCCGGCCGGCGGGGCGCTCCCGCGTTTCGGTCCAAGCGTGCCGAGGGTTTGCTCGAACAGAGCGGCCGCTCCGGGCGAGAAATGAAAACTCAGGCGAGGGCCGTCCCGGCTTTCGAACAACGCGGCGTTGCCGGGAGCGCCGGCCGCGAGGAACGCCCCTTCAAAGGCCTGTGTCAGAGCGTCCGGAAGATTCCGGACCAGGGCGTCGTCGCTGAAGTCCACGCGTTTCCAGCCCATGATAGGATTTCGGCTCTCAACTGGTTATTCTGCCCTCTGGAGGGCCTATGTCCGACTATTACGCCAGCGAGAACGATCCCGCGAGTGCAAAGAAAATTGCGGAACGGTTCGGCTTTTGCCTCGTGCGGGGTGTTTTCAGTTCGGAGGAGATGGCGCGCCTGGAGAAGGACCTCGCCCAGGCCTATGCCGACTTTGGCGGTAACCCCGCGGGATTTCCCGACCTATCAGTCATGCCGCCGTTGCAATGGCTCTTGCGCGATGAACGTGTGTTGGCCCTTGCGCGCGCTCTCACCGGAGAGCGGCCCGTTTACTACCGCGAGACGAATGCAAATTATGAGGCGACCCCCGGCCCGCTCACCCATAAGCCCTATACTGAATACCACTGCGACGCGCGCGGCAGCCGCGCAGATCTGGTCGACATACCCCCGGACCGGCCCGGTCAAATTTATCCGGCCTATCGCTTTGGCATCTATTTTCGTAACTATCGGGACTACAGCGGCGGGTTGAAGGTGGCGCCCGCCAGTCATCTCCGCAACTACATGCTCGATCGGCAGCTGCATTTCTGGCCGGGCGTCAAGCAGTTTGCTCCGGCCACCCATGTCATCGGCGAACAAGCGCTGACATTCCCACCGTCGCCCGTCGAGCTCTACAACGTGCCGTCGATGCCTGGAGATATCGTGATCTTCGGTTTGCGCACCTATCACGCAGGAGGCGCCCTGCGATTTAAGGATCGGCCGACGCTTGCCTGTCTGCCCGTTCTCGAGGAGCGGTTGCGCCACATGAATCCGGCCTTGTTTGAGCCCGTACCTCCCGGGCCGCGCAACACCATCTTCTTCGATTTTGCCGCTCCCTCGGAAGAGGTCGATTTTTATATCAAGTGGCGCGCGCTTTCCGCGCCTACGGTTCTTTGCGACGGCGTCGACTATGTCCGCGCTGCGCTGCCGGGCATTGCCTACAGGAATGACAAGATAATCGCGGCGCTGGCCGATCGCCTGATTGCCGCGGGCGGTAAGGATGGGCGGAGCGAACCGACGCCGCAAGCCCGCAAGGATGCCGAGGACCTGGTGGCATTGTGCGAAGCTCATGAGGAGTTCTCCGACTGCCATCCGCTGTTTGACCCTGCGCTCATTGCCAAGCGCGATGACGGTGATCCCATGCCTCTCGCCCTCGCGATTGCGAAAAGCATCGCCGCGCATCGCAAGAAAATGCAGGCCGAAGAAGCCGTGCGAAAGGCCGCTGCGAATCAGCCGCGGTAACCCGAAGCGCGCTTCTGGAATCGAGCTCCGGCCAGGCCGGACTCAGCGGAATCGACCATTGACGGGGTCCGGCAGCGTTTCGCGCGCCGTTTGGACCGGCTATAGTACGGTCGGGATAGCAGGTGGGAGAGACGCTGGATGTCGGTCGGCTCTGGATTGAAGGGCTCGTTTCCGCTGACGAAGGAGTCCATCGACAAGGAGGTGAAGTTCATCTCCGCGGGCGTCTTTGCGCTCGGCGTCCTCAGCGACGACGGCAAATTCCAGATGCTCTATGTGGGGCGCTCCGATACCGATGTGCGCCGCGTGCTCAAGACTTTCATCGGCAAGGCGAACCGTTTCAAGTTCGAGCTCTTTGACGACCCCGAGATGGCGTTCAAGAAGGAATGCGAGATTTTCCACTTCATGAAGCCGAAAGCCAATAAGGTCCACCCGATGCGTCCGGTCAGCCAGGAATGGAGCTGCCCCGAGTGCGGAGCTCGCTAAGAGAGGCTCCGTGACCGCAGGTGCGTCGCGCCGCGGCTTGATCCCCAACTAACCCGCAGGGCGCCCCGGAACGACGACCGGCCGGCCTTCGATCGGCCTCGGGAGTGGGCGCGGCAGGACCACCGCCGGACCACCGGCATTTGGGCGTCCCGGCAGCATCGGCATGATGGGCCGCGCGTCGCTCGGCAGGATCGGGCGGACCGCGCCAACGTCAGGGCGGACGATATTCCCCCGCGGCAGGTCGGACGGCGCCACGCGGAATGTAGGCATGGGTCTGGCAGTAGTGTCGCGCACAACCGGAGCTTCGCGGGTGACGACGTTGGGGCGGGTCAGCGGCACATTTGGGCGTTCCGCCGCCATGGCAGGCAGGCCACAAGAGCAAGCCAGGATGAACGTCAGCGCGCGCAGTTTCATGGGTCGACCCTCCCTCTCTCAAAGGTAGTGAAACAGTAAGGCCGCCCGGCCGCGGTTGTCAATCCCGCGTTATTGGGTTTTTTCCCCATTCCCGCGGCCTCCCGCGGAGTGATACACAAGGACCGGTATGTCCACGGGTCACAACGCGTCGTCTTCGATGAAGCAGCCGTCCGCGGCGCTCGTGCGCGCCGTCACGCGCATGCTGGGCCCCTTGGTCCGCTTGCTCATCGCCCGTGGCATCACTTTCACCTATCTCTCCGGTCTTCTGAAGACGGTCTACGTCGTCGAAGCGCAGAAGTCGCTCACCGCGGCCGGCGAGGTGCCCACCGTCAGCCGCCTCAGCATCGTCACCGGCCTTCAGCGCAAGGACATCAACCGCATCCAGAGCGCGCCGCCGCCCGAGAAAAATCCGCCGGCCTCGGTCTCGCTCGGCTCCCGCCTCATCGGCATCTGGACCGGCGACAAGAAGTTCCGCACCGCGAAGGGCGCGCCTGCGCCGCTGCCACGATCTTCCGCCAAGTCCGGCGCGCCGTCGTTCGACGCGCTGGTGCGCAGCATATCCACCGATGTCTCGCCGCGCGTCATCCTCGACGAGTGGTTGCGCTTAGGTCTTGTCGCCCTCGATAAGAACGAGCACATCCGTCTCAACGCCGGCGCTTTCGTTCCGCAGCGCGGTTTCGACGAGAAGGTCTATTTCCTCGGCCGCAACGTCGGCGATCACATCGCGACCGTCGTGCACAATGCCCTTGGCGAAGGCGAGCCGCACCTCGAGCGCGCGGTCTATTACGACAGACTGACGGCCGACAGCGTGCAGAAGCTGCAGCTCCGCGCCACCGATCTCGGCATGAAGACATTGCTCGCCCTCAACAAGGAAGCGCTCAAATTCGCCGACGCCGACGAAGGCAAGAAAGACGCGACCTATCGGATGGCGCTCGGCATCTACTACACCCAGGGCCCTGACGAACCGCCGGAGAGCGCATGACTGCCGCGCTGCGCTATGCCTTGGGCGCTGCCGCCCTTAGCGCGCTTTCCGCTTGCGCGTCCGGGCCATTGCAGTTCGCATCCTGCCGGTTGGAAGCGCCCGAGCCGCGTTCGACGCAGGCCTTGCAGCACGTTGCCTCCGACCGCGGCCTTGGTGGCAGCGGCATTTCGACGGAGGACCGCGGACTTGGCGGATCGGGCATGCGCGCCGGCATCATCGGCGTCGTCACCGGCTTCGCGTCCCTCTGCGTCAACGGCTTCGAAGTCGAACTCGACGAGACGTCCGTCGTCACGGTTGAAGGTCACCCGGCCACGCAAGCCGACATCCACTTGGGTCAGCTCGTGGTCATCGAGGCGGCCGCCGAGGGCGGCAAACTCCGCGCCGCCAGCGTCGATGTGCGCCTCGCCGCCATGGGTCCTGTGTCCGCCGTCAGCGATGACGGCAAGACTCTCACGCTCCTCGGCCAGACGGTGAGGCTCTCGGAAGTTGCAGGCGCCCGGCCGGAAAAACTCACGCCCGGCGACTGGGTCGCGGTCTCCGGTCTTCGCGGTGCCGATACGGCGATCGAAGGCACGTCCGTCGTACGGCTGCCGCAAGCGGGCGCGCGCGCCATGGTCGCGGGCGTCGTCCGCGAGGGCCGCGTGGCGGGGCTGGAGGTCGGCGCGCTGGCGATCGGCAGACCGGCGTTTGCGCCGGGCGATGCGGTGGTCGTCGAGGGCCGCCCGATCGACGGCCGGCTCACCGTCGAGCAGGTGCGCCCGCAGCTCGAGGCGCGCTTCACCGCTGGCGTGCGCGACCTCTCTGTTCAGACCTTTCTGCCCGGCGAGCGCCTCTTGGGCCTGCGCATCTCGCCGACCGAATTGCGTCCCATGACACCCGGCGCCGCGATTCAGATGGAAGGCCGGCTGGTTCGCGGCGGCACATTTATCCCCGACCGCGCGATGATCCCCGTATTGCCGCGCGATGGCGCAAGCGCCACCCGCAACGTCATCGTCGACCGCGGCGTGATCCTGCGACCGTTCATCCCGTCGGATACGGTGCTGCCGACCTTCGTGCGGCCCGGCGACACCGTGCCGCCCGTACCGCCGACGGACGGTCGGCCTCAAACACCTCCGTCGCCGCCGCCTTCGTAGCGCAAAATATCTCCACGAAAACTTACCGGCTTGCCCGCCGAAGCCTTGGCGAAGGCGGGAGATACTTTCCGTCTCTAGAATCGCTGTCTGTAGGTCAGCGCAATTGTATGGCCGAAGAAGCCGCCCGCTTTCTCAGCGTCGTAGTCGACGGAGACGGTGCTCAGACGGCGCTCCCACGCCGCGCCTACGCCGCCGCTGACAATGTTGCTCGCGGGCGTAAGGCCCTGCAGTTCGAAAGGCGTCTCGCCCGCCACGAACCGCGCCCGCACGCTGGTGGTTGTACGGTTGAATTCGTGGGCGTAGTTTGCGTGAGCATTCAGGGCGAGGCTGTTCGAGGCGCTGAACTGAATCCGCCGCTCGGCCATGGCGCCGCCGCCCGCCCTTATGGAGGTGTAGGAACGGCTGTCGTAGCGCAGATCCACCGCCGGCCCGCCGCCGCTCTCCTCATAGGCATGGCGATAGATATTCTGATACGCGCCGCGCAGGTAAGCGGTGAGGATCGTCGATCCCGCGACCAGGTGCGATCCGGCATCCACCGTCGCGCCCCATTGGTAGCCGGGCGAACTGCCGCCGGTGTCGCGGCGCACGTCGCCGGTATCTCCGACCTCGATTTCAACGGTGCGGTCGTTGTTGTAGCTGTTGAAGCCGTAGCCGAGCGTGCCTTGCAGATAGCCGAAGTCAGTATTCATGCGGCTATAAAAGTCGAGGCTGCTGGTCGAGAGTTTCACTGCGCCGGTGTTCCGGTCCTTTTCCTCCGCCGACCCGAAGGTCTGGGCGAAACTGATACCGATGATCGATTGGTCGCCGATTTCCGCGTCGACGCCTCCGGCCACGCCCATGGAGAACAGCGAATAGCCCGGAACCGCGCCTTCGCCGTCGCCGCTCCCGAAACTCGTCAGATGCTGCAGCCAGAAGCCCGAGCGGAAACGGCCCAAGGGGTCGTTCCGGTTCGAGAGAAACCCCGACATGCGGCGTGAAAGCGCGCTTTGCGAAAGGCTGCGCGCGGTGAGGGCGACCCGGCGCGCGGCGTCGCTGGTGTCGGGCACCATTTCGGCAAGGGCGGCTTCGAATTTCGCCTGGTCGGTGAAGTCGGCCATGGCGCCGGAGAATTCCGAATCAAGACCAAGGCCGGCGACGGAACTGTCGTAGATGGACCCGAGGGTGGGGGAGAGTCCCAGTTCCGCCGCCGTTCTCCGTGTGATCTGGAATTGCAGAATGTTCGGATTGTCGTCGGCCAGCTTGATCTCGCGCTGGTACATGACCGTCGAGCCCGGCTGCAGGCCGGCGAGGTCGGTGCCGAGCGTCAACGCGCCGGCTTCCATCAGATTGACCGTGAACTGATCCACCACGGCGCCCGTGATGGTGGTCTTCAGCGTGGTGCCGGCGTCCACCACCAGGTTTCCGGCAGCCTTGACCCCGCCGACGGTTTCTTCCAGCGCATTGATGTTGAAATTGATGGTCGATCCGCCCCGGATATGCCCGTAGGTGAAACTCACGCCTGAAGTGGTGGGGATTGTCACGGAACTCGAATTGATGTCGACGGTCGCCGTCGCGCCCTCGCCGAGCAGAAGCGCTCCTTCGATTGTGCTGTTCGTGAACGCGACGGTATGCGCGCCCGCGCCGAGGTCGAGTGTCCCGGTGAAGGTGGTGCTATCCAGCGAGACTCTGTCGTTGCCGGCGCCCATGCTCATGTTTCC
This sequence comes from Fidelibacterota bacterium, assembly GCA_945903705.1. GTDB lineage: Bacteria > Pseudomonadota > Alphaproteobacteria > Rhodospirillales > Rhodospirillaceae > SHVO01. The sequence continues at coordinate 3,273 of CAMDOZ010000031.1, read as the reverse complement.
GAGCATGATTCCGCCTGTGCTTGTGACGGTGTCGGCGCCCGCGCCAAAGAGCATGGAGCCCGAGAAGGTGCCGGTATTGCGCAAGCTCGCGCCACCCGCGGCATTTCTAAGATCGAGCGCGACGGCGCTGCCCGTGCCGCGCACACTTGCGATGACGTTTCCGTCGTTGACCACCGAGGTCAGGGTGCCGGAGTAGTCGACGATGCCGTAAGCGCTTTGGGTGAAGCCGCGCGAGTCCGCGTGAATCTTGCCGGTGTTGATCAGCTCGGGAAGCCTGCCGCCCTGTTCGATGATCACGGCATAGGCGTCGCCGCCGCCGGATCCCGTCGCGCCGGTTTCGGCATTTTCGCCGGAGTCCACGCCGCGCGCATGGATCAGTCCGCTGTTGAACAGCGAAGGTACCGTCGCGTAGTCCCCGATCCGGATGGCCTGCGCCGTCGAATCGCGGCCGAAAGAGGTAATGTCGCCGCCCTCGTTGCGGAAACCGCCTTCGAGGGTCGTGCGGACGCTCGCGGACGTGCCCGTGATGTTCACCGCGCGCACCGGCGTCGTCGACTTGATCGCCGATTCAACAGCGATATTCCCGCGCGACACCACACTCGCGCCGTTCGCATTGCCCGCAAGACGGCCGATGACAATGTCTTGCGTCCCCGATAACCCGCCTTGCCCGATGAACAGCGCTTCGGCGGAACCGCGCACCGACAGAAGCGAATCCGCCGCCGCACCGTCCGGGACCCCGGAATCCGTTTCCTGTTGTTTCGTGAGGCCGTTGCCGTCGAGAAAAATTCCGCCGGCGTCGTTGGCGACCCACAAGGCCCGGCCGCCGCGTACCGCGGGCACGGCTTCGTTCGCGGCGTTTGTGGTCGCGGGCGCTCCGGTGCTGATGGAGCCGCGATTGACGATGGCGCCGCCCACGCCGCCGCCCGCGTAGATGCCGATGGCTTCCTGGCCGGTGGCCTCGATCGCGCCGCCGTTCGAAAGTCCGCCTGAGATCGCTCCAGTTGCCTTGATGCCGAACGAATCCTGACGGCCGAGCTTGATCGTGCCGTCATTGGTCAGCGATCCGTTCATGGTCCTAAGGATCGCAATGCCGGTCGCGCCGTTGCCGCCGACGGTCAGCGTCGAACCCGCGCCGCGCGTGATCGAACCGTTGAACGGGTTCGCGCCACTCACCTCAATGCCGGTGTTGAACACATACTCCGGCCACAAGGCGCTCGTTTGCGCGGGGCCGGGGATATTGAGGATGCCGTTGTCGACCACATTGCCGGTGATCGCGCCGACCGCGGTCGAGACATGCAGGCCCAAGGCCCGGCTCTCCGCCGTGACTTCGACGGTGCCGTGGTTAGTGAAGCTATGACTGCTGTCGACGGTAACGGCGGGTCCAGAGCCGACTTTGATACTGCCTTCGGGGGCAAGGGTGAGGTTCCCGGGGGCTACACCGTCGGCTCTGGACGTCGCCGCGGGGCTGGTCTGTGCCGTCGAGATCACCGCGTCGCCGGCCTGGACGGACGTGGCGGCGAGCGAACCACCAACGACCAGCGAGACGTACGAAATTCCAAGCCGAAAACGTGTTCTGACGGTCAAACCAACCCCCTGCTTCGTGGTATGGGTAAATTACCCATGAATATGGCACCACTAAGGCACCCATTCCGCGGGGTCAACGGGGGAGATCGAAACTGTCATGGTTTTCGGGCTAGACTGGGGAACGGCCGTTGGCAGATGAGGGGAAAACCGGAATGTTTCTCAGGAGTTGGGTGATCGGGCTGGCCCTTTTTGCGGCCGCGCCGGTAGGCGCGGCAGAGGCTCCTCCGCCAAAGCTGGTGGTCGCGATCGCCGTCGATCAGTTCTCCGCCGACTTGTTCGCCGAATATCGCAGCCGCTTTACGGGAGGCTTCGCGCGCCTCCTCGGCGGCGCGGTATTTCCCTCCGGGTTTCAAAGCCACTCGAATACGGAGACCTGCCCCGGTCACTCGACCATTCTCACGGGCTCGCGTCCGTCCCGCACCGGGATCATCTCGAATTCGTGGGAAAATCCGCGCATCAAACGCGCCCAGAAGACCATCTACTGCGTCGAGGATGAAAACGCGCCCGGCACGGCGCAGGTCATTTCCCCCGTTCACTTGCGCGTTCCGACCCTCGGCGACCGATTGAAAATCGCGACGCCGGCCAGTCGCGTTGTCGCCGTCGCCGGCAAGGACCGCTCGGCGGTTCTCCTCGGTGGTCACAAGTCCGACGAAACCTGGTGGTGGCGCAACACGCGGTTTGAAAGCTACGCGGGTCGCAAGATGCCGGCGGCGGTCACGGCCGCCGACGCCGCCGCGACGGCGCGCCTCGCAGCGGGCGGTCAGCCCTACGATTTGCCCGAGATCTGCAAACCTTACGAAGGCGACGTCGTCGTCTCGCCGAAGCTGACGGTGGGCAGGGGCCGCCTCGCTTTCGGGGGGAAGGACGCCGCCACCTATTACCAGGGCACGCCTGCGGCCGACGCTGCGCTGCTCGACTTGGCCCTGGCGCTCGCCAAGGACATGAAGCTGGGGCAAGGTGCTGCGACCGATGTGCTCGCCGTCGGACTCTCCGCCACCGATTATGTCGGTCACTATTTCGGCACCGCCGGCGCCGAGATGTGCATCCATCTGGTGAATCTCGATCACGTCCTCGGCCGGTTCTTCGCCGCGCTTGATGCGACCGGCATCGACTACGTCGTAGCTCTCACCGCCGATCACGGCGGCCACGACATCCCGGAGCGCGCGCGCAACCACGGCATTCCCGAAGGCGACCGCATCGACGGCAGTCTCGCCGCGTCAAAAGTCGGACCGGAGCTCGGGAAGACGCTCAAGCTGCCGGGCAATGTCCTGATTGGCGACCAGTTCGGCCTGAATGACTTTTGGCTCGATCCGGCGCTCACCCAGGAGCAGCGCGAAATTGCGCTGAAGGGTGCCGTCGCTTTCTATAAGGACTATCGTCAGGTCGCTGCGGTCTTTATAGCCGAACAGCTTCGCGCGGCCGCGGCGCCCCTCACGCCGCCCGACGAATGGACGCCGCTCGAGCGCGCCCGCGCGTCTTACGACGCCGAGCGGTCCGGCGACTTCGTGATCCTGCTCAAGCCCCGGGTCATGCCCTCGACGCAAACGTCCGTGCCCTACACGACCATGCACGGCAGCGCCTGGGATTATGACCGCCGCGTGCCGATCATGTTCTGGCGCAAGGGCATGGCGCGCTTCGAGCAGCCGCTGGCGGTGGAAACCGTCGACATCATGCCGACCCTAGCCTCCA
>CAMDOZ010000030.1 GCA_945903705.1 Fidelibacterota bacterium | reverse complement strand
AGCACCGCCGCTACAGCTCGCTCACGAAGATCAAGGGAATAAGGTTTTGCCATCCATACTGGCCTCCTCCTCCAGCCAGTATGTTGAATCAGATTTTCGATTCCCTGGGAATCCCCAATCGATTCAGCCTAAGAGCATTCCGCTCTAGATATCCTTCATAAGTGCGACAAACAGATTCTCGAAATCAGTGAGGATCTGCTTGCGAAGCACGAGCGACGGCGCCGCCGCCCGGACCTCGGCGCCGAGTCGTGTGCGGAACTCCTTATCGTTCGCCAACCGAACCGCCAGATCCGCGTATGCGTCAGGTGTGCTGAGCGCGAGCTGCGGGAAGCCCATATCGCGGTACATTCCCGCCGTAAGCCGGCCGCGCATATACGCTCCTTCCAGTGTCACCATGACCGCGCCCAACGTCGCAGCATCACGGCTTGTGCCGCTGCCCGAAAAGTGCGGCGTATCGAGATTGGCGTCGGCGGTCTGTAGAAGATTGATGAACTCGGATTGATTCAGCCAGCGCAATGTGAAGAGCCGTCCGGCCAGGCCGGGAACGTTTGACAACAGGCGCCGATGCACCTGCTGCGTGGTTCCGTCACCGCGGCCGACCATCACGAAATTCGCCCGCGGATCGCGCTCGAAGACGTGCCGCAAGAGATCGTCGAAGTCCGGGTGATACTTCTGCTCGGCCATCGGGCAGACGTAAAGGGGCCCTTCCGGAAGACCAAATTTCGATCTGAACGCCGATTCCGGCTTCAGGGGTCGTGCTTCCTCGTAGATCGGAACGGCGGAGAATTGGACGAGCTTCTCGGTATAATGCTCTTGTGCGTTTTCCGGTTCGGCGGTGACGCCGGAGATATAGGCATCGATCGTGGAAAGCCCGGTCGTGACGGGGTGCCCCGGCCATACGACTTGCCGGCGCGCGAGCCGCGCGAAGGCAAGATAGTAGCTGAGCGGTTCCATGCCGATGTCCGCGTAGAAAAGGATATCCAGGTCCGCTTCGGCGACCGCCTCGCGGGCCGCCTCGACCCGCAACGGAAAAACGATGACGGAATCTGCCGACGCGTCGATGGCCCTCGCGAAGTCGTCGCGCGCGGGCACCGGCCGCAGGATGACGATCTCGAAGTGGGCGCGATTGAGGTCCTCGATGACCTTGCGAACCATCTTGCCGACGGAGTGAAACTCCAGGAAAGCCGAAAGGAATCCGATTCGAATTTTGTTCCGCTCGCTGCGCCTGCGGGCAAGGTGCGGCGACGACCACGCGAGGCCCGGCGAAATCGCAAGATGCGCCCGGGCGAGCTTTTCCATGAGCGAGCGGTCGTTGCGCCCGTGATAAGCGAGGCGAAAGGGCACGCGATTGACAGACTTCTGTAGATTGACCGCCGTGCTTGCAGGACGCGAAATAAGAATATCGAGGTGGCGCTCGGTCGCCGCCCGGACAGCGTCGATTTGTGCGTTCGACAATGGCACCCGAGGGAGATGAAAGGCGCGGCACATGCGGAGCGCCGGGTCGTCGGTGAGGGCAATTCCCTCCTCGAAGATTTCCACCGACGTGTCGTAGCCGCCCCCTTTCTCCGAGACGGACTCCGCTAAGACTTTCCAAGTTTCGACATCTCGCGGATTGCGGCGGCATAAAATTTGGAGCTTTGCACGCGCCCCGTCCTTTTCATCACCGGCGTCCGAATGCCTGACCACTTCGCGTAAGGCGTCGGCGTCCTCCGGCTCACGCGCTAGGATTTGGCGGGCGGCCCTCAACTTTCCGACCGTGTCAGCCAATGCGCGCGATACCATCAAGGCCGTCCGCGCGACCTGGACGTCGTGCGGGTGGTAGGCCGTCAGACGATCAAGATGTTCTTTCGCCTTCCCGCTATCCCCGACGTTGAGGTGAACGGCAATCAGTTGCAGCCCGGCTGGAAGATGAGCGGGGTCCTTCGCGAGCGCGGCCAAGAAGAGTTGCTCGGCTTCGTGGTGTGACCGGCTCTCGAACAGCGCCTGACCAAGGCTGAAACAGGCGTCTGCTGTTGAAAGCGGGAGGGTTTTCGCACGGCGAAGCCAGCCCTCGGCTTCGGGGCCACGCCCCTGCATCCGAAGGATCGCCGCTAAATTGATATGTGCGCCCGGATCCACGTCGGCAAGCGACGCGGCCTGCGTCAAGGCCGCGAGGGCGCCGTCGACCTGCCCGCTATTGGCAAGCGCGACGCCTAAATTGAGATGCGCGCCATAGTTCGAGGGGTCGGACGCAAGGCCGCGTTTGTAGTGGCGGATGGCTCCGGCGGTATCGCCGGAACCCAGCAGGAGATTTGCTAAGTTGAAGTGGATACGGGCGTTCTCCGGCGCAAGTGAAAGTGCCGCTTCCAACGCCCTCATTGCTTCATCGGGGTTGTTGCGGGCCAGTGCGGCTTCCGCATCGCGCTCGAAGTCCTCAAAGGATGGCCCGCTCATGTCCGCGCAGCCTCCAACTCTCTCAGCCTCATGCGCAAGCTATCTATATCGACGCTGAATTGCGTGTTCTTGAGTTGCTGCCAGGTGCCGGCGTTTGTGGCCGGACAAATCAAATGTTGGTGCCCCATCCCCAGGAGGGCGCAGGTATGGGGCATGCAAGGATCGTCGAGTCCTTCCGGGAGGATCGTGATCATCGTGCATGTGGCGGGTGCAAAATAGAGTGCAAAAAGATTCGAGCCGAAAACGCCCAGCAAGACCTCGGCATCGGCCAGGAGCGCCCGCTGGTCCTCGATGCTTAGCGGCGCAAAGTCGACCTCGACAATCCCTTCTTCGTCGAGGAAAGCCTGAATCTCCGGCCAGTTATCGATCGTACGGGATAGGCCGCCACCGCGCGCTGCGTAAATCTTGACGCCGTGACCCTTTCGCGTTGGAGGCGCGGGCGTATAGAGGCGCTCGCGCACGTAGGTGACGTGAGTCGGGTTGGGCGGCAACGACTCACCCGGCCTTACGACATGAAGCCGCTCGAAGCGATAAACGGTATCCCGGCGGCAGAGGAAGAGTCTGTCCTCAGATAGACCCCACCTCGCGAGCATCTCGCGGAACTTGGCCGGGAGATCGTAGGGCACCGCGACCTTGGTGGAGGTATCGCTGAGAAAATCGAGCGCCCGCAGCCGCGGCAGGAAATCCACCAGCCAGTGGCCGAAGTGAAGCGCGTGCGGCGCCGAGAGACGGATCATATCGCCGGCGACGGTCTCTTCCTTCTCCGGCATGTGGTGCATGATCTGACCGAACATGGGCGCATAGACGTGGCCATAGGGCGCCATGGTATTCGTAGGCTTCTGATAGCTGGTGTCGACCAGGACAGTGCCGTCCGGCGCGATCACGTAATCCCAGCCGCCGGCGATGATGCCTTGCGGAATGACCGCGTATTCGACCGGCTCGGTCGTATAGGTGTAGCCTTGCGTGTATTTCGTTGGCGCGATGACCACCTCGCGCGGAGCTTCCGGCTGAACATAGGGCACGCCGGCGCGGCGGCACCATTCGCCAAGCGTTGCCGCGGGCGAAATGACGAGCGGTCGGCGGTAAGGATTGTCCGGAATAGTCAGGAGGTTGAGTTCTTCGCCAAGGGCTACGTCGCCCGCCGCGATGGCGACGGTGAAACCCAACTGCGAAAAGCGCCTTTGCGCAAGTTCAGCCGGCGGAAGCTCGCGCAAGAGAGGCGCAAGCGGCGCGAGGCGCAGGCGCGCCGCCTCGGCGTCTCCACGCTGGAGGTCATGCTTCGCAGCCTCGAATTCGGCCAAAAGTCGCTGACGCGGGTCCATATGGCGCGACGCTACTCCGCCGCTTGTTTCGCCCCATCGGTGGCCGACGGCGTCCAGCGCAGGATCGGCCGGCGGGCCGCCTTGGTTTCGTCGAGGCGGCGGCGCGGGGAGAGCTGCGGTGCGGCCTGGAACTCGGCCGCGCGGCCTTCCTTGGCTTTGCGGGCCAGGGAAAGCAGCGAGGTCACGAACTGGTCGAGGGCCTGCTTGCTCTCGGTTTCGGTGGGCTCGATCAGGAGCGCGCCGTGCACCACCAATGGGAAATACATGGTGGGCGGATGGAAGCCTTCGTCGATGAGCGCCTTGGCGATGTCGAGGGTCGTGACGCCGGTGCCCTTCAGGAACCGGTCGTCGAACACACATTCGTGCATGCAAGGACCCGCGAAGGCCGGCGTGAGTTCGGCCGAGAGGCGGGCCATCAGATAGTTGGCATTGAGCACGGCGTCGCCCGAAGCCTGTTTCAGGCCGTCGACACCCATGCTCATCATATAGCTGAGGGCGCGCACGAAGACGCCGAATTGGCCATGGTAGCCCTTCATGCGGCCGAGCGCCTGTTTGGCCGTGCCGTACCCTGCGTGTTCTTCGGAGACATAGCCCTCACCGGCCTTCACAACCATCGGCACCGGAGCGAAGGGCGCCAGTTTCGCCGAGAGCACCGTGGGCCCCGCGCCGGGGCCGCCGCCGCCGTGGGGTGTCGAGAAGGTTTTGTGGAGGTTGATGTGCATGGCGTCGACGCCGAGGTCGGCGATGCGCAGGCGTCCAACGATAGCGTTGAAGTTCGCGCCGTCCATATAGAAGTAGGCGCCGGCCGCGTGAACCGCGTCGGCGATCTCGATGCACTCGCGCTCGAACAAGCCGCAGGTGTTCGGGTTGGTGATCATCACCGCCGCGACCGTATCGCCGTGCTCTTTGAGTTTCGCGCGCAGATCGGCGATATCGACCCGGCCTTCCGCGTTGGCGGGAATCGATTCCACCGTGTAGCCACAGAGCGCCGCCGTGGCGGGATTGGTGCCGTGGGCGGATTCCGGAACGATGATGACCTTGCGCTGAGACTGGCCGTTCGCGTCGTGGGCGGCGTGGATGCACATGAGGCCGCAGAACTCGCCGTGCGCACCTGCCGCCGGCGACATGGCGACGGCGGCCATGCCGGTCAGCTCCGTCAGCCAGCGGGCGCAGGTGTCGATCAGTTCCATCGCCCCTTGCGCGGTGGAAACCGGCTGGAAGGGATGGATTTCCGCGAAGCCCGGAAGGCGCGCCATTTTCTCATTGAGGCGCGGGTTGTGCTTCATGGTGCAGGAGCCCAGCGGATAGAAGCCGGAATCGATCGAGTAGTTCTTCTGCGAAAGGCGCGTGTAGTGGCGCACGACTTCCGGCTCGGACAAGCCAGGGAGGCCGATCGGTCCGTTGCGATTCATGTCGCCCAGGCGCTGCTTGGAGGTCGGCAGCGACGGAAGGTCCACGGCGGTCATGCCGGGCGTGTCCTGTTCGAAGATCAGGCCCTGTTCGAGCTGAAGGCCCTTGTGGCCGCTGGCGGTGGTGGGAAGGGTCATGACAGCACCTCGTTGAGCGCCTTCACAAGTTTGACCTGGTCCTCGGCGCTATTGGTCTCGGTGGCGCACACGACGAGAAGGTTCGCGAGCTCAGGATACGTGGGATAGAAGCGCGACACGGGCACGCCGCCGAGCACGCCCTTCTTGGCGAGCGCTTCCACCACGCCCGCCGCCGGTTTCGGCAGCGCGAGGGTGAACTCGTTGAAGAAGGCCGACGGCAGAAGCTTCACGCCCTTCACGCCTTCGAGCTTGTCGGCGAGATCGCAGGCGGTGGCGTGATTGAGTTCCGCAAGGCGCGTGAACCCGGCCTCCCCCAGAAGCGTCATGTGCACCGAGAAGGCGAGCGCGATGAGGCCCGAGTTGGTGCAGATGTTGGAGGTCGCCTTCTCGCGGCGGATGTGCTGCTCGCGGGTCGACAGCGTCAGCACCCAGCCGCGGCGGCCGTCCTCGTCCGTGGTCTCGCCGCAGAGGCGGCCGGGCATCTGGCGCAGGAATTTCTCACGCGTGGCGAACAGGCCCACGCCCGGCCCGCCGAAGGTCATCGGGCCGGCGAGCGACTGCCCCTCGCCCACCACGATATCGGCGCCCATGGCGCCGGGCGATTTCACGAGGCCGAGGGAGACAGGTTCGGTGACGCACGCGACCAGGAGCACGCCCGCCTTGTGGCAGGCTTCGCCGAGCGCGGTGTAGTCGGAGAGTTGGCCGAAGAAGCCCGGGGTCTGGACGACCACGCAGGCAAGATCGGGGCTCACGCGGCCGATGAGGTCCTCGACGCCGTAAGGATCGGGCGCGAGGCATTCCACATTGACGTCGAGAAACTTCATCTGGGTCTTGGCGACGTCGTGGTAGTGCGGATGCACCCGCCCCGAGACGAGCGCGTGGCTGCGCTTGGTGACGCGGCAGGCCATGGCGACGGCTTCGGCGCAGGCGGTGGCGCCGTCGTACATGGAGGCGTTGGCGATCTCCATGCCGGTGATGAGCGCGACCTGGGTCTGAAACTCAAAAATCGCCTGCAGCGTGCCCTGGCTGATCTCAGGCTGATAGGGCGTGTAGGCGGTCAGGAACTCGCCGCGCTGGATGAGATAATCGGCTGAGGCCGGCGTGTGATGGCGATAGTTGCCGCAGCCGAGGAAGGCGGCCGACGTGGCACAGTTCATGTTCTTGGCCGCCATGACGCCAAGCGCGCGCTCCACCTCGATCTCACTCATGGTGCGCGGCAGATCGAACTGCGCAGCTGCGAGCGCCTTCTTCGGAAGGTCGCGGAACAGCTCGTCGACGGACGCGACGCCGATCTGAGCAAGCATGTCGCGGCGGTTGGCTTCACTTAAAGGGAGATAACGCATGTCTCGTTCCTCTGTCTTATTGTCATTGCCCGGCCCGCTTCTTTTTAGTCGCGCGCCTTCGCGCGACCGGGCAATCCATTCATCAGCGAGCTCGTTGCTCCATGGATCGCCCGGTCAAGCCGGGCGATGACAGCTGTTGTTAGGCGGAGAGTTCGGCGATGTACTTGTCGTACGCCGCCTGATCCATCAGCCCGTCGAGTTCGCCCGGATCCGAAAGTTCGACCTTGAAGAACCATCCCGCACCTTGCGGGTCTTCGTTCACGGTCTGAGGCGCGTCGGGAAGGTTCGCGTTTCCTTCCTTCACGGTGCCGCTGACGGGCGTGTAGACCTCGCTCGCGGCTTTCACGGACTCAACCACGGCCGCCTCGCCGCCGGCCTTCAGCGCTCTGCCGGCCGCGGGCACTTCCACGAACACAATGTCGCCAAGCTGCGCCTGTGCGTATTGGGTGATCCCAACGGTACCGATCTTGCCGTCGACCTTGATCCACTCGTGGTCCTTCGTAAAACGCAGGCTCATAGCTCTCCCCTCTTATTTAAGTCTTGTTGTAGCGGTGCGGTGCGAACGGCAGCTTTGCCACTTCGGCGGGCAAGGCCTGGCCGCGCACCATGAGATTCACTTTCGTGCCGATCGCGGCGAACTTTGAATCGACATACCCCATGGCGACCGGCGCATTCACGCTAGGGCCGAAACCGCCCGAGGTGATCTCGCCGATCTTGTTGCCGTTCGTATCCTGGATTTCCGTGTGCGCCCGGGCGGGCGCCTTGCCCAGCGGCTGGATGCCGACGCGCTTTTTTGAAGCGCCGTCTTTCAGCTGGCGGAGAATTTTATCGGCGCCCGGAAAGCCGCCTTCTTCGCGCCGGCGCTTGCCGATCACCCAGGAAAGCCCGGCTTCGACGGGCGTTGTCACCGTGTCGATGTCGTTTCCATAAAGACAAAGGCCCGCTTCGAGACGAAGGGAATCGCGGGCCCCTAGCCCGATGGCTTCCACTTCCGTCTCGGCCAGAAGCTTGCGGGCGACCTGTTCCGACTTGGCCGCCGGAATGGAAATTTCGTATCCGTCCTCGCCGGTGTAGCCGGAGCGGAAGAGACGAACGGGCACGCCTTCGAACGTGTCCGTGCGGCTGGTCATGAAGGGCATGGACGCCGCGGCCGGGATGAACCGCGCGAGCACTTTTGCCGCGGACGGTCCCTGGATGGCCAGGAGCGCCGCATCTTCGTGGCGCACCAGCGCGGCCTTGCCTTTGAGCTTCGCGGCGATGTGGGCGAAGTCCTGATCCTTACAGGCGGCGTTGACCACCAGATAAAGCGTGTTCTCTTTCCCCGCCTCGGCCGGCCGCGTGACCATGAGATCGTCGAGGATGCCGCCTTCGTCGTTGAGCAGAACGGTGTAGCGGATCTGGCCGGGCTTCAGCGCCTTGAGGTCGCCGGGCACGAGGGCCTCGAGCGCGGCATCGACGCCCGCGCCGCTGAGTTCGCCCTGGCCCATGTGGGAGACGTCGAATAGGCCGGCAAGGGTGCGCGTATGCACATGCTCCTTGAGCACGCCGAGGGGATACTGCACCGGCATGTTGTAGCCGGCGAAGGGCACCATCTTCGCGCCCAGGGACAGATGGAGGGCGTCGAGCGGTGTGTGTTTGAGAGGTGTGTTGTTTGACCCTTGGGGATCGGCCACTCAGGTTCTCCAAAAAGAGGTTCAGCGCACCGAGACTTGGGACGGACTCAGAGTCCGGCTGTCGCGGTGCCCTCCTCTGTCGGAAAACCTGAAAGAATCACCGCCGGAAACATTTTTCCGTTTGCCGGGATCTCGCGACCCGGCGGCGGCTTACATCTTCGGTGAGGCCGTACGAATAGTTGGCCTGCTTTCCAGAGTACCAATCCCCCGCGGTCCTTTTGCCTGAGAGTTTCCGAGGGCGGTTGCTCCTTCGGCGCCGGCCAACGTGCTGGACCGGGCTCTTCCACGGGGGGATAAGGTGAGTGGAGTGTCGGCTGATTCGCGAGGCAGGGTCAACCAAACAACCACCGAATGTTGTGGATATTTTCACACGAATCACCAGATGAAAGCTCGCCTGTGGATAAGTTTATGAGAGCCGCCGCAACCCTGATTTTCGCAGCCCTTGCCGCCTGCGATCGCGCACCCGCCTTGCGCATGGACGGGCTCGGCGATGCAAAGGTCGGCATGACCCTGGCGGACGTCGAAACGGCGCTGGGCCCCCTGGTGATGCCGAGCGGCATCGACCTCAACTCATGCTTCTACGTGCGCTCGGACAAGTATCCCGGTGTGCTCGCGATGATGTCGGAGGGCGTCCTTCAGCGTATCGACGTGCGCGACGGCGACATGGCCACCGATACCGGTGTTGCCATCGGCGATCCCGCGGCGCGGGTCCGTGAGATCTACGGCGCTCAGGTTGAAGTGCTCCCGCACAAATACGAATACGCCTCGGGCGCGCAATATTTGACCGTCTACGGCCCCGAAAAACGTCACGCGGTGCGATTCAACACCTCGGGCGGAAAAATCGCCACCTTTCAGGCGGGAAACGCAGGGCCGGTTCAGTTCGTGGAAGGCTGCGGTTGATCGCCTCGCATTCCTCTGCGACTCGGCCGATGCATATTTCCGATTTTTTGAATCATTAAATTTGCGGTCACCGCAAATATCGCTCGACGAAAAATCGGGCGAGGCGCATTCTTATGCGAGTTATGCTCTTTGACATCGTGAATCACCTGAATGCGCGCCGGTTCGGCGCCGCGCCGCCCGTCTTCTCGTCGGCTTCGCTTGAAGCGTCTCCAACCGTCTCCAAGTGTCTCCGCGGGCCGCTTTGTAACGAAACCTTTGCGGGCGCTCACGAATTCCGAAAGTGTCTCCGTGTCTCCACTGTCTCCAGCGTGCTGAGTCCTGCGGGCCAGTTCAAAATGATGTCGGATCATGTCGCGTGTCGCGTTTGTCGCGTACATGTGCGTTACAAACCTACGAATGCGCATAGCTCGCGCGACGCTAGCGGATGCGTGTGCGGTTGAACGCCAGTTGTTCGTCCGTCATTTAGAGGGTGCGCGCGCCTTCTGGAACACCCAAAGTTTCAGCCGAGAAAACTTTGCTTTCAGCTGAAGCACGTCCGACACTTCGGGCGAGGCGGCTCTCCGATTGAAGTCGCAGTCCCAGTTCAATTCGGTTGCAAGCTGCGGCCGAACGCCGCGTGTAAGCAGGAAGTATGCCCCTAGGCCATCCTCATCAACTTGGTCGCAACCAAGCTCTCGCATGAAGGGAAGCAATTTGTCCTCGTCCAGAAACAGATTGTGCCATTTTACAGGGATCGGTTCGAGCTCGGAGGCCTGACGGTACGCATTGAGTTCATCGACGCCTTTTTGATGTCCCTCGAGCAGGATTAAGCGCCCGCTGGGAGACAACGCTTGAATTAGCCCCGCCAGTACTTTTTGTTGCAAGGGCCATTCCATGAGGTTGATGAGAAACCTCTGACTCACCACGGCATCGAAGCCACCGCCGAGGTTCCAAGGGTCGAGAAAATCTACTTTCTGGAAGGAGACGTTATTCAATCCGGCCAATCGCTCTTTTGCCTTCGCCAGGCGCGTATCAGAGAAATCGGCCGCTACGATGGATGCACCTTTTATACCAGCGTAGACGACTGACCCTTCACCCTCTCCACATCCCGCATCCAAGATCTTGGAGTCCGGGAGAAGTCGACGGCGGATGAGATTGATCTCGGCATCTATAAGGTACTTGTCGTACATCGACTCGACATTGGGGTCGTTCCAATAGTCGAGAACAGCCTGCCGGTTGTGCATGGCCTCCGTCCTCTAACGAATGCGCGTCCGGTTGAACGCCAGCTGCTCGTCCGTCAGCTGGAAGCCCACATAGATGTCGTAGGCGGCCGATGGACGCGCCTTGGTCACGGGGAGCGTGATCGTGACACGCTCGGTCCAGCGTTCGGCCTTCGATGCGCCGGCGCGGCTCTCGCGGCGGACCTCGAAAACCTGCTTGCCCGCCGGATCCGGGAAGAGCTGCGGGAGGGCGACGAAGTAGTAGAGCGGGATGTCGCCGCCGGGCGAAGCCGCGCCCGTGGCGAGGGCGAACTCGACTTCCATCTCGACCTCGGCCTCGCCCTCGTCGTTTGTCAGGTCCTGGGTGCAGGACCCTTCGTAGTTGACGATTTCGGCCTGATAGACGATATCGCCGACGTCGCGGCCGGGACCGTCGCGGAACTGAGTGACGTTGGCGGTCGCGCTATCGACGCGCACGTTCGGGCACGGCGGGACGGTCCGATCGGGCGCGCACGCGGCGAGCAGCACGGCGCCAAGAACCGAAGCGGTCAGGATCCCAGGAAGTTTGTTCATACGAGGAGGCAGCCCAATCGTTAACGTCGAAAAGTGCGCGAAATTTGCACGCCAGGCCCCTAGAGGCAAGCGCTAGAGTTTTGGATCACAATCAATAAAAAGATAGTATGGCGATAATTCGCGCTCGGAGACGATATGACACCCGTGGAATTCCGCACCAGCATCCTCACGAGCTTTTATACCGCGATGCATCAGGTGGTCCCGGACAATTTTGACCACGCTCGCTTTGCCAACATGGGCCCAACCCTCCCAAAAACCTTCCAGCTACCGATCCACGTCAGCTACATGGGGTTTTTCCTCGATAACTATGAAAACTTGGCGCGGGCGAGCGCACTCCTTGTGGATGAAGCTTCCCGGCACACTTTTTCGCGCATCATCCTTTACCGGCTCCTCGGTCATCATCATGTCGCGGTCAGGGAGGGGTTTTCGTGGCCCGAAGAATTGGCGACGCTGACCGCGGCACATGGGTATTCCACGGGGGCCTCAGAATTGAAAATCCGCGGCGAGGAAGGCTCTCTCCACCACTTCGAAGGCGTTCCGTGCGACGGGGGCACCATCAAGCTCGATTGCTGGGTCTCGAATGTCGCTTACACCGCGTTGAAGCGGCAATACTACGCCATGCACGGAAATGTGGCGATCGGGCCTAAACCGGGAAACTTCGTGATCGACGCCGGAGCGTGCTTCGGAGACACCACCGTCCATTTCGCGAAATCGGTCGGCCCCACGGGGCATGTCTTCAGTTTCGACCCAATGCCCGTCCATGGCAACGCCGTGCGTCACAACGTCAATCAGAACGGCCTCGCCGACCGCGTCACCTATGTCGACAAGGCGGTCGGAGATGAGACGAACGATGTGTCAAATGACGCGGCGTTCAGCACGACCAAGGCCAACCCGAGTTTTTCCCTGAGGTCCGCCGGGGCCGGAGTCCCCATCACGACGATTGATAACTTCTGTCAAACTGGGCGCGTTCCGCGCATCGATTTCATCAAGATGGACATCGAAGGACATGAGCTGGCTGCGTTGCGTGGTGCTCGGTCAACCATTGCAGCACATAGACCTGTGCTCGCGATTTCGCTTTATCATCGCAAGCAGGATCTCTACGAAATCCCCTTATGGCTGGAGCAAAACTTCCCCTTCTATGAGTACTATCTCGACCACTACTCTATGCATCAGCAGGAAACTGTTCTCTTCGCGGTGCCGCGAGCGTGACGGCGCCTTTCAAGTAAATGTTCGAACGATATGGCTGTTTATACCGAAGTTTCCGACGACGACCTGAAGGCCCTCTCGGCCGCCTACAACATCGGCGAGATCGTCAGTTGTAAGGGCATCGCCGAAGGGGTCGAGAATTCCAACTTCCTGATCGAAACCACCAGCGGTCGCTACATCCTCACGCTCTATGAAAAGCGGGTGGACCCTAAGGACCTGCCGTTCTTCTTAGGCTTCATGGAGCATCTCGCGAAGGCCGGGTGCGTCGCCTGCCCCGTGCCGATCCGGGGCCGGGACGGCGAGGCCTTGCGCACCATTGCCGGCCGGCCGGGCGCGATCATCACCTTCCTCCGAGGCATTTGGCCCCGGCGCATCACGCCCGAGCACTGCGCCGAACTGGGAACGGTCATGGCCAAGCTCCACAACGCAGGCCTCACCTACCCCGGCACGCGGCCAAACAACCTTTCCGTCGAAGGCTGGAAGCAGCAGGCCGGACGGATCGCAAAAGAAACCGCCGCCAAGGTGGACATCACCTTGCCCAGCCTGATGCGCACCGAACTCGAGACGCTGGCGGCGGCATGGCCGCAGCTAAAGTCCACGCCCGACCTGCCGTCTGGCGTGATCCATGCCGATCTCTTTCCGGACAACGTCTTCTTCCTCGACGGAAAATGCTCGGGCCTCATCGACTTCTATTTCGCCTGCACGGACTTCCTCGCTTATGACATCGCCATCTCTCTCAACGCCTGGTGCTTCGAGCCCGACGGCGCCTTCAACATCACCAAGGCCAGTCGCTTGCTCACCGCTTATGAAAGCGTGCGGCCGCTCTCGGCGCTCGAAAAAGAGACGCTGCCGCTCTTCGCCCGGGGCTCGGCGCTGCGCTTCATGCTGACGCGCCTCTACGACTGGGTGAACACGCCTCCCGGCGCGATGGTGAAGCCGAAGGACCCCCGCGAGTACCTTCACAAATTGAATTTCCATCGGCGCGTAAAAAACATCAGCGCCTACGGTCTTGCATAGATGTCCGACGCGCAGGACCCCAACACGGTCGAGCTTTTCACGGACGGTGCCTGCCTCGGGAATCCCGGGCCCGGCGGTTGGGCGGCGCTCTTGCGTTACAAAGGCACCGAGAAGGAGCTCGCGGGCGGCGAGGCCATGACCACCAACAACCGCATGGAACTCGTGGCGGTGATCGAAGGCCTGAAATCGCTGACACGCGGATGTACCGTCACCGTGTTCACCGACAGCCAATATGTGCAGAAGGGAATCACGGAGTGGATTCACAGCTGGAAACGCAAGGGCTGGAAAACCGCCGATAAGAAACCCGTGAAGAACGCGGATCTTTGGCAGGCGCTGGATGAGGCAAGATTGGGGCACACCGTGACGTGGACGTGGGTGCGCGGCCACTCCGGTCACACCGAAAACGAGCGGGTCGACGTGCTCGCGCGCGCGGAAGCCGAGAAATTCCGCACCCCAACGCCGTCATTTTGAGTTTGCAAGACCAAGTTTCGAACAAAATTGGCGCCAAATAAGGTAAAATATTGATATTCCGCGTCCTTGCGAACCGGGTGGCCCACTCTGCCGTTAGGAGGTTAGTCGATGTATGAGTTTGAGGACGCCATGGGCAGAGCATTTGTACAGACCACGGGATATTTGACCGGTCAGCTTCTTGTCGCCATGCCGACAATGGCTGACCCCCGATTTCACCGTACCGTCATCTATGTGTGCGCGCACTCGGCCGAAGGCGCCATGGGCCTGATCGTGAACAAGCCCCTCAACGATCTGCGCTTCACCGACATCCTTGGCCAGCTCAAAATCACGCCGCGCTCCAACACCTGCGCGCAGATCCATGTGCATCGCGGCGGCCCGGTCGAAGTCCAGCGCGGCTTCGTCCTGCACACCACCGACTACCAGAAGACCGGCACGGTGGTGGTGAACGACGACATCGCGCTCTCGGCGACGACGGAAATCCTAAAGGACATCGCCGACGGCTACGGTCCGAACCACAACCTGATGGCGCTCGGCTATTCAGGCTGGGGCCCGAACCAGCTCGACGAAGAGATCAAGCGCAATGCCTGGCTGTGCGTGCCGTCGGACGCCGGCATCCTTTTCTCGGACGGCTACGATCACAAATGGGATCTGGCGCTCGCCCGCCTGGGCATCGCCGCGCACCGACTCTCCACTGAGGTGGGACACGCGTAACCAAGACTAAGAACTTCACGCGGGTGATGGGATTTGCGGGCGGCCACGGGAAACGGGCCGCCCGCAGTGTTTTAGTTCAGACGCGCGCGGATGGCGTCGAGCTTTTCGAGGGTCTTGAGTTCACCCAAAGCTGCAAGCGTCGGCGCGCTCGCGAAAATGCGCTCGGCGGTGCGCATGATGCCGCCGGCATCCACGTTCTCCACTTTGGCGATGATTTCCTCGGTGGTCAGCGGGCGGCCGTAAATCATGATCTGGCGCGCACGCTGGCCGCAGCGGCTCGAGGGGCTTTCCAGCGACATGAGCAGGCCCGACTTGATCTGTGCGCGGGCACGCTTCACTTCGTCATCGGAAACGCCGCCGTGCACCTTCTTGATCTCGTCGCAGAGGACCGGGATGAGCTTCGGCACGTCGGCGCGCCCCGTCCCCATATAGATTGAGAAGATGCCTGAGTCGGAGAAGGACTGCGTCGAGGAATAGACCGAATAGGCGAGGCCGCGCTTTTCGCGGATTTCTTGGAAAAGGCGCGAGGACATGCCCTCGCCCAGCAACGTGGAAAGAGCGCCCAGGTTGTAGAAATCCGGATCGTCGAAGGCGAGGCCGCCGAAGCCGAGCACGAGATGCACCTGCTCGAGCTTGCGAGTCTCGCGGAAGTCGCCGCCGTTGTAGACGCTGGGGACCTCGCTCACGGCCGACGTGCGCGGCAGCGCGGCGAAGGCCTTCTCCACCAGGTCGACGAAAATGTCGTGATCCACATTGCCGGCGGCGGACACGACCATGGTGTCGGCCGCGTAGTTGACGGCCATGTAGGTCTTCAGGCGGTCCGACGTGATGGAGCGCACGATCGGCTCCTTGCCCAGCACCGGCCAGCCCATGGGCTGATTGGGAAACGCCGTGGCCTGATGGTGGTCGAAGATGATGTCGTCGGGCGTATCGTCGGCCTGATAGATCTCCTGCACCACCACATGTTGTTCACGCGCGAGTTCTTCGGCGTCCATGGTGGAGTTGAGGAGGATGTCCGAGAGCATATCGACCGCGAGCGGCAGATTCTCCTTCAGGACCTTCGCGAAGTAGGCGGTGTGGTCGCGGCTGGTGTAGGCGTTGAGCTGACCGCCGACATTGTCCATTTCCTCAGCAATCAATTGTGCGCTCCGGCGCGCCGTGCCCTTGAACGCCATATGCTCGAGGAGGTGGGAGATGCCGTTCACATCGGCGGTCTCGTGGCGCGTTCCCGCAGCCACCCAGACACCCACGGCGACGGTTTCCACCGAGGACATGGCGTCCGTGACGACACGCAGACCATTAGACAACGTAGTGACCTGAACCGACATTCGACCCAAATTTCAGTGTGAGACGCGATCGCGGATCAATCGCCGCAACTGATCTAGGTCATTTGGAAGCGTTGTAAAGCGCTCGCTGCGGTGGAAAACCTCCGCCAGCGCCTGCGGCGCGGAAGGCCTTGTTCCGGTTGCCTTTTCAACCGCGTCGGGAAACTTGGCCGGATGGGCGGTGGCGAGCGCGATGCGGGGGATCGCCGAATCGAGGCCGGCCTCGCGGCCGGCGTAGAGCCCTACGGCCGAGTGGGGGTCGAGCACGTAACCGCTCGCTTTGTGGACTTCGCCGATGAATTTGAGCGTGCCCGCGTCGTCGAGGCGATGGCCGGAAAAGAGGGTCAGCATCGCGGCGTGGGCCTTCGGCTCCACGGTGTAACTGCCGCTCTGCTTGAACTGGTCCATATGGCGCGTGACCGCCGCGCCGTCGCGACTGACAGCCTCGAACAGAAGGCGCTCGAAGTTCGAGGAGATCTGGATGTCCATGGAGGGGCTTAAGGTCGGCACAACGCCGGCGGCGGTCATGGCGCCTGTCTCAAAATAGCGCGTAAGAATATCGTTGGCGTTGGAACCGACGATAAAGCGTGCGACCGGAAGGCCCATGCGGCTTGCGGCATAACCGGCGAACACATTGCCGAAGTTTCCGGTGGGAACCGCGAAGGCGACTTTTCGCTGCGGCGCGCCAACGTGCGCGGCCGCCCATACGTAATAGACGATCTGGGCCATGATACGCGCCCAGTTGATGGAGTTCACGGCCGAGAGGCGAAGCTCGCCGCGGAACTTCGTATCGGCGAAGAGCGCCTTCACCATGTTCTGGCAGTCGTCGAAAGTGCCTTCGACGGCGATGTTGTGGACGTTCTTCGCATCCACCGTGGTCATCTGCCGGCGCTGGACGTCCGACGTGCGGCCGGCGGGATGCAGGATGAAGATATCGATCGCATCCTTGTTTTTGGTGGCCTCGATCGCGGCCGAGCCCGTGTCGCCCGACGTCGCGCCGACGATGGTGATGCGCGCGCCTCGCGCCTTCAGCACCTCGTCGAACATCAGTCCTACGCACTGAAGCGCAAAGTCCTTGAAGGCCAGCGTCGGACCGTGGAAGAGCTCGAGCAGCCATTCGTTGGCGCCGGTCTGCACCATGGGCGCCACGGCGGTATGGGTGAAGTTTGCGTAGGCACGGCGCGTCAGGTCCTCGAGCTTGTGTTCGAGCACCGAACCTTTGACGAACGGCGCCATGACCTTCGCTGCGAGCCGCGGATAGTCGAGACCGGCGAAGGACGCAAAATCGGCCGCCGAAAATTGCGGCCAGGTCTCTGGCACGTAGAGGCCGCCGTCGGCGGCGAGGCCGGCCAACAGGACGTCGTCAAAACCGAGCGCGGGCGCACGGCCACGGGTACTTACATAGCGCAAGTCGCGAGGCTCCTACCGAAGGCGCGCGGATACTAGAGGGGCCGTCCTACCCGGGCAACCCGTCGAAATGGCTTGAATTAGGCCTGTTTTGGGAGAGCCGCGAGGTCGGCCAGCAAGGCCGCCGTGATCTTGTCGACGGCGCGGGTGAAAGCCGGAATGGCCGAAGCCACTGCCGAACCTGCCGCCTCTTCCGCGCGGTAGGTCTTCGAGAGCAGCTGCTGGTTCCCGGTAATCTTGCGGAGCGAGATTTCCATCTCGACCACCACGTTCCCACCCGCAAGCACGTGCTCGAGCATCAAGAGATCGCCCATGAGCTCGTAACTGCGGTCGAGACGCATCTCGGGCGTCGCTACGGTGTCGAACGCCTGAGCCGCGCGCAAAGCATCGAGCAGCGCCCGCTGCATCATGACACCGGTCGGCTCCTGCCAGGCGTGATAGTGGTACGCGATCACCTGCTCGGGCGCGTTGCGATAGAGGATGGCGCGACCGCCGACCACGCCCTGGGTGCGCACTTGCGGCACGTCGACGATGCCGCGGATCGGCCCGCCGGCGAGCACCTGCACGGGCGAAGGGTTGCCCAAGCGGTAGAACGCCTCTTCCGGCGGCGGATCGGCGGCGCAGGCCGAGAGCGCGGCAAGGCCGCCTACCACGAACAGGCGGCGGTCGATCAGGAGCTCGGTCATTTCGGTGCTCCCTGCGGCGGATCGGGCGCGTCGGTGCCCGAGAGGAGCAGGCCCGGATTGGTGCGGATGGAGCGGCTGAATTCGCTCATATTGCGCGCGGTGGCGTCGATGTTCTGGGAAATGTCGTCCACATGGCGCGAGAAGGTATCGAGGCTATAGCGCAGGCTTCGCATCGCTTCGTCCACGTTGCCGGAATTGTTTTCCACCAGCTGATTGATGTTGGTGATGGAGGCGTTGAGGAGCGCGCTGGTTTGCTTGAGATCGGCGGAGACCGTGCCGAGATTGCTCATAATCGCGTCGAACTGCTCGCGGTTCTCCGGCTTGAGCATGTCTTTCTCGACGATGGCCGACGTGCGTTCGAGGCTGGCGCTCAATTTCTCGAGATTGCCCATCAGCGCCGGCAGATGCTGCATGGTGACGTTGCCGAACTCGGTCACGTACTTGTTGAGGCTGGCGATCAAGGGCTTCACGGAGTTCGACGAGAGATCGGTGAACTCTGAGCTGATGTCGGCGATCGTCGCGAAAATGTTGGTGCCCTCGACGCCCTCAATCTCCGAGCCGGCCGGAAGGATCTTGGGGCTCTTGCCGCCCTGGATGTCGATGGCGATGGCGGAGAGAAGGCCCGAGACTTGAGCGCGCGCGAGGGAGTCCGCCGGGATCTGCCAGCCTTCCACCACGGCCATGGTGACCTTGAAACGCACGGTCGGGCCCTCGCCCATGGGGGTGACCTCGTCGACCTGTCCGATCTGGTAGCCCTCGTAGAACACCAGGGTGCCCAGCTTCACGCCGCCGACGTTGTCGTACACCGTATAATATTCGTCGGTGTCGCCCGAATTGCCGGCGAGCACGGAGATGATGATGACGAACGCCACGACCATTGCCGTGACGAAGGCGCCCACCACCACATAGTTGATGCGGCTATCCTGCATTAAAGGTCGTCCCCTCGCCCCCCGGCGATTTCTTTAGTCGTTCGCCGCCGTCAGGCGCTTCAGATATTCGTCTGGATCCAGCGTCTCGGTCTCGGTGCGCCGGTTCAGCAAGTTCTGGATACGTTCGTTCTTGGCAGATCGTATCTCATCCACGGTGCCTGTCATCAGAATATCGCCCTTATCCAGCACGGTAATGCGGTCGGCGATCCTAAAAGCGCTTTCCAACTCGTGGGTGACGACGACCACGGACATGCCCATGGCGTCGCGCAGGTTCAAGATGAGGTCGTCGATGGCCGAAGCGACGATCGGGTCGAGGCCGGCGGACGGCTCGTCGCAAAACAGTATCTTGGGGTCCATGACCACGGCGCGCGCAAATGCTGCGCGTTTGATCATCCCGCCTGAAAGTTCGGACGGCATCAAATGCTCGAAACCCGCCAGATTGACCACCTGCATCTTGAGGCGGGCCATAATTCGCATCGTATTGACGTCGAGCTTGGTGTGCTCCCTTAAGGGCAGCATGATATTTTCGAGTACGTTCAACGACCCGAACAAGGCGCCGCCCTGAAAGGCAACGCCGATCTTGCGCCGGAGTAGGGTCTTCTCAACGTCCGAGATCTGGGTCAGGTCCTCGCCCAGGATATGAACCTGGCCGGAGGTGGGCCGCAGGAGCCCCAGGAGCGTATTGAGGAGCGTGGACTTGCCCGAACCCGACCCTCCCATGATCACCATGATCTCGCCTTCGCGGACCCCGAGATTGATGCTGTGAAGGATCTCGCGGGAGCCGTAATGGGTGACCAGCTTTTGAATGTCGATCACCATCGGCGCGTCGGAAAGGTCCGGGCGCTGGCGCGCGAGATCGCGGTTTGCAGCCGGATTGTTCATGACCGGGTCGTGATGAAAGCGAAGATCATGTCAGTGACGATGATCGCACTGATGGAAAGAACCACCGAGCGCGTGGTCATGCGGCCGACGCCCTCGGCGCCGCCTTCGACGCTGGCGCCGTTGATGACACCGACGAGGGTGATAAGGATCGAGAAGAGAGTGGCCTTGGCGAGACCGTGCAGGAGGTCATTGACCTCGACGACTTCTATAATACGGGTCGCATAGGCGGCGAAGCTCATTCCCAAGTCGACCGAGACGTACCAGCCGGCGCCGATAAGCATCATGAGATCGGCCCACAGCGTCAGGAGCGGCACCATCACGATCATCGCGATGAGGGCCGGCGCCACCAGGAACCGCACCGGGTTGATGCCCATGACTTCAAGGGCGTCGACTTCCTGGCTGATGCGCATCGTGCCGATGCGGGCTGCGAGCGAGGAACCGGTCCGGCCGGCGACCATGATTCCGGTGAGGAGCGGCCCGAATTCGCGCACGATAGAGATGCCGAGTCCGATGGTGACCTGTTCCTCGGCGCCGAAGACCCGGAGCGTATAGATCCCTTGGATTGCAAACATGATGCCCATGGTTACGGACAGCATGGTGACGATCGGCAGCGCGCGGATGCCGACTTCCATAGCGCGCTCGAAGGTCGCCGCGATGCGTAAAGGTTGCTCGCGGCTGCGCCCAAGAAAAATGAAATAAATGCTCTGCCAGAAGAGCATCGCGCCGAGGCCGACTTCCGCGACGCCCCTGACGGCCCCGCGACCGACCTTGTCCAGGGTCTCTGCAATCCGCGTCGGTATTGCGCGATCCCCGGCCTCAGCCATGGCTAACCCTGGGCGGCGAGCGCCGCTTCGACGGACGGATGGATTGTGAACACTTTGTCGAGCCGCGCGAGCGACAGCACCCGCATGGCGGCGGAGGAGACGCTGGCCAGCGAGAAGGTCGAGCCCTTCTTGCGCGAAACCTGGAAGGCCTCCACGAGCGATGCCACACCGGATGAGTCGATGTAGTTCACCGCCGACAGGTCGACGATGATGCGCTTGTACTGCTCGAGACTCTCGAGGAGTTTTTGCCGCACGGCGGGCGACGTCTGCAAATCAACGTCGCCGGTAAGCGCCACCACGGCGGCGCCGTTCATGTTTTTGACTTCATATGACATTAGTGCGTGTTCCCCAGAGGTTAATTTACCTTGGATGGGAGGCGTTTGGTCAATTTAAATAAGTTGCCGACTCCGGGCGGCGGCGGAAGGAATTTGGCCTCGTCGCATACGGATTTGATGAGGTGCACGCCAAGCCCGCCGGGTCTGACCTCGGAAACGTCCCGGGACCGGATGGTGTCCGGGTCGACCGGGTCGGCGAAATCCATGATGTCGACTTCGAGCGCACCCCCGCGGCGGACAAAATCGATGACGATGTCGCCGGCGTCTTCGCGGCCCTTATAGGCGTGGCGAACTATGTTCTGACAGGCCTCGTCCACGGCCATCTTGAGATCGAACATCCAGGGCTCGGGCGCTTCGCAGAACCTGGCGGCCTGTTCGGTGGCGGCGCGGATGAGCTTCAGGCGGTCGGCGCGGGCCGGCACGCGGATCCTCAAAATCTGCTCGTCGGCGGGCGTCTCAAGAGACGCCGCGGGCGCCTTCGCGCCTATGGGCGCGATGGCCATGTCCTCGACCACCAGCAAAGTAAGATCGTCTCGCAACGATTGTCCGGGCAACTTCACCGCGCCGGCGATGCTTTTGAGGCGCAGGTCCGGCGACTGATCGGCGTGGTCGCGGATCAGCGCGCGCACGCCGTCGATTCCAAGCATGCCGCCGCCGAAGGTCGTCGCCTCCGTCAGTCCGTCGGTGAAAACATAAAGCGTGCCGCCGGCGAGGTAGAGCTCGCGCACCGGAAATCCGTCGGGCCCGGCGATATCCTGAGCGATCCCCAAGGGCGGCGCATCCGCGGGTATGGCGGTAAAACGCTCGGTGCGGGCGTCGAAAAGCAGCGGCGGCTCGTGGCCGGCGTTCGTCAGGCGCACGAGTCCGAGGGCCGGATCGAACAGCCCGCCGACCATGGTGACGAACATGCCGTGGGAATTGGTCTCGCACAGCTCGTTATTGATGGCGTTCAAGAGTTGACCCGGATGCTCGGCGCTTTTCGCCAGGCAGCGGAACAAGCTCGACGTCTTGGCCATGAGCAGCGCGGCATTCATGCCTTTGCCCGACACGTCGGCGATGTTGAACCAAATCCGCCCGTCGGGAAGCGTCATGATGTCGAAGAAGTCGCCTGAAACGGCGCGGGCCGGGATATTGATGCCGTGGATGGGAAAATCGCGCGTGGACGGCTGCGGCAGGAGGTCGCGTTGGATCTCGGCGGCGAGCTCCAGCTCGTGGCGGTCGCGCTCCTGCTGCACAATTTTGTGGGTGAGGCGGAAGTTGTTGATGGCCAGCGCCGCGGCGCGGGCCAGCGTCTCGAGGAGCATCAGCTCTTCTTCGCTGAAGAGGCCGTCGCCGCCGATGCGATTGATGATTTCAATGGCGCCCAGGCACTCCTTGCCGATGGCCAGCGGCGCCACCAGGAGGGAGCGCGTTGTAAACCCGGTCTTGGCGTCGACGGCGGCGCCGAAATCGCCATCCGTGGATACGTCGCGGACGAGCAGACCCTTGCGCGAGATGACACAGCGGCCGACGACGCCGGTCGCGGCCGGAATGCTGAGCCCCGTGATGTCGACCGGGCCATAACAGGCGACGCATACGAGGTTGTCGCCTGAGTCGCTGAGGAGGAAGAGCGACGCGGCTTCCGCGCCGACGTACTTCGTGATGCGCTCGAGGGCGGTGTGGGCCACCGCCTTGTAGTCATTGGCGGCGCCGAACTCGCGGGTCATATCGGCGATCAGGGCAAGGTGGTCGCGTTCCTCCTCCGGCGGCTTCGAATCCGCGTCGGAGGGCTTAGGCTTGCTCGTCTTTGCCTTTGAGACCTGCATGCGGCGCCACTATGCCCTGTATCGAAAACCCAAACAATCGGACCGGGTTAGCGCCTCACGGTTGAAAGCAGGTCCATATATTGTTGGACAACCGCGTCTTCTGAGAATTCCTTGCGGATGCGCTCAAGACCGCCGGCCCGGAGTTTTCCCGAAAGTCCGCCGTCGTTCAGCACGGCGTTGACCGCGGCGGCCAGCGCGGAGACATCGTCAACCGGCACCTTGAGGCCGTCGTCGCCGTCGCGAACCAAAAAGCCCGGGCCTTGGCTGGCGGTGGCCACCAGCGGCACGCCGTGAGCCCACGCGTTGATGACGACATTTCCAAAGGGTTCAAAGCGCGACGGAACAAGGCAGACGTCCGCCGCCTTCAATAGCGCCGAGCGGTCGTCGCGCCAACCGAGGAACCGGACGCGGTCGGCGACGCCCTCGTTCTCAGCGAGACTGCGGAGCGCGCCCTCGAGGGATCCGTCGCCGGCGATCCAGAGGACTGCATTGGGGATGGACGCAAGGGCACGGATCGCAACGTCGACACCCTTCACTTTGTGCAAGCGCGCAAGGATGAGAAGCACGCTTACGCCTGGCGACGTCGCGAGGGCGGTGCGATCCATCGCGGGCGTGTCGTCGACCGGCGTGAAATTAGGAATGTAATGCGCGCGCGCCGCGGGCCAGCCTTCACGCACGACATAGTCGGCAATATCGGGCGTATTGCAAACGAGGTGATGGCATCGTTGATAGTACTTGAGGCTGTAGTAGCCGCCGAGGCGTCCGACGTTGACCCACGAGCCTTCGGGCAGGATCGCGCAAGCGCGATTCATCCACCCGAGAATGAGGTCCGGGCTTTCGAGCCTCGCCAGTTTCGCAAGACGCCTTCGCGTGAAAATGTCTAAGACGCCGCCGAACATGAATTGGGAGACGCGGCACCCGGCCGCGGAGAGCCGCGCCGCCCGCATGGGGAACGGCCGGATGGCGCAGGCCTGGTCGGCGCCGGCCTTGGCAAGACCGACGACCAGATCCTCGTAGAACCGTTCCGCCCCGCCGTGCAGACCGCCGGCGAGGACTTGCAATAGGCGCACGCGAGGCTCCCTTCGCCACGTTAGAGAGGATATAAGTCGCGCATAATGTCCGATCAGGCGACCCCGTTAAAGCATCCGATCCGCTACCGCCTTGAAGCGCTGGCGGCGCGTCTGATGTTCGCGCTCTTGGGTCCGCTTTCGGTCGACAAAGCCTCGGCGTTCGGCGGGTGGCTGGGCCGCACCATTGGCCCCCTCACCCGCGCACACAGAATCGCCGATCGCAATCTCGAGCGGGCGATGCCCGAATTCGACCGTCGGGCGAGGTCCAAAATCCTTCTCGGCGCATGGGACAATTTCGGCCGCACCATGACCGAGTACGCGGTCATTCCGCGGCTCGAGGATCGCGTGACGATCGAAGGCCACGAAGAGCTCGCCGCGCGGGCGCGGGAGGGTCAACCGGCGCTGCTGATGACGGCGCACCTTGCGAACTGGGAAGTGATCTTCGACGCCCTTCGCATCCACTCCAAGCCGATCACCGCAGTATATCGCAAAGCGAACAATCCCTTGGTGGATGAGATGATCGCCGAGGTGCGCCTGCGCGGCGTCGCGGGCCTCGCGCCGAAGGGCCCTGCGGGCGCGCGCATCGTACTTTCCGACCTCAAGCAGGGTGGCCACGTAGTGATGCTCGTGGACCAGAAACTGAGCTCCGGTGTCGAAGTGCCGTTCTTCGGCCGTCCGGCGGCGACGGCGCCCGCGATCGCGACTTTTGCCCTAAAGTTGGACTGCCCGGTGTTCCCGATCCGCGTCCAGCGGCTCGGCGGCGCGCGCTTCAAGGTGAGTGTCGAACAGCCGTGGCGCTTTGCCGCCACGGACGACCATGACGCGGATGTCCTGAGCGCGATGACACGCATCAACGCGCGATTGGAAGACTGGATCCGCGAGCGGCCCGACCAGTGGCTGTGGATGCACCGTCGCTGGCGCGACTAGGCGCGCTATTCCGCCGGGGCGACGGTGACCGCTATGCCGTCCATGGCTTCGGTGAATTTGATCTGACAGGACAGGCGCGAATTCTTGCCCTTGTAAAAGGTGGTCTGTTCCACCAGTTCCTGCTCGTCGGCCGTGCGCGCGGGAAGCTTGTCGAGCCAGGCCCCATCGACGAAGACGTGACAGGTGGCGCAAGAGCACGAACCGCCGCACGCCGCCTCCACGTCGAGGTCGTTGTCCCGCAGGTTTTCCATGAGGCTGTGGCCGATCTTGCCGTCGATGCTGACGTTTTTACCGGCGCGCGTTGTTACGTTGATTTTTGCCATGCGGGCCGCTTTCTAAAGCGCCCCCGTCACCGGGACAAGGTATTTATGATGGGCCAGCCTTCCGCTGCCCGGCGCACCATTTCCTTCTGATCCGACGGCATGGCCTCGGGCAGTTCGTCCGGTGCGACGTATATTGCCTCGAAAATCTCATGGCTGAGGTGCAGCGGTTGCGAGGGATCTATTGTTCCCTTCACCGCGATTTCAAGGTGGCGGGGATGAATGAGGTAGCTGCCGACAATGCCCTCGACGCGCGCCGTAAGCCCCACTTCTTCGGCCAGTTCACGTAGCGCGCCGGCCTCGGGCGATTCCCCGGCCTTGAGAAAGCCGGACGGGAGGCCCCAGGGGTATAGGTGGCGGTAGACATGGCGCTGGACCAGCACTTTTCCGTCGGGCGTCAAGAACACGCCCGTGGCGCCGATGCTGAAACTGGGATTTATGCCGCGCAGAAGGATACGCGTGATCCAAACCGGCGTGCAGCGATAGACGAAGGAAAGTAGCTTCTTCAAGAACTTTACCTAGTTGTCGCGTGTCCGGGCGGCTCGCGCGCGTAGGCGCGCTTCGTCTTGAATCGGCCGGCTATAGGCCGGCGGGCGGTTCTCACTTTTCCTGGACACGCTTTAGGGACCGTCCCAGCTCCGCGTGCTGTCCTTGGCGATGCGCGGATAGAGAGCCATCATGCGCTCGAACCAGGGCATGAGGGGATCGTCCTTCTCAAATACGCGCTCGGGCGAAGCGGCACGCCACCACAGGAGGAACCCGGCGGCGACATAGTCGGCGTAGAGCGGCGCCGCGCCGGAGAGGAAAGGTTGGTCCTTGAGGACCGCGCGCAAAGGCTCAAGGGTTGCCCTAAGTGCCGCGATGCGCTCCGCTGCCGGAGCCGCCGTGAATTCCTCGATGGACATGCCGAGCCGCTGCGTGCGGCTTTCGCGGTAGTAGTCGCGGTCCTGGGGCTGAACACTCTTGTAGACTTCGCCTACGACGACCTTGACGCCGGCGCGCGCGACATGTGTCCCGCAGGTCGCGAGAACGAAGCGCGCATAGTTGCGGCCGAGCGTGCCGCCAAACAGCGACGGCCGGTCGGAATAGGCCGCCTCGAGATGCTCGGCGATGGCCCAACTGTCAGCGACGATCTTCGCGCCGTCCTCGAGCACCGGAACCATCTTCTGGCCTCCGCCGCAGATGGAGGGAATGCCGGTGAAATTTGTCGGCACCGCGCGATAGTCGAGGCCCTTATGGGCCAGCGCGAAACGCACGGTCCAGCAATACGGCGAGGAAAGAATTCCCCGGTCGAGTGCAAGTTCGTGAAGAACAATCGTCATGGGTTTCTCCGCAAGTAAATTTTGTGAGTTCATGCATAAATTTTCGCCTTTGCAAAGGCTTAGAAGAATTTTATAGGATCGGCGAGCAGGATGGGGGGCGATTCTGGTATCGGAATTGTCGAACATACCAGGTGCTTAAATTCGTTTGATCGGATTATGGCGTCGTGGAGAATATTGAACTGCAAACACTGGGGCGAGGCGAGCGTAGGACGGAGCCGAGAGACGTGCGGCGCGTTCAATTCTTGTGGGGAGTAATTGTAGCGACAACGGTGGCGGCACCGGCGGCGCAAGCCGTCGAGCTTACGAACCGCGACCGCACGGCGCGCGAGATCACCATCAATCATAGCGACGGCAGAAGCGCGACAATCAAGGTAGGCGCAGGTCAGCGTATCGCGAACATCTGCAGCGATTGTGTCGTCCTGGCCGAGACCACGTCTGTCGAAGTCAAAGGAGATGCCACCGTAAAGATCGAACGCGGCGAAGTTTCGATCGACGGGAAGCGATAGGAGGCCGGACGAGAAACACGGATATCAGAACGAGCAAAAAGAATTTCGCGACAGCGCCCCGCCCCAAGCGGGGCGCTTTTATTTTGCACGCTTGCGAGACAGAACTGCCGCCGCCGCGAGCAGTAGGAAAGTGGCGATGATCAGGAGCGTCGCCAGTGCATTGATCTTCGGGCTGACGCCGAGGCGCACGCTGGAGAAGACCACCATGGGCAAGGTGGTGGATTGGGGGCCGGAGACGAAGCTCGCGATCACCAGGTCGTCGAGGGACAATACAAACGCCAGGAGCCACCCGGCCGCGAGCGCCGGTGCGATCAAGGGTAGCGTGATGTGCCGAAAGACCGCCGCCGGCCTAGCGCCGAGATCCGCGGCAGCCTCTTCATAGTCGCGCTGCATGCCGGCAATGCGCGCCTGCACGATCACGGCGACGTAAGCCGTGGTGAGGCCAGCGTGGGCGAGGATCAGCGTGCCGACACCCCTGCCCGGCAGCCATGGCATGGCCCTCTGCGCGGCGACAAACAGAAGCAGCAAGGCTAGCCCGGTGATGACTTCCGGCATCAGCAAGGGCATGGCAAGCGTACCTGCGAAGAACGCCCGGCCTCTGAAGGGACCGAACCGCGCCAATGCGTAGCCGGCCGCGGTGCCGAGCACGGTGGCGAGCGTTGCGGAGAACACCGCCACGACGAGGCTGATG
>CAMDOZ010000029.1 GCA_945903705.1 Fidelibacterota bacterium | reverse complement strand
CAGGCGTTAACGGAATTCGCCGACAATTGGGAAGATCATTTGCGCACGGTCAAGACGCTGAACGCCGGCGACGACCGCATGCAGCTTTCCGTCCTCGACGACGACAACGGACCCTAACTTACATCTCAAGCGTGAAGCGCTTCCCGCCGAGCACTTTTCCGTTCGCCATTACCTCCACCTTGTGCGCCCCGGGATAGTAGACCCGCGTGGTGATACGACGGATGGCGTGCTTCTTTTCAAAGTTGACCGTTTCACCGGGCGCAAGGGTGAAAGCTTTCCACTTGAAGACTTTGGCCGAGCTGCCGTTTTTCTTGCGGTGATGCACGACGTAGTCGAGCACGATCTTCTGCGGCGCCCGGGCCGTGCTCTTGATCTCGACTTTTAAGGTCAGCGCGTTCCCGAAGGTCAGCCGTGACGGACTCAGGCTGAATCTCGCGAGCTTCACCTTGGCCGTCGGCGCATAGCCAAGCGCCGTCAAAGTCGCCCGGTGGCCGGCCTTGATGAGCGTGCGGCAAGCGTGGCGGACGAGGCGGGCGCGCTCGTCGCTCGCGTCCTTGAGCCAACGCCCTGCAATCGCCGCCACCAAATCGGGATGGTCCTTGGCGATATCGTTGAGACTGTTGGCGACGGACCGCCGCACATATTCGGAAGGATCGTCTCGCAAGGCCTCGAGCAGCGGCAGGATCGGCGCCGGATCCTTCACAAAGCTTTTGAGTTGCATCCCCCACGGCAACCGCGGCCGCGTGCCTTCGGACACCAGCCGGCGCACATGTTCGTTCTTATCCTTGGCCCAGGCTTTGAGTGTGCGCAAAGTTTCATCGGCATGGCGCACCACGAAGGGGCGGATTGCAAACTCGGACGTGCTGCGGATGGTCAACTCGCGCAAGGCCGCGAGCGAGTCCTTGGGATGATCGAGGCCATGGGCCGCCACATATTCGCCGAAGGGCAGAATGGCCCAGCCCGCGATCCCCTTCTTCGGGTCGGGATCGAGTTCGCCGTTCGCGCGCAAGGGACGCAGCGCCGCTGTCACGGTCCGAAGCGCCTTCGGAACATCCTTCGGCAAATGCGTGCCGAGGGCGGCCGCGATCTGATGGGCGCGTTGCTTCAGTTCGAGCGCCGGAAAGTTTCGGAGCGCTTCGGAAACAAAAGCCTTCTTGTCGAAGCCCGGCCACACCCGATGGAGATGGTGGGCCATGTCCTCCACCAGCGCCTTGTTGAAGAAATCCTTGAACGCGGACGGCGCCGGTTCGGTGCGGGCTTTTGAGTCGGGCACGGAAAACTCTCGGAATGAAAAAAAGGAGGGGCTTTTGGCCCCTCCTTTTCGCGAAATATTCGAGGCCTATGTTAGGACGTTTTCTTGGCGGTCACTTTGGCCGACTTGCCGGAGACGTCCATCGCGCCATCGATCGATGAGCCGGCGACTTTCCCGCTGAAGCGTAAGGGCGCGGTTGCGCCGGGGACCGTTGCCGCAAATGTGATGTTCTCGCCCGAGAGGACCGGGGATTCGATGGGGACCTGTTTGCCGTTCGGCAGCGTCAAGGTGCCCGAGGCCATCTGGTACTGCTGCTTGAGGTCCGCCTTGTAGGTCTCGTTGCCGACCTGCCAGGTCCAGCTTCCCGCGACCTTCGCCGGAACGATCCAGAGGTAGATGTTGCGCGAATCGACCACTTCATGTTTGTCCGGCTGCCAGTCGCCCATGGTGAAGGCGTGGCTGACGATGCGCGTGCCGGGCTTCATCTCATCGAGGATCTTAGGACGCAGCTTCAGATTCACTTCCGGAAGCAGGTACATGGTCATGACCGTGGCTTCCTTGAAGTCCATGGCGAAGAGATCGCCGCGATGGAAGGTCACGCGGTCAGTCACGCCTGCCTTCTTCGCATTCTCATTGGCTTCGGCGATACGCACCGGATCGAGATCGACACCGACGCCCTTTTTCACTTTCATATCGCGGGCCGCGGTGACGACGATGCGTCCGTCGCCCGAGCCCAGGTCATAATGGATGTCGTTGGCGGTGACGCCGCCGAGCTTCAGCATACGATCGACGAGTTCCTGCGGCGTCGGCACATACGGCACGTCGAGTTCGACGCCGCCTTCGCCGGTGTATTTGGTTGCCGCCACGGCGCTGAACGTCATGAACACCGCAGCGATGCCGAGCAAGCCGATACGATTGTGCATCTTCATGGGTCTATTCCTTTAAGGGCTATTTCATTTTTGAACGGCGGGCGAGCACGAGAACCGGAAGACCGACGGCAAGCACAACGACGCCGGCAAGGGCGCCGCGGCCTGTGAAACTCACACTATTATAGAGCATGTAGGCGCCAGTAAGGCAGAAGAGCGCGGGCGTCACCGGATAGAACGGCACGCGGAACGGACGGACCGCGCCGGGGTCGCGGGTGCGCAAGACAAAGAGCGAAACGCCTGTCAGGAAAAAGAAAAGCCAGAAAACCGGCTGCAGGAAATCGACCACCGTCTGAACACCCGACCGCATGAAGGCGGCAAAAGCGACGAGCAGAAGGGCGATGATCGCCTGGAAGATCACGCCGCGGGTCGGCACGCCGCGCACCGCATCCCACTTCGCGAGCCCCTGAAACAACGGGAAATCCTGGCCCAGCGCATAGGCGCTGCGCGCGCCGGTGAACAGCGTGATGTGGGTATTGTCGAGGATAAGGATAAGCACGACGAAGGTGATGATCACGGCGCCGACATCGCCAAAGGCCGCGCGCATCACGTCCGCGGCGATCGCCTTCGATGACGCCATGCCCGCAGGGCCGAGGACGGAGAGGTAGGCGAAGTTCACCGCCACATAGAGCGCGGTAATGACGGCAAGTCCGATGATGAGGGCCCGCACCATATTACGTTGAGGATTCTGCACTTCGGCGGAGATGTAGGCGGCCTCGTTCCAACCGCCGAAGGTCAGGAGCACGAGGAGCATCGCCGTGCCGACACTGCCCATGCTCAAGGTCGCGGGCGCCTCGGCGACCGCGGCCGTCGCCTCGGGCCCTTGGAATACGCCGGCGAAAATAAGAATGCCGAGGCCGGCGAGCGTCGCCACGAACATGCCTTTCTGAAACGTCGCGGTCTGACGGATGCCGGCAAGATTTAGGAGCGTCAGCGCGACGATCGTGAGCGCCGCGTAAAGCGCCGAGCTGTAAGGTCCGAGCGGGACGAGCTGGCTCGCATAGTCGCCGAAGATATAGGCGAACAGCGCGATCGAGCCGCTTTGAATGACGGTGAGGCGCGCCCAGGCAAACATGAAGCCGACCGACGGCCCGTAGGCGCGGGTGAGGAAGTGATACTCGCCGCCGGCTGAAGGGTAGGTCGTCGCGAGTTCGGCATAACACAAGGCGCCGATGATCGAGACGATGCCGCCGGCCACCCAGACGAAGAGGATCGCCTCGGTCTGGCCGAGCACGCCGGCGACGATGCTGGGGAAGCTGAAGATACCGGTGCCGATGACGAGGCCGACGATGATCGCGATGCAATCGGTCAGCGTGAGAACTTTGTTGGGTGCGTTATTCATGGGATGACGCGATTTGGGAAAATCGCGGTGGCCTCCCTCATTTTGCTCGTCCGGGCGGACAAGATCCTTTTTCCTCAGTACAACAGCCTGTTAGCGCGCTCAAGGGGAGCGCATTTCTGTAACACCGCCTGCTGCGCTGCACTAAGGTGAAAGAGTCATAGCTATAGATATGTCCGAGTCAAAAATCCGACTGCTGGTGGATGCCGACGCTTGCCCGGTGAAGGACGAGGTGGTGCGCGTCGCGGACAGACACGCCCTCGCCGTCATCCTGGTCAGCAATGCCTGGATGCGCGGGCCCGATCACCCACTCGTCCAGCGCATCCTGGTTCCAAGCGGACCGGACGCGGCCGACGATCGTATTGCCGACGAAGCGACCGAAAATGACATCGTGATCACCAACGACATCCCGCTCGCAGCGCGGTGCATCGAGAAGGGTGCGAAAGTCTTACGTCCCAACGGCAAGGCCATCGACCAGAACTCGGTTGGAATGGCGGTAGCGATGCGCGATCTGTCGGCGCATTTGCGCGAAACCGGCGAGATCACCGGGGGTCCGGCGGCCTTCACGCCGCGGGACCGTTCGCGCTTTCTGGACGCACTGGAAAACGCCGTTCAGGCTCAGAAAAAGCGTAAGTAAAGGCCCTTACGTTGACATTGCGCGTATTTACACATATATAGCGCCCCGTCTGCCTAATGCAGGCAACATCTCGCGATTCGCGCGCAGGTGCACCGGCCCCAAAGAATAAAGCGAATAAAGGGCCGCGAGTGAAGCTCCCCTCCTTAATTGGTATGGAGGACCTTCCGCACCGTTTCCTGAGAAGTTTCAAATTCCCTCCCGTCGGTTGCGTGCCCACCGGGTCAACGCAAGACCGTTTTGCGCCGCCTTCGCGGCCGCACGTTCTTCGCCTACTTGAAAGAGACTCTATGACTTTGTTTTCCGACCTCGGCTTGATCGAGCCGTTGTTCCGTGCCGTTGCCGGCCAGGGCTACACCAAGCCCACGCCGATTCAGGCGCAAGCCATTCCCCGCCTGCTCGAAGGCCGCGACGTTCTGGGCATCGCCCAGACCGGCACCGGCAAGACCTGCGCCTTCGCGCTGCCGATGCTGCAACACCTCGCCCAGAAGAATAAGAAGCATCCGCCTAAAGGCGCACGCACGCTCATTCTCACACCGACACGCGAGCTCGCCGTGCAGATCGCCGATGATTTCGCGATCTACGGCAAGAACCTGAACCACATCAAGCGCACCATCATTCACGGTGGCGTCAGCCAGGGTCCGCAGGTGTCGGCGATGGCGAGCGGCACCGATGTGCTGATCGCAACGCCGGGCCGTTTGCTTGATCTCATCAACCAGCGCCGCGTCGACCTCTCCGCGGTCGAAATCTTCGTCCTCGACGAAGCCGACCGCATGCTGGACATGGGCTTCATCCGCGACGTGCAGAAGATCGTGCGCACGTTGCCGAAGGATCGTCAGACGTTGCTGTTCTCCGCGACCATGCCGGACGCGGTGGCGGATCTTGTCAAAACGCTGCTTCGCAACCATGAACGCATCGAAGTCACGCCGCCGTCGACGACGGTGGAGCGTATTGCGCAGAAAGTGATGTTCGTCTCGCGCGACAATAAGCGCCACCTGCTTGCCGACCTCCTGAAGGACGGCGCCATCACACGCGCGATTGTCTTCACCCGCACCAAGCACTGTGCGAACCGCGTTGCGGAGCAGCTGCAAAAGGGCGGCTTCTCGGCGGACGCGATCCACGGCAACAAGTCGCAGAACGCCCGTCAGCGCAGCCTGAACGCGTTCAAGGACGGCAAGGTACGTGTCCTGGTGGCCACCGACATCGCCGCCCGCGGCATCGACGTGGACGGCGTTTCGCACGTCATCAACTTCGAGATGCCGGTGGAACCGGAAAGTTACGTTCACCGTATCGGCCGCACCGCGCGCGCCGGCATGGACGGCATTGCCATCTCGTTCTGCGACCGCGAAGAAATGAGCCACTTGCGCGCCATCGAGCGCCAGATCCGCCAGCCCGTGCCGGTGGACGAGAAACACGCCTATCATGCGGCGCCGGGCGCTCGCGGACCCCGCAGTGAGTCCAACGATGATGGTGATCGTCCGCGCAGTGGACGTCCAAGCGGGCACAGACCGGGTGGACAGAGACCGCGCGGCAACAATTCCAACGGCCCGAAGAAGCCGGGCGGCGGCGGCAAGAATCGCCGTCGCGGCGGTGGTGGTGGCGGCGGCGGCAGTGGCCGTCCCTGGGAAAACCGGCCGCAAGCGGCCTAAAAAGATCGGCGCGGCCCCACAAGGCCGCGCCGTTTCTCTATGTGGATGACAGCAGCGCAACCCCGCCGAGCCCGCCGTCGGTACAGATGCTAACGATGGCAAGACTGTTCGGCGGATAACCTGCAAGCTCCTTCACCGTTTGGCTGAGAATCCGCGCGCCCGTTGCGCCGAAGGGGTGGCCCAGCGCGACGCTACCGCCATTCGGATTCATGCGCGCCCACGGAAATTTACCGAGCTCGGCGGTAACGCCGGCCCGCGCGGTGAGCCAGGCCTTGTCTTCCATCGCCGCCACGTGACACAGCACCTGCGCCGAAAAGGCTTCGTGGATTTCCCATAAGGCGACGCTTTCGTAAGTGAGTCCGTGACGGGCGAGAAGGCGCGGGATCGCAATCGCGGGCGCCATGAGCAAACCATCGCGCACCATATCGACGGCGGAAAGTTCATAGTCGACCAGACGCACGCGCGGGGAGTTCGAAGGGAGCCGTCCGAGGCCCGCGTCCTTCGCGAGCCAGATTCCTGCGGCCCCATCGGTGAGCGGCGAAGAGTTTCCCGCGGTGAGCGTTCCGTTGTCCGGATCATACGCCGGCTTCAGCTTTGCCAGCTTCTCGAGCGAGGTATCGCCGCGCGGCAGGAGGTCCTTCGCAACGCCGCCCACGGAGATCACGAGATCGTCGAAAAAACCTTTCTGCCAGCCGGCCACGGCGCGCTGGTGACTTTCGAGCGCGAGTTCGTCTTGGCGCCGCCGCGGGATGCCCCACTCCTTCGCCATGATCTCGCAGCCGTCACCCATGGAAAGGCCGGTGGTGCGATTGGTGATGCTGGGGATGTGCAGGCGTACGTCTTTCAGCGGCAGCGCGCCCAACATTTCAGCGCGCTGGCCGACGGACCTTGCCTGGAAGAAGCGCCGTAGCCAGACGGAGAAGCCCTGGTTGAGGCCGATCTGCACGCCGCTCATGCTTTCCGAGCCGCCGACCAGCGCAAGCGAGGACGGGCCGGAGCGGAGGCGGTCGGCGGCGGCGAAGACGCCGACCATGCTGGTGGCGCAGGCCATGACCGTCGTGTAGGCGGGAATGTGTGTGCCGACGTTCGCGTCGAGCGTGACTTCGCGCGCGATGTTGCTCCAGCGCAGACTGGGTACCACCGCCCCCCAGATCACGAGATCCGGACGGTCAGCGCCTTTGAGTTGGCCGCACATGGCTTGCACGACCGGCACCGAAAGCGAAATGGCATCGTGTTTGCCAAGCGGTCCGTCGACCTTTGCGAAGGGTGTGCGCAGGCCCGCAGCCAGCCACAGCTGTGTCATCGGCGTTCTCCTCGTCAGGACACGAGTTTAGCAAAGCCCTTCGTTGATGTTGACCCTGTGCTCCAGGGGCTTAATATCGCGTCCATCCAAGGGGTGCCTCCAAAGAGGCTGAGAGGCCGCGAGAAGCGGTAAACCCTTAGAACCTGATCCGGGTGATACCGGCGTAGGGATGGACCTTTAACGATCTCATCCGCTTTGCGCACGATTCCCGGGTCTCCATTTTAGGAGATCCATATGAACGTCATCTCGCGCCCTCAAACTTTCACCGTCACCTCCGGCCCGCTGCCGGCCTCGCGCAAGATCTATCTCAACGGGACCGCGCACACGGACGTGCGCGTCGCCATGCGCGAGATCGAAGTGGCGGGCGGCAAGGAACCGCCGGTCGTCGTCTACGACACATCGGGCCCCTATTCGGACCCGGCCATCACCACCGATATTCGCTTGGGCCTGGCGCCGCTACGCACCGCGTGGATCAAAGCGCGCGGGGACGTTGAGGAAATCGCCGGCCGCGCGGCCCGCCCCGAAGACGACGGCCTCAAAGCCGGCGAAGCCAACGACGTGCCCAAATTCGACCGCGCGGGCCGCAAGCCCTTGAAGGGTAAACCCGGCCGGACAGTCACGCAGCTAGCCTACG
This sequence comes from Fidelibacterota bacterium, assembly GCA_945903705.1. Classification (GTDB taxonomy): domain Bacteria; phylum Pseudomonadota; class Alphaproteobacteria; order Rhodospirillales; family Rhodospirillaceae; genus SHVO01. The sequence goes on along the minus strand of CAMDOZ010000029.1, from coordinate 19,695 downwards.
CGCGCGCCGGCATCATCACACCGGAAATGGAATATATCGCCATCCGTGAGAACCGCGGCCGCGCCGAAGCCGCGGCGAAGGCCCCTCGCGACGGCGAGAGTTTCGGCGCCTCGATTCCCGAATTTGTCACCCCCGAGTTCGTGCGCGATGAAGTCGCGCGCGGACGCGCCATCATTCCCGCCAATATCAATCACCCCGAGGCCGAGCCGATGATCATCGGACGGAACTTCCTGGTGAAGATCAATGCGAACATCGGCAATTCCGCCGTCACCTCGTCGGTGGCGGAGGAAGTCGACAAGCTGGTGTGGGCGATCCGTTGGGGCGGCGATACGGTCATGGACCTTTCGACAGGCCGCAACATCCACACTATCCGCGAATGGATCCTGCGCAACGCGCCCGTTCCGATCGGGACGGTGCCGATCTATCAGGCCCTCGAAAAGGTGAACGGCAAAGCCGAAGACCTGACCTGGGAGATTTTCCGCGACACGCTGATCGAACAGGCCGAACAGGGCGTGGACTACTTCACCATCCATGCGGGCGTGCGGCTTGCGTATATCCCCCTCACCGCAAAGCGCGTCACCGGCATCGTCAGCCGCGGCGGCTCGATCATGGCCAAGTGGTGCCTCGCCCATCACAAGGAAAACTTCCTCTACCCGCACTTCGATGAGATCTGCGAGATCATGAAGGCCTATGACGTTTCGTTCTCGCTGGGCGACGGCTTGCGCCCAGGCTCGGGCGCCGACGCCAACGATGCGGCGCAGTTCGCCGAGCTCGAGACTTTGGGCGAGCTGACGCAGATCGCCTGGAAGCATGACGTGCAGGTGATGATCGAAGGCCCGGGCCATGTGCCCATGCACAAGATCAAGGAGAACATGGACAAGCAGCTCGCGGTTTGCGGCGAAGCGCCGTTCTATACCCTTGGACCGCTCACCACCGACATCGCCCCCGGCTACGACCACATCACATCCGCCATTGGAGCGGCCATGATCGGCTGGTTCGGGACAGCCATGCTCTGTTACGTGACGCCCAAGGAGCATCTCGGCCTTCCCGACCGCGACGACGTGAAAGCCGGCGTGATCACCTACAAGATCGCCGCCCACGCGGCCGACCTTGCCAAGGGCCATCCCGGCGCCGCCGCGCGCGACGCCGCTCTGTCCAAGGCGCGCTTCGAGTTCCGCTGGCGCGACCAGTTCAACTTGAGTCTCGATCCCGAAACCGCGGAGGACTTCCACGACCAAACCTTGCCGGCCGAAGGCGCGAAGGTGGCGCACTTCTGCTCCATGTGCGGTCCGAAGTTCTGTTCCATGAAGATCTCGCAGGAGGTCCGCGAATACGCCGAGAAGGGCATGGCGGAGATGTCGGACACATTTAAGTCCGGTGGCGGCGAGATTTATCGTAAACTGGAGGCCACCGCGGAGAAGGTATAGCCGGGGCTGGCGTGACGGACGACGTCCTACGAGCCGACGTAAGGGAACCCCCACCACGATCGCGTGGCTTTCGCATCGGCCGCGCGATTTTTCTCGCGCTGGTGATCGGGCTGCTCGCGCCCGCGGCGATCATCCTCGCCTACCGCTTCGTCCCGATCCCGGGAACCCCACTGATGGTCATTCGCGCCATCGGCGGCGCGGGCTGGAAGTACGACTGGGAGCCCATGGAGCGCATCGCGCCCGCGCTGGCGCGCTCGGCCCTCACCGCCGAAGACGAATCCTTCTGCACCCACCACGGCTTCGACACCAAGGCGATCCAGAAGTACTTGCAGGACTATCTCGAAGACGACGGCGGAACCTTGCGTGGCGGATCGACCATCAGCCAGCAGACGGCGAAGAATTTGCTTCTGTGGCCGGGCCGCGACTGGATCCGCAAAGGCCTCGAAGCGTGGCTGACGATCTACATCGAAGCTCTGTGGCCGAAGCAGCGCATTATGGAGGTCTATCTCAACATCGTTGAGTGGGGCCGCGGCGTCTATGGCGCCGAAGCGGCCGCGCGCCATCATTTCGGAAAGAGCGCCGCAGCGCTCACCTCCGGCGAAGCCGCGCGGCTCGCCGCCGTGCTGCCAAGTCCCTTGCGCTGGTCCGCGTCGAACCCGGGGCCTTACGTGCAGGGGCGCTCGGAAACGCTGCAAGGGCGCGCCTCGCGCCTCGGCGAACTGGCGGCTTGCCTTAAGAGTTAGACCTTATCCGACGGCGGCTGCTGATCCACTGCAAGGCGCGGCACCGTCACGCGCCGGCCCGCGAGCGCTTCCTCGAGTGCCGCCTTGAGTGTGCCGGGTCCGGCAGGCTTCACGAGAAACGCCGAGATGCCAAGGCGCGCCGCATCCCGATAGAGCGTGAGGTCGTTATGGCCCGTCAACATGATGACGGGCATTTCCTTCAATTGGTGATGGGCCGAGGCCCGAAGCGTTTCGATGAACTTCACGCCGTTCATCCCCGGAAGCTCGAAGTCCACGATCAGCACGTTGGCGAGGTCGGGGTCGCTCTCAAGATTATTGAGCGCATCCTCGGCGGAACGGGCGCTGGAGACTTTGGGGATCGAAAGGCTGGTCAGGAGGCGGCTCAGAAGTTCGCGTACGAAGTTCTGATCCTCGACGATCAGCACAGAAGCCGACTTCAAGGACAGAGCCGGTGATTTATTTCCGTCCGCCATCATACCCGGACTTTAGCCCACCGCGCCTCGACTTGCCACTTTTGAGGAACGTACGCCTCAAACCCCGAAGACGTTGCCTAAATTACGACTGCGCCGCAGAAGACAGGCGCCGCTCGAGGTGATCGAGTCTATCGGCACCCCAGAAGGTTTCTCCATCCAGGACCATGAACGGGGCGCCGATCATACCGTCGGCGCGCGCCCTGTCCATTGCTTCGACCACGGCACGTTTCGCTGATGGATTGGCGGCCGCCGCTTCGATGTCGGCGACGCTGAGGCCGAGCGGCGCACAGGCATCGGCGATTTCGGCCGCCGTGCCGATCTTTCCGCCTTCGCCGAAGGCGCGTCTCATCACGGCCAGAGCAAAGTCGCGGGCAAGCTTCTCGTCCTTGGCCTTCAGTGACCAGAAGGGATAGCGGGAAACTTTCGCGTCGAAGGGAAAGGTCTCGGGCAGTTTGAAGGTGAGCCCGGCGAATTCAGCGCTGCGCAGGAGATCAGTGGTGTTGTACTTGAGCCGCGCGGGAATGAACGGCGGCGGCGTCACCTTGAGATCCTGGAAGATGTGTCCGAGGGAGACGACTTGCCAGTCGACGGTACGGCCGTAGCGAGCCGCAAGGTCATCGATCCTATGGACCGCCAGATAGGAGTAGGTCGATACGAAGTCGATGTAGAAGCGGATCGGCGCCGGCATGAGAACCCCCGTCGTTGCTGCGCCTTCGAGTCTGAAACAGGCTTCGATCCCGCAGTACCATCAAGTGCGAAATGCAGCTATGCGATGGCGGATACGGCGCGGGCCGCCATGACGCCTATGAGATGGGCACGGTAGGCGGCCGTCGCATGAAGATCGCTGTTCAAATCCTCTTCGGAAATGGCGATTCCCGTAATCGCTTCAGGCGTGAAAGACGCAGAAAGCGCCGCTTCCATCTCCGCCTGCCGGAAAGCACAGGCGCCGGCGCCGGTGACGCCCACGCGGATGCCGGAAGCCGTTTCCGCAACACAAACGCCCACAACGGCGTAGCGCGAAGCGGGATTGCGGAACTTCTGATAGGCGGCGCGCTTCGGGATGGGGAAGCTGACCTTGACGATCAGCTCACCGGGGGCGAGCGCTGTCTCGAACAATCCCGTGAAGAAGTCATCGGCGATGGTTCGATCGGGCGTGTGGATGGTCGCGCCGAGGGCAAGAACCGCCGCAGGGTAGTCCGCCGCCGGATCGCTGTTGGCAAGGGCGCCGCCGAGGGTTCCGCACGAGCGCACCGCCGGATCGCCCACTTCGCCCGCGAGATGCCCAAGCGCCGGAATGAGCCGGCGCACGTCGGCGGAGGCGGTGACATCCGCGTGGCACGTCATGGCGCCGATGGTGATGGACTCTTTCCCAATACTGATGCCGCGCAAGTCCGCGATCCGCGCGAGGTCGATGACATCGGAGGGCTGGCGCAGACGCTGCTTCAAGGTGGGAATGAGCGTCTGCCCCCCGGCGAGGAACAAGGGATCCGCCGCGCCCGCGAAAATCTCGCGCGCTTCGGAAAGTGTTTCGGGGCGGTGATAGGCGAAATTATGCATCGCTGCCCATTGCCTTGGCGCCGGCAAGGACCGCCGCGACAATCGGTTGGTAGCCGGTGCAGCGGCAGAAGTTGCCTTCGAGTTCCTTGCGCACAATCGCGTCGGTGAGCGGCGCATCCTTCGTGCGCTCGACCAGCGCCAGCGCCGTCATGATCATTCCGGGCGTACAAAAGCCGCACTGAAGGGCGTGGTGTTCGCGAAACGCGGCCTGCATGGGATGAAGGACACCGTCCTTGGCCACACCTTCGATCGTGGCGATGTCCTCGCCGTCCGCCTGAACCGCCAGCATCGCGCAGGCCTTCACCGGCCGGCCGGCCACATGGACGGTGCAGACGCCGCATTGACTGGTATCGCAGCCCACATGCGTGCCGGTGAGCCTCAGTTTCTCGCGCAGCACGTCGACCAATAGGGTGCGCGGCTCGACCTCGAGCGTATGGGCGGTTCCGTTGACGGTAAGGGAAATCTCCACGAGTTCGACCAAACTCAGAGCGTCACCCTGGGCGTATGCCCAGGGTCCAGGGTTGCTTGATGGAAGATATGCGGTACGCGATGCATTCTCGGCATGGATCGAACTTCGCAATCCTGGATCCTGGGGACAAGCCCCAGGATGACCAAAAACCAACTTGTCATGCCGGCCTCGCATCGCGGGCAACGGCGAGCGCACCGAGGCGGGCAAAGAACTCATCGGCGAGTTTCTTCGCCGCCGAGGTGATCAGGCGGCCGCCCACCTGGGCGATCTTGCCGCCGACGGAGGCATCGACCGTATAGATAAGCCGGGTGCCATCGGTCTCCTGTTCGAGACGCACCTTTGCCCCGCCCTTGGCAAAGCCCGCGGCCCCGCCCTTGCCCTCGCCGCGGATGGTATAGCCGCGTGGAGGATCCAAATCGGAGAGCGTGATGAGGCCTTTGAAGGACGCCTTCACCGGCCCGATCTTCGCGACGACCACAGCGTCGATCTCATTTGCGGAGATATATGCGATGGATTCGCAGCCCGGGATCGCCTCTTTCAGAACATCGAGGTCGTTCAGCGCGGACCATACGGCCTCGCGCGTGGCGGGAATGAGATACTCGCCGGTCATATCCATCTAGCAACATTCCTTACGCATCCGCGCGGCCCTTACGAATGGCAGCGCGGCCGAACTTTGAGCGTACTTTATCCATCGCCCGCTCGACTTCCGCGCTGCGCATCCCGGACTTGCCCATGGCGGAGAACAGATCCTGCGGGTCAGCGTCGACGGCCTCCGTGAGCTGGTCGACGCCGACGCCGATGAGCCGGAACATCGGGCCGGTCGCTTCCTTCAATAGCATGGCTTCGGCTTCGCGGAAGATGGTCTCGGCAAGTTGGGTCGGCGCGCCAAGCTTGTGATTGCGGGACAGGGTCTTGAAGCGCGCGGTCTTGAGTTTGAGCACGACGGTGCGCCCAGCGATGTTCTTGGCCTTGAGGCTATCGGCCACGCGCTCGCAGAGGATCCACAAGATGCGCCGCAGTTTGGCGGGATCGCGGATGTCCTCGTTGAAGGTGGTCTCCGCCGACACGCTCTTGGCTTCGCGGTCGATATTCACATGACGTTCATCGATCCCCTGCGCGAGGCGGGCAATATAGGTTCCGGTTTCGCCATACAGCAGCGCCATCTCCTCATGCGAGCGCCGCTGCACATCGCCCACGGTGAAGAGGCCGCCCACCTTGAGCCGGTCGGCGAGCGCGGGGCCCACGCCCGGGAGACGGGTGAGCGGAAGATCGTGCAGCACGGATACCGCATCGCCGCGGCCGATGACGGCGAAGCCGCGGGGCTTGTCGAGATCGGACGCGAGCTTGGCCAGGAATTTGTTGTGGCTAAGGCCGATAGATACGGTGATGCGGATTTCGCGCTCGATCTCGCGGGCGACATGGGCGAGGGAGGCGGCGGCCGAGCGGTTGAAGAGCTTCGCGGTCCCCGAGAGGTCGAGAAACGCCTCATCCAACGAGAGCGCCTCGATCATCGGCGTGGCCGTGTCGAAGACCTTATGCACCTGGCGGCTGACGTCTTTGTACTTCGCCATGTTCGGTTTGATGACGACAGCGTGGGGACAGAGCTTGAGAGCCTTGTACATCGGCATGGCAGATCTGGGCCCAAACTGCCGCGCGATATAGCAGGCGGTGGACACGACACCGCGCTTGCCGCCGCCGACCAGCACGGGCTTGTCGGCAAGGCTGGGATCATCGCGTTTTTCGATGGTGGCGTAGAAGGCATCGCAGTCGATGTGAGCGATGGTGAGCCGCCCCAGCTCGGCATGGCGCACCAGGCGCTCGGAGCCGCAGCGACGGCAAGCGTCAACGGCGGACTCGAATTCCGCAAGGCAGTCGCGGCAAACGGCGGTGATGCGGTCGAGCTCGGGCATAACCCTAGATTAGGACGCAGGTTCTTCCGCCGCCATGGCCTCGCGCGTTGACTTCCAAAGAAGAAAGCCCCAAGTGATGAGCCGTTTCTCAAAGGAATAGTCATGAGCGAGCGGTCTTCCGGCCCTACGCGCTGGAACATGCCTGACCGGCCCCGGAGCAAGAATTACGCCCACTTGCGGCGGACTTACGCGTTCATGCGCCCGTATAAGGGCCAGCTCGCGATCTTCGCCGTCGCCCTCGCCATCACTTCGGTCGCCACTTTAAGCATCGGCATGGGTCTCAAGTTCGTGATCGACCGAGGCTTGAGCGAAGGCAGTCGCGAGCTCCTGGACCAGGGTCTATTGATGCTGATCGGTGTGATCGTGGTGATCGCCTCCGGCACCTTCGTGCGCTTCTACTATATCTCCTGGATCGGTGAGCGGGTGGTGGCGGACATCCGCACCGCCGTCTTCAATCACATCCTGAAGCTCTCCCCCGGATTCTTCGAAACCACGAAGACCGGAGAGATCCTCTCCCGCCTGACCACCGACACCTCGCTGCTCCAGAGCGTCATCGGCTCGTCGCTGTCCATCGCGCTTCGCAATTCCGTCGCCCTGGTCGGCGGCATCACCATGCTGATCATCACCAACGCGCGGCTGACGGGCCTGGTCGGCCTCGTGCTGCCGGCGGTGATCATCCCGATCGTCTGGTACGGACGGCGGGTGCGGAAACTGTCGCGCGAAAGTCAGGACCGGGTGGCCGACGTCGGGTCCTATGCCGAGGAGAACCTGAACGCCATCCGCACCGTGCAGGCCTTTGTGCACGAGGAGCGCGACCGGAGCTTCTTCTCCCGCAATGTAGAAAGCGCCTTCCGCACGGCCATGCGCCGCATCGCCGCCCGCGCCATGCTGGGCGCCATCGTCATCCTTTTTGTCTTCGCTGCTATCGCCGTTGTGGTCTGGGCCGGCGGTCACGGGGTGATCGAGGGAACCGTTACGCCGGGTGATCTGACGGCGTTTATTTTCTATTCGGTGATGGTCGCAGCGTCCGTCGGCGCCGTGACCGAGGTGCTGGGCGACCTGCAGCGGGCCGCGGGCGCAACCGAGCGGCTGATCGAGCTTCTGGAAACGGAGCCGGAGATCACCGCACCCGCGCAACCGAAACCGATGCCCTCACCGGCCCGCGGGGCGGTCACCTTCGACAACGTGACCTTCCACTATCCGTCGCGGCCGCAAACCGCCGCGCTGAAGGGCCTGTCGCTCGATGTCGTGCCGGGAGAGCATGTGGCGCTTGTGGGCCCGTCCGGCGCCGGCAAGACCACGGTCTTCCAACTTCTCCTACGCTTTTACGACCCGCAGGCGGGGGCGGTGCGCATCGACGGGATCGATCTCAAGGAAGCCGATCCGCAAGTGGTGCGATCGCGCATCGGCCTCGTGGCCCAGGACCCCGTGATCTTCGCCGCCGACGCCATGGAGAATATCCGCTATGGACGCCCCGACGCGTCTGACGACGAGGTCATCGCCGCCGCGGAGGCTGCCGCGGCCATGGAATTCATCCGAAAGTTACCCGACGGAATGAAGAGTTTCCTGGGCGAACGCGGCGTGCGCCTGTCGGGCGGACAGAAGCAGCGCATCGCTATCGCCCGCGCCATCCTCAGGGATCCGGCGCTCTTGTTGCTCGACGAAGCCACCAGCGCGCTGGACGCGGAGAACGAGCGGCTGGTGCAGACCGCGCTCGAGCGCCTGATGATCGGGCGCACCACCATGGTGATCGCGCACCGGCTTGCCACCGTCGTGAACGCCGACCGGATCGCGGTCATCGACGACGGCCGCCTCGTGGCGACCGGCCGGCACGATCAGCTCATCGCAAGCAACCCGCTCTACGCCAGGGTCGCGGCGTTGCAGTTCACCGCGGATGCCGGGGCACCATAAGCGAGTTATGCGCGGCGCGCACATTGTCACAAATTCTGTGCGGCATCTGCGGCACGCGGCATCTTCCGAATAGTGCTACGTGCGGAACGACTTATCGGGAAAATCGCGATTTGCGGCATCATGCGGCATCCGCTCACTTTTGCGCGAAGGGGGGGGCGCGAGCTATGCGTTTGCGCCGGGACAACTGATTCACGATGTCAAAGAACAGACTCAATCCGCATTATAATGCGCCATATTCCGATTTTTCGTCGAGCGATATTTGCACGCGCTTCAAATTTAATGATTCAAAAAATCGGAAATGTGCCTGGGGCGAGTCGCGGTCTACTGGCGTCCGAGCCCGAAAATTATATCAGATAAATTTTTCGCGCGGAGGACGGCGCGCTGGATCGAGAACGAGTTCGCGAAAATATATCTGATATAATTTTCGCCTACCTAGTCCCAGTCGCCCGAGCCGACGCGGCGCTTGGACTTCACGCCGCTGCGTTTGCGTTTGCCTTCGAGACGCTGTTTTTTTTGTGTCCTGGTGACTTTGGTGGCGACGCGGCGCTTGGGCGCGTGGGTCGCCTTCTCCACCAGCTCGACCAGGCGGTCGATGGCGTCCTTTCGGTTCATCTCCTGCGTGCGGTGGCGATTGGCGGTGATGACGATGACGCCGTCATTGGTCGCCCGCTTGCCGGCAAGGGCGATCAAGCGCACGGCAACGTCATTGGGGAGTGAGGGCGAGCGGCGGGCGTCGAAGCGCAGTTGGACGGCACTCGCGACTTTATTGACGTTCTGTCCGCCCGGACCGCTCGAGCGGATGAACGAGAGTTCGATCTCGCTGTCGTCAAGCGAGAGAGTGGGCGTGACAGGGATCATGGTCTCAGGTTGTCGGCAGCAGGCTGAAAGGATCGCCCGAAGGCTGGAGCTGGAGCCTGTGTAGCAGATCGGCCGCTTCGAGACGATGGCGGTCCTCAGGCGGCAGTTCGGGCGCGGCGAGCAGATCCGCAAACGGCGAGAGGAGCGGTCGATTGAAGGGCGCTGACGCCTGAGGTCCGTAGTCTGCAAGATCGATGGCGGACGGCGCGGTGAGACGTGCGATCTCGGACGCGGTCAATGAGCTCGCGCCGTCTTCCATGATCGCAGGAGCCTCGGCCGCTGGGGCGCCGAGCAACGAGGTGACGGACACCATGTAGGAGCCTACCCCTACATTGTAAGCCAGGGCGTCGATGTAATAGATGCCGGTCGTCGCCGGCGTGAAGGCGACGCTGGCGGCGGCGCCGAGGCCGCTTGCGGTCCCGGAGCGAAGAGCCGCTCCCACATTGTCGCGCAGCACGATGGAAGATTCGGTCCAGCGCAGCGCGCTTCCGGGCGCCGTGCCGCGCACTTCGAAGGTGTAGGGAAGACCCGCGGTCAGCGTGGTGCGAAACCAATCGCGATCGCCGGTGGTTTCGACAACGCCGGTCGCTACCCCGCCGACGGTGACGCCCGTGGTTGCGGTGGTTGCGGCATAGTCGTCGGGATTTGCCGTGACCAGGAGGGAGTAAGTGCCCGTGGCGCTGCTGGAACCCGCGCGCATGGCGACGTAATACGTGGCGGTCGCCGGAGCGGTCAGGAACATGCGCGCGTCGGCGCCCTCGCCGCTGTTGGTGTCGGACAGAACCGCCACGCCGTTGGCGTTGAGAAGAGTAAGGTGCGGATCGGCGAGCGTACCGCCACCGGTCGCGGTGCCGCGCCCATCGATGCGGTACAAGAGGCCCGAGAGAAGATTGACGCGGAACCAATCGACGTCTCCCGCCAATCCGATATTGGCGGTGGCGGTCGTGCCGACGGTGATGGCGCCGGCCGTGGCCGAGGTGGCGCCATAGTCGTCGGTGAGCGACAGATTGTCCGCGGCGACGGTGTAGGTGCCGGTCCCGGTGGACGTGGCTGCGCGGGCGTCGAGATAGTAGGTCCCGCTGCTGGTGGGCGTATAGACAATCTCCGGATTGCCGGAACCGTCGACATCGCTGGTGATGCTTGTGCCGTCGGACGTGCGCAGGATCAGATGAGAGCTTGCTAAGGTTCCGTTGATGACGCGGAAGCGGTAAGGCGTGCCGGCATTCAACGTCATGCGGAACCAGTCGGTGTCACCGGCCGCGCCGATGAGGCCCGAGACCGCCGTCCCGGGACCGCCGGGGGTCACGACGCCCGAGGTCAAGATCGAACCGATATAGTCGTCCGCCGCGGCCGTGATTGTAACCCCGAGGGTATAGGTGCCGGTCGCCGTCGCGGAGGCTGAGCGGGCTTCGACGTAGTAAGTGCCGCCCGTCACGACGCTGTAGGAGAGCTGGGCATCGAGGCCGGTTCCGGAGTCGTCATCGGCCGCGACCTGGGTGCCGTTAGCGTCGCGCAAGACGAAGGATGGATCGGAGAGCGTCCCTGCGTTGGTGGGCGAGCCGCGCAAATCGAAGCGGTAGGTCGCACCTGCCGTCAGCGAGATCCGGAACCAGTCGCGGTCACCGCCGGTTTCGATGGTGCCGATGGCAGATTCGCCCGCCACCGCCACACCCGTGGTCGCAGTGGTGGCCGCGTAGTCGTCGGTGGCGACCGGGTTGTTGATGACGCTGACGGTATAGGTGCCGGTGCCGGTGCCTAGGGTCGTCGCTTCGATATAGTGAACGCCGGTGAAACCGGCCGTATACGTCAGCTGCGCATCGGCACCGGTGCCTGTATTGTTGTCGGACCCAAGGAGCACACCACTCGGCGAGCGCACAGTCACGTAAGGATCGGCGAGTGTGCCGCCGTTCGAAGGCGAACCCCGCATGTCGATGCGGTAGGTTTGACCGCTGGTGAGCGAAACCGCGAACCAATCGGCGTCGGTATTTGTCTCGAGCCTTCCCGTGACCGCGCCGCCGACCGTCAAGGCGCCGGTCGTGCCCGAGCCGGCGGCGTAGTCGTCCGCCTGGGTTGTCGTCGCGAGGGACAGCGTGTAAGTCCCCTGCTCGCCTGCGAAGCCGCTGGCGGAGATATAGTAGATGCCGGTCGAGGTCACGGCGTAGAGGATTTGAGAATCGGTGCCCGTGCCGCTGTCATCGTCCGACGCAAGGACTGTGCCGTTGGAATTCAACAGGCGGACAAACGGATCGAGCAGCGTGCCGCTGCCCGAATCGTTACCGCGCAGGTCGATGCGATAGTTGGTTCCCGCCGTCAGCGTGACGCGGAACCAGTCTTCGTCCGTGGTGGTGTCGATCCGGCCGGTGATGCTGCCGCCCAGCGCAACTGTCGCCGACGTCGCGACGGTCCCCGGATATTCGTCGACGGTCGGCGTCGCGCTCGGCGTACCGTAAATCGCGCGGATGCCGGAGATGTCATCGCTCGTGAGGTCGGTGAGCACCGCGTCCTGGAAGGAATTCATCACCGTATCGAAATCGTCCTCGTGCCCCAGCCCGAGGGAGTGACCGATTTCGTGGAGCGCAAGGGTAAAGAGGTCGTTCGCACTGCCGGTGGACGTGCCGACGGTATGGATAACCCCGTCCTGCGTGCGATAGCGGCGGTCTAGGTCGAAGGAAATGTAGGAGCGCTGGAGCGTGGCGCCCGAGTAGTAGTACTGGGCGAGGCCGATGGTGCTGGACCCGGCGCTCGTAAGTTCGTCGAAAGCGACGATCATGTCCGCGTTGGAGGGGTCACTGACTTCGAAGAAGTCGAAATTGCCCACTGCGTCCCAGCGTGCAAAAGCCGCCCGGATCGTAGGGATGAAGGCGGAACCGACGCTCGTATACGCGGGGCTATAGGGCTGGTTGGCGGGAAGCGTCGAGCCCGAGCTGACGACGGCCCACCGGATGGTTCCGCCGCTGGTGCCCGGGGCCGGCGATCCCCACTTCAGATTCTCGAGGACATAGGACGGCCGCTCGTACTGCGGGCCGTAGGTGCGGCCCGGAGACCCCGCGTTAACGTCGTATCCAAAAAAATCCAGAACTTCGTTCTGGCCGTCCGGCATACTGTCCCCAAGTTCCCCGGAGCGAGCCGCGCACGCTCCCCGCTATCGATACGTGTACTATAACGCTTGGCGGCGGCAAACGTAGCTTTTGATAAGTGTCATATTCCATGCGCGAAGCGCCCCTCGCCCCGATGATCGTTCCGGCCATGAGCTTCGAGGAGCTCAAGGAGAACTTCGCGCTTTTCGACGATTGGGAAGACCGCTACCGCTACCTCATCGACCTGGGGCGCAAGCTGCCCGATTTCCCGGACGCTCTAAAAACCGACGCCAACAAGGTGCGGGGCTGCATGAGCCAGGTGTGGATGGTGCCGGGCCATCCCGACGGCGACCTCACCCGATTCGCATTTGCCGCCGACAGCGACGCTCACATCGTCAAAGGATTGATCGCGGTGCTGGGGACATTGTTCTCGGGCAAGTCGCCCGAGGAGATCACGCGAATCGATACCGAGGCGGCCTTTACCGCCATCGGCCTCGATCAGCACCTAAGTCCAAGCCGGCGCAATGGCTTGGTGTCGATGGTAGAAAAAATAAAAATTTACGCGCACCGCGCGTGAGGCGCGGCCGATCCCTTACGTACGGAATCTCACTTGGCCCCAGTCCGAACCCGATCTATCAAAGGACTCTAGGTCGGGGGCGACCTGCTGACGGGTGTGACCGGGGACTCTATTCCAATGACGGATTCGATCGCGGGGCTGAAAGCCTCCGTATTGCGGTGGAAATGCCGCGCCTATTCCTTCGCGGCGACGCCGTTCATCGCGGTGATCGGCGCTGATGTGATCTCGCGCGGCGCCGTGCTGCCGGTGTGGGGCATCGGCGCGATGGCGCTGGCGGCGGGCGCGCTTGGCACGCTGTCGTGCATCGCGAGCTTTGATCACCGCGATCTGACCGGCCGACAGGTCTGGTTCTAGGCGAATAATTTCCGGTCGAGCTTCTTGATGAAGCTCCACGGATCCGGGTCGGGCTTGCCGAACAGGAAGCCCTGCACATATTCGACGCCGCAATCGCGCACGAATTCCAGACCTTCCTTGCTGTCGACCATCTCGGCGATGGTTTCGACATCCATGGTCTTGCAGAGCGTGGTGAGCGCCTTGAGGAAGGCGCGGCCCTTGGGCGCGGACTGCGCGTTCTTCACCGCACTGCCGTCGAGCTTCACGACGTCGACCTCGAGCACACTCAAGTACTGGAAGCTGGCCGCGCCCGCGCCGAAATCGTCGAGGCAGACGTGAAAGCCCTTCTTGCGCAGGCCTTGGACAAAGTTGTTCGCCTGGGTGAGATCGGCGACGCGCGCAGATTCGGTGATCTCGAAGACCAGGAAATTCCTGAGCCACGTATCTTGGTCCAACATGGCGTGGAGATCTTTGGAGTATTGATCGTTGCCCACGGACATCCCGGAGATGTTCACGGCGATCGAAACTTTGTCGGAGCGGTTCTTGCGCAGCCAGTCGACGCACTTCCTGGCCATCGCGATGTCGAACTCGGTGATGAGGCCGGTCTCTTCGGCGAAGGTGATGTACTTGTAAGGGCTTTCCTCGAAGTTCCCGTTGAAGCGCACGAGGGCTTCGTAGTGGTGCACCGCGCCCGTCCGAGCGTCGAAGATGGGATGGAAAGCGACCTGGAAATCGTTGCCGCTGACGAGATTGCGGAACTTGTTGAGGGATTCGACAGTTTCCGCCACCAGCTTGTTCATGTTGGCGGCGATGTCTTTGACGTTGAAGCTGTCGCCGACCTGTTCCTTGAAATGATTGATGGTGTAGACGAGGCCCTTGGCGAGATCGCCTTCGTTCACGCCGTCGATATCGACCTCGACCGTGCCGGCCTGCGCGACGACGCCTTTGCCGGTGGGATCGAAGGCCTTGGTGGCTTCGGTCAGCTTGGCTTCGAGGGCGGCGACGTCGAGGCCCTTTTCCGCGACGATCCCGAACTTGCCGTCGCCGACTTCCCCTGCGGAATCGCCGCCGAGAGAGTTGGCGTGCAGGGTGGTGCCGACGGTAGTGAGCAGGTGTTCGCGCTCTTCCTCGCTCAAGGTTCCAGCGAGGGCGTCGAAGCCGGGCAAATTGACGAGGGTTAGCTCGGCGCTGCCGCCGGCGGCTTTGAGTTTTTCGACCGCGAGCTGGGAGAAGGAATCGCCCGACAGGAGGCCGGTGCCCTTGTCGCGCCCGACTCCTTGTTCAGCTTCGCCCTTCTCGTTCAGGTGCGCCTGGGTGCGGAAGGCGAGGAAGAAGTGGTCCTTCAGGTCCGGCATGACATAGCCGGCAAAGGCCAGCGGAGCGGTGAGGCCCTTGGCGCCCTGGAGTTTCACTTTGACATTGTCGATGCGGCCCTTCTTGGCCGTCATGCGCAATAATTGGTCGACCAGCACACGGTCCTTGGGCGAGACGACGTCCATGAAATTGCGCCCGATAACCCTTCCGGGCCGAGGCCGAGGAGCGCCTTGGTGGCGCCGACGGCAAAGGAAATCCGCTGCTGCGGATCCAGCTCGATCAGGATGTCAGCCCAGCAAAAGGCGAAGGCGACAAAGCGGTCGCGCGCGGCATTCATGGGAAATTTCGAGTCAACGTCATGTGATTGTGGTTCTTAGCAATAATAGCCCGCCATGCCTACCCGTCGCGTGAAGCGGAGGACACTGATTTCGCCCGCCGGTGGCGGTTTTGGGCGCGCGCGCCCGCGCCCGATAGTTGAGAGAACCGGGACCAAGCCAAACTTCGCGTGGCCTTGTGGCCACTGGCCGAGGGGAGCATCCTTCGCTGGGGGTTAGATGGCGCAGAACTGCCAAATTCCGTTACAGGTCCTGGATGTCGAGGCTGTCACCAACCCCACGATTGGGGCGCTGTGCGACTATTGGTGCGCCCTTGCCGGAGGCCAGCCGCCCGATCGGGCGCTCTTCGACTTCATGAAGATATATAAGGTGGCGCCCAATCTCTTGATGGCCGAGCGGGTGGCCCCTGAGACTTTCAAGTTCATCTACTGCGGCACCGTTGTCGCCGAGAACTTTCCCCGGGACTTGACCGGCGCCACCTACGGCCCGACGACGCCGCGGGTAAGCCGCATCGACTGGCCGGTTTTTTTCAGCGAAGTCCTGGATGAGCCTTGCCTGCGCTATGGCCGCGTGAGCATCGACTGGGCCAATGAAGAGCACCGGGACATCATCTATGGCGCCTGTCCCCTGCTTGGAAAGGACGGCCGGCCGACCTATGTGGTGGCGTGCCTCGCCTTCTTGCAGCGTTCGCCCTTCGATCCCCGCTGAACTTGGAGCACTTCGCCTGTGCCGCCTTGCACTAGACGCGGGGCCGGACCAAACTCCGCACGCAATTCAACGTAAGAGTTTCCAAGTGCGCGCAGTTTTCCTTTTTCTCGTTTTCTTGACGGCGTCGGTGATCGCGCCGGGCGCTCAGGCTGCGACCGTGCAGCGTGTGACCCTGGTCGTGTCGGATATTGAAAAGTCCATCCTGTTCTACGAACGCTTGGGCCTTGCCAAGACCCATGACGAGGCGCGGACCGGAACCAGTCAGGTCCACGGTGTCGACGACCTGCCGCTGACCTCCGATCCAACCCGCAGCCGCGTGGTGGTGATGAAGGGCGACGGCCAGACCTCGGAAATCGCGCTGCTGTGGTACGACCGCCCGCCCCTTGCGAGCGCCCGCGGCAATCTCATGGGACTCGGCACCGGCGATATCATCATCGGCCTGACGGTGCCCGACCTGCAGCTCGCTTATGCGGCCCTCGATCGCATCGGCGCCCGGGTGGAGCGCGGCCCAAATCGCTTCACCTCGGCCCCAACCGGGACGCGCCTCTATGCTTACGATCCGGATGGTCACATGGTGGAGCTGACTCAGGCGGGCGGGCCTTAAGGACGGAGGAGTCCGACGCTTGATCGCCCAAACTCCGTTGTCACCCCGGCGAAGGCCGGGGTCCATCCTTCAGCGAACAACGCTTTCTGAGGCGAGACTCGGGTACAAATCTTCCCATCGCGGATTCTGGCTTTCGAGAAGCCGGATCTTCCAGGTGCGCTTCCATTCCTTCATTTGCTTTTCGCGAAGGGCGGCCGCTTCAATGTCGTCGAAAGTTTCGAAGTAGACGAGGCGATGCACCGCATACTTCCTGGTGAAACCGCGAACCGCCTTGGTGCGGTGTTCGTGTACACGGCGAATCAAATCGTTGGTGACGCCGATGTAGAGAGTGCCTTGCGGACGGCTTGCGAGGATGTAGACGTAGGCCATCACGGCAATTTCGCTCAGACGTCGTTAGATCGTGCTCGCCGAGGAATGGACCCCGGCCTTCGCCGGGGTGACATGTTGAGTGCCGACTTCGGCACTCAACATGTCACTTCCCTATAACGATTCCCTCGCGCCGCGGATCAGCGCCGCCGATGAGGCCGTCTTTGGTCACGCGGATCGCGTGGATGCCGCTGGCGGCGTTGTTGATGCGCACGGTGTGGCCCAGCTTCTCGAGATCGCCCTGCACAAATTCCAGGCCTTCTTCGAGCGTGACGGTGTTGCCCATGCCGAGCACGAAGGGCGCGGCGGCCGCATAAGCCGGCGGCATGTCCCAATCGATCATGGCAACTAGGGTCTTCACGACGAAGCCGACGATGGCGGGCCCGCCGGGTGAACCGAGCACCATTTCCAGTTTGTCGTCCTTGTTGAACACGATGGTCGGCGTCATGGAACTGCGTGGGCGCTTGGATCCCGCAACGCGATTGGCCACGGTGCGCTTCTCAGCCACGTCTTCGTAGGAGAAGTCCGTGAGCTGATTGTTGAGGATGAAGCCACCGCGGGTCATCAGCTTCGAACCGAAGCCGCTTTCGATGGTGCTGGTCATGGCGACGGCATTCCCGTTCTTGTCGACGAGCGAGAAGTGCGTGGTGGACATCATTTCGGGGCTGTCCGCCGGTGCAAACGCATGTTTGGTCGGCACCTTGCCGGCTTCGACGGCAGGCATGCGCACGTCTTCCTTCACGAGTGCGGCGCGCTGCTTGAGATATTCAGGCGCGATCAAGCCATCGATCGGCACGGGAACGGCGTCGGGGTCCGCCATGTAGACCGCGCGATCGGCGAACGACAGGCGTCCCGCTTCCGCGAGCAGATGATAGGACGTGGGTGACTTCGGACCGAGCGCACGCAAGTTGTGCGGTTCGAGGACCGCGAGGCTTTGGATAACGCCGATGCCGCCGGAGGACGGCGGGCCCATGCCGCAGACTTTATAGGTGCGATACGAGCCGCAAAGCGGCGTGCGCTCGATCGCTTTGTAGGCCTTGAGATCGTCGAGGGTCATGTCGCCGGCGTTTTGCGGCGCGGAGTTGACCGTGCGCACAATTTCGGCGGCGATCGGGCCGGTGTAAAAGGCGTCCGGACCTTTCGTCGCGATTTCGCGCAAGGTCGCCGCGTAGGCGGGATTCTTGAGGAGCGTGCCGGCCGCTTTGGCTTTGCCGTCAGCGTCGAAATAGACGACGCGCGCCGTTTCACCGTTGCGCAGGTCGCGATCATTGCTCAAGAGCGCCGAAAAGCGCGGCGAGATCTCGAAGCCGTCTTCGGCGAGCTTGATGGCCGGCTGGAAGAGGCGCGCCCACGGGAGACTGCCGTGGTTCTTATGCGCAAGCTCCATCAAACGAATGAGGCCCGGCACGCCAACCGACTTGCCGCCGACAATAGCCTCGCGGCGGCCCATGACCTTGCCGTCCTGGGTGAGGAAACGATTCTCCTCCGCAGCCGCCGGGGCTTTTTCGCGGCCATCGTACGTCCGGAGCTTCGCGGCCTTCGCGTCCCAGTGCACGATGAAGGCGCCGCCGCCGATGCCGGAGGACTGAGGCTCGACCAAACCCAAGACGAGGTTCACGGCGATCGCCGCGTCGAGAGCGTTGCCACCGGCCTCGAGGATCTCGGCACCCGCTTGGACCGCGTGGGGATTGGCCGCTGCGACCATCCATTGCTTGCCGGTGCCGCCCTTGGGTTCCCCGCGGCCGGTGAAGCCTTCCGGGAACTCGTATTCCGACAATGGCTTTACTTGAGCGAACGCGGGCGCGGCGAGCGCAAAGGTGACGACGGAGGCGATGACGCGGGCGATGTTTTTCATGGGTCCACTTTAGTAGTGCGCCAGTGATGGCACCAGACGTCATGGCCGGGTCCGGGCTGCTCCGGTGGCGGTTCCACGTCGGCGCAGACGGCCGTGGCGCGGGGGCAGCGGGTCCGGAAAACGCAGCCCGAGGGTGGATTCAGGGGCGACGGGAGTTCGCCGGACAGCACAAGGCGGGGCCGCGACCGCGCAATGGCGGGATCGGGAATGGGAACCGCGGACAAAAGCGCCTGGGTATAGGGATGGCGGGGATTGCCGTAGATCGCATCGCGCCCGGCGATCTCCATGGTCTTGCCGAGGTAGAGCACCATGACCCGGTGACTGATATGACGCACGATGGAAAGATCGTGGCTGATAAAGATCATGGTGAGGTTCATGGCGCGCTGGAGCTCCATGAGGAGGTTCACCACCTGGGCGCGGATCGAGACATCGAGTGCGCTGACCGGCTCGTCGCAGACCACGAGCTTGGGGCCGAGGATCATCGCGCGCGCAATGCCGATGCGCTGACACTGTCCGCCGGAGAATTCGTGGGGGTAGCGGTTGACCAGAGCCGGATGAAGACCGACCCGGGCCATCATGTCCTTCACCTTGGCCTTCACTTCGACCTTCGAAGTCGAGCCGCGGTAGTTGCGCAAAGGTTCGGCGATGATATCGCCCGCGGTCATGCGCGGATCCAGGCTTGCGAGCGGATCCTGGAAAACGATCTGCATGTTCTCGCGCGCCGCCTTTAGCTCCGTCGCATCGAGATCGGTGAGCGGTTTGCCGAGCCAGGCCACGGCACCGCTTGTGACCGGCAGAAGCCGCAGCACCGCGCGGCCCAAGGTGGTCTTCCCACAGCCGGACTCGCCGACGATGCCGAGAGTCTCGCCGGCCTTGAGGTCGAAGCTGACGCCGTCGAGTGCTTTCAAGGGCGTGTAAGTACCGAGCAGGAGCCCGCCCGTACGCACCGGGTAGTGCACTTTCAGATCGCGTACGTTGAGAATCACCTCGCTCATGACGCCGCCTTCAAGTCATCGAGAAAGCAGGCCTTGGCGGCGAGGCCGGCGCCTGTGAGCGCGGGCCGTTCCGTCCGGCAACGGTCGAAGGCAAAGGCGCAGCGCGGATGGAAGGCGCATCCCGCGGGAAGATCCTGCAGATTGGGCGGCTGGCCGGCGATGGTGGTGAGCAACGCCGTTAGC
>CAMDOZ010000028.1 GCA_945903705.1 Fidelibacterota bacterium | reverse complement strand
ATGTTGAATCAGATTTTCGATTCCCTGGGAATCCCCAATCGATTCAGCCTAAGAGCATTCCGCTCTAGTTCGCCAATATGGCTATTTTCTGGTCTCGCTGCGTCCGGTCTGTGGATCGACGTCGATGGTTTTGGGCGCGGTTTTCTTCTTTGTCGCGCTCTTGATTTCGACGTGTGTAACTTTGGGCTGCGGCACGGGCCTTTCAAGGTCCACGTGCAAAAGTCCGTTCACGATCTCCGCACCCCGCACTTCGATTCCTTCCGCGAGCACGAAACTGCGCGTGAATTGACGGGCGGCAATTCCCCGGTGGAGATAAACGCGACTGGTGTTTTCTTCCTGCTGCTTGCCGCGCACGACGAGTTGATTGTCTTCGACGGCGACGGAAAGGTCGTCGTCGGCAAATCCCGCGACAGCCAGAGTAATGCGCAGCCGATGCTCGCCGGTCTGTTCGATGTTGAAAGGCGGGTAGCCTTCGCCGGCGGTTTTAGCGACGCGGTCGAGCACGCGTTCAATGTGATCGAAGCCGAGCAGATGGGGGCTTGAGAAAAGATTGACTCTGGTCATTTGAACCCGCTCCGGCGGCACCCAAAAGCGCTGCCCACAATTGGCACAGCGGCGCTTCTTATTTTGGGTCTTCGGGGGCCCGCGTCAAGGGTTATAAGCCCCTGGTCTTGCTTATTATTTTTGGCGTCGCTGGGCCAGGGCGATAAGGGCGAGGGCCGGAGCGGCCAATGCGGCCGCGACCAGATACGGCAGCACCGTTCCGGCCGCATACAGCGTGCCGGAAAAGGCCGGTCCCGCGACCCGCCCCAAAGCCGTCGCCCCTTGATAGGCGCCCATCACCGCGCCGCGCTCGCCGCGCGCGGCTTCCTGGGACACAAGACTTGTGACCGCGGGATTGAAAATCGCTGAGGCAAGGGCCAGCGCGGTGCAGGATGCGATCAATGTCGGGAGATCCGGGCTCGCGGCCACGGCGACGTAACCCGCGATGAAAAGCACGACGGCGATGATCGCAAGGCGCCGCTCGCCGAAGCGCCGCGTGAGCGCGCCGATGAACAAGCCTTGCACGACAACATGCACGGCGCCCATGAATCCGAAGACGAGTCCGATCTCGCGCGGGCCGAACGCAAAGGCGGTGTTGACCCATAGCGCGAAGACTGTTTCGAATTGAGCCCAAGCGGTGATGACGAGAAACCCCGTTGCCACAAGCATAAGCAGCGCATGCCGCTGAAGGGCGGCATCGCGTTTCTCGCGCCATGTCGCTCTCGTGTCGCGATTTTGTCGCGCGTCTTTCGGCAGACTCTCTTTCAAGAACAGCGCAACGCCGATGGCCGCGGCGATGCTCAAGGTCATGGCCGCGAGCGCCGGCGCGCGATAGTCCGCGCCCTCGACGCTCGATCCTGCGAGCACGCCGCCGATCGTGGGGCCGACAATGAAACCTAACCCGAGGGCGGCGCCCAGAATGCCCATACCCTTTGCACGCGCTTCCGGCGCGGTGACATCGGCGACGTAAGCCTGCGCTGCCGCGATGTTGCCAGCCATGAGCCCGCCGAGGATGCGACTGGCCAGGACAAGCGCGAGTGAATCGGCAAATGCCAGCAGGGCATAGGAGAGGCTCAAGCCGACGCAGGTCATCCCCAGGATCGGTTTGCGTCCGTAACGGTCGCTGAGCCGGCCCCAGAAAGGTGCCGCCACGAACTGGGCCAGCGAATAGAGTCCGAGCACGAGGGTGATGACCTCCGGGCCGGCGCCGGTCCGCTGCACATAGAAGGGGAGCAGTGGAATCAGGAGGCCAAACCCCACCAGGTCCACGAAGACGACAAGAAACAGAACGGCCATGAATTCACTTGGGCAGCCGGGGACGGCGGTGAGCCGAGGGGTCCCGGAGAGGAGGGCGCGGCACGATAAAATCGCCTTCGCGAAAAGTCGATATCATCCGGTCGCCGCGATATAATGAGGGCACGCCGCTGCCGATGTCTTGCCAATGTACTGAAGGATCAGGCCCATCGCCGCCCTAGAAAATACCGGTCTCGATCAGGTGGGAGGCCTCGCGCGGTCGCTTTTGAAGGGCGGTGACGAGCGCCCTCTTTTCCCGCCGCTCGACTCTTTTGCCTCGGGGATGCTCGATGTCGGCGGGCCGCACCGCATTTACTGGGAGCAATCCGGCAATCCGAAGGGCCTGCCGGTGGTCTTCGTCCACGGCGGTCCGGGTGCCGGCACGGCGCCGGCCTACCGGCGTTTCTTCGACCCTGCGCGCTATCGCATCGTGCTATTCGACCAGCGCGGCGCCGGCCGCTCGCTCCCGGAAGCGGAACTGATCGACAATACGACCGCTCACCTTGTGAGCGACATGGAAGCCCTGCGCCGCCACCTTCGTCTTGAAAGGTGGGTGGTGTTCGGGGGCTCGTGGGGTTCGACATTGGCGCTGGCCTACGGGCAAGCCCATCCCGAACGCTGCATCGCCTTTGTCCTCAGGGGAATCTTCCTTTTCACCGACGACGAAGTGGCCTGGTTCGTGGGCCACAGTCACGGCACGCAAGTGCCCGCGGCGACCGGCATGGGCCGGTTCTTCCCCGAGGCGCATCGCGCCTTCCGTTCGTTTATTCCGGCCGGCGAGCAGAACGATCTTTTGATGGCTTATTACCGGCGGCTGATTGATCCAAGTCCGCTGGTGCACCGGCCCGCGGCGGCGGCGTGGTGCGCTTATGAAAACGCCTGCTCGCGGCTCATTCCTGCCGCAGGGCGCGGCGGGGACAATGACCAGTACTATACCGGCGCCCTCGCCATGGCGCGGATCGAGGCCCATTACATGGTGAATCACGGGTTCCTTGGGCCCGACCAGCTCATCAATAATATGCAGGTGCTGGCGCGCCATCCCGCCGTCATCGTCCAAGGCCGATACGATATGGTCTGCCCGATCGCGGCCGCCGACCGCCTCGCGCGCGCTTGGCCCGGGGCTCAATACCGCGTTGTTGCGGACGCCGGGCATTCCTCCATGGAGCCGGGGATCCGCGCCGCCCTCGTCAAGGCGACCGAGGATTTCAAGCACCTCAGTTGATAACTCCGTTTCTGGGCCGGAAATCCGGCCGGCCTGTGGAAAACTCATCCGAACCTGTCAGAACAGACAGGCCGTTTTGGCCCCGACCTGTCAGAGTTCGCAGGTCATCCGGAAGTTGCACTCTGTCAGAAACAAGCCGTGCCGCATTCCGGAGCGACGGGCGGCGGCATAACTGCTGACAAGTTCCAATACCCCAACTTCCCACCCCGCCCCTCGCGGGGTGTTTTTTTTGGCCCTCAAGGAAGCCCTCTCAAGGCCTCAAAAACCCGCCGGAGCGGAGCCGCCTCACGGTTCTGTCACTGGGCAGTGCACAAAAACCGCCGTATCATTGAAAAACTGAGGTTTACCCGGATGTTACCAATGGTTACACCGGCCACCATGGTTTCGTCAGAGGCCTCTGGTATAAACCTCCCAAAGCGATAACCCGAGGTGAGCGGCGTTGGGGGCCCTCTAGGGTCACGCGTGCGGTTACCACGTTTTGTACGGGTCCTACTTCCATGCGTTTCTCCGAGATGCCTCGTCACCTGATTGCCCTCTCCCTCATCGCTGTCGTTGCGGTCGGCGGATGGGCCCTGTTCATCCGTGACGCCGGTCCCGGCGGAGAAGGACCGGGCGGACGTCGTGGCATGCAGATGGGCCCGCGTCCCGTCAATGTCGTGGCTGTGACGCGCGAGGTCTTCAGCGACCGCATTGAAGCGCTCGGCACCGTGCAATCGGCAGAGTCCGTCAATGTCACCGCCAAGGTGCAAGGGATCATCCGTTCGATCTACTTCGACGACGGCGAGACCGTCACGAAGGGTCAGGAAATCGCCGCCATCGACGCCGGCGAGCAGACGGCGCAACTCAACGTCGAGCTCGCCAACCTCGAGCAGCAGCGCAAGGACCTCGACCGCACCGCGAGCTTGGCCAAGGAAAATCACATTTCTCAGGCGCGCGTCGATGAACAGACCGCCCTCTTGAAGCGCGCGGAAGCCAACGTCGCCGCCGCCCGCGTCCGCGCCGGCGACCGTCTCATCGTCGCGCCGTTCCCGGGCGTCGTCGGCACGCGGCGCATCAGCGTCGGCGCGCTCGTGAGCCCTGGCACCGTGGTCACCACGCTTGACGACATCTCCAGAGTGAAGCTCGACTTCGCGGTGCCTGAGACGTTTCTTGCGTCCTTGCACTCGGGTTTGGCGATCGAGGCGACGGCCAGCGCCTATGCCGGCGAAACATTCAAGGGCGCCGTGGCCGCGGTGGACAACCGCATCGATCCGACGACGCGCTCTGTCAACGTGCGCGCCGAGATCGACAATTCTGATCTGCGCTTGCGTCCCGGCATGCTGATGGTCGTGGACCTCCTCAAGGACGCCCGTGAGTCGCTGATGGTTCCGGAAGCAGCCCTCGACCCCAACAGCGACAAGCAATACGTGGTCATCGTCCGCGCCGACAACACGGCGCACCGCGTCGAGGTCAAGATCGGCCGCCGCCGCACGGGATTCGTCGAGATCCTCGACGGTGTTCAGGAAGGCGATCTGGTCGTGCGTGAGGGACTTCAGGACCTGAACGACGGCGCGAAGGTCGAGATCATGAACCGCGCCGATTTGACCCAACCGGCTCACGCTTCGCGGATTGTAGAGCCAAGCTGAACAGCCGCCGCTTTTAGGCGCGAGGTCCGACAATGCTTCTCTCCGATATCTCCATCCGCAGGCCGGTCGTCGCGATCGTCATCAGCCTGCTGCTTGTTGTCTTCGGCTTTGCCGGCGGCATGCGCCTTCCGGTGCGCGAGACCCCGGATATCGATATCCCCACGGTTTTTGTGAACGTCAGCTATCCCGGCGCCTCCGCCGAAGTCGTCGAAACAAAAGTCGTCAAGCTGATCGAACAGCAGATCGGCGGCGTTACGGGCCTTAAGACGATCCGCTCTTTCGCCCGCGACAATTTTGCCGGCTTCAATATGGAATTCGTCGTCGGCCATAATCTCGACGAAGCGGCTAACGACATTCGCGACCAGCTGGGCCGCATCTCCAATCGCTTGCCAGAAGACGCCAATCCTCCGGTGATTCAGAAGCAGGATTCCGACAATGAGCCGATCGTCAACGTCACGTTCTATTCGACAAAACGTTCGCAGCTCGATGTCACTGATTATCTAACCGTCAATGTGCAGCCGCGTCTGTCGACGATCCCCGGCATCGCGGCCGTGGACTTCCGCAATGCGCGCCAAAAGTCCTTACGTGTCTGGATCGACCGCCGCGCCATGGCGGCCCGCGAACTTACGGTCACAGACATCGAAAATGCCTTGCGGCGTGAAAACGTCGAACTCGGCGCAGGCATGCTTGAATCGGCCGAGCGGAACTACACCATGCGCACGCTGCGCACATTCCGTACGATTGAGGACTTCGAGAACCTCGTCGTCGGCCGCGGTACCAACAATTACCTTATCCGGCTGAGCGAAGTTGCGAAGGTCGAGATTGGCGCGGTTGACGACAAGTCGCTGTTCCGCCAGGACGGGAAGCTCGGCACCGGGATGATGGTGACCAAGCAGCCGGGCGCTTCGACCCTCGACGTCAGCAATGCCGTCGTCGCGGAACTCGAGGAAATGAAGAAGTCCCTGCCGTCCGACTTCGAGGTCGCGATCGCTCCGGATTCGGCGGAATTCATTGAAAGGGCGCTGCACGAAGTCACAATCGCCATCGGGGTCTCCGGGCTTCTCGTTGTCACCGTGATCTATCTGTTCCTGGGCACCTTCCGCGCCGCGCTGATCCCGGCGGTCACGGTGCCGATTTCCCTCATCGGGACGGGTATCGTGCTCGCGCCGCTTGGCTTTTCCATCAACATCCTCACGCTGCTTGCGCTTGTGCTCGCGATCGGACTTGTCGTCGATGACGCCATCATCATGCTCGAGAACATCCACCGCCGGATGAAGATGATGAATGAGCCGCCGCTGCTCGCTGCTTTCCGTGGCGCGAAGCAAGTCGGTACGGCCATTCTTTCGACGACGATGGTGCTGGTGGCGGCGTTCGTCCCGGTGATGCTCATGCCGGGAACGATTGGCACGCTGTTCTTCGAGTTCGCCGTGACGATGGCGGTCGCCGTCAGTTTCTCGATGTTCGTGTCACTGACCTTGACGCCGGTCATGTGCGCCAAGATTCTCACGCCGGCCCTGGATCATAGCCCTGTCGCCCACAAGGCCGAGGAAGTCTTTGAGCGACTGAAGAACACCTACGCGCGCTCACTCAACAAGGTATTGGACAAGCCGAAATTAGTGTTCGCGGCGTTCGGCGCTATCACCGTATCCGTGCTTTTCCTGTTCCAAGTCCTGCCGCAGGAGTTCGCGCCCCGGGAAGACCGCGGCGCGATCGACATTCAGATACGCTCGCCCGAAGGTGCGACGCTTGCCTATACACAAAAGATCGTCGAGCAGGTCTCCGCGCTGGTGAAGCCGATTGCCGAGAAGGGCGAAGTTCTTCGCATGATCGAGCGCGTGCAGAGCCCGGGCAACGAAGGCGGTTTGTCCATACGCCTCGTCGATTGGGACGAGCGTCGCTCGGCGCAGGAGATCGTTTCCGAAATCAGCCCCATGATTGCCAAGGTGCCCGGAGCCCAGATATCCGTCCAGTTGCGCGGAGGTCAGGGCGGGCGCGGCGGCGGCGGGGGCGGTGGAAATTTCGTCAGCTTCTCGGTTTCCGGGCCGACCTTTGAAGAGCTGCGCGACTGGCGCGACAAGATCACCGTTGCGCTGCAAGCGAGCCCGATGGTCGCGCAGGTGCGCAACAATTTCATCGAAACCAAACCGCAGATCCGCATCCGGATCGATCAAGCGCGGGCCGCGGATCTCGGCGTGTCCGTGGGCGCGATCGGGCAGACTCTCGCTGCCATGATGGGATCGCGCCGCGTGACCACCTTCGTCGACGCCGGCGAAGAGTATGACGTGCTCCTGCAAGGCAGCCTTGCGGACCGCCAGACGCCGACGGACGTCTCCAACATCTATGTGCGTTCCGAAACCACGCGCGAGCTCATCCCCTTGGCGAGCGTGGTAAGGCTGGAAGAAGGAACCTACGCTGAAAATCTGTCCCGGATCGACCGCAAACGCGCCGTAAGCTTTTTCATCAATCCCGTCCTCAATGTGAAGCTCTCGGAGTTGATCGCGGAGGTCGAAGGCATTGTAGAACCGATGCTGCCGGATACCGCTGAGCTCGTTTGGCGCGGCGAAGCGCAGGACTTCAAGGAAACCGGCTACCTCATCTACATCAGCTTCGGTCTAGCCCTCGTCGTCGTGTTCCTCGTGCTCGCGGCGCAGTTCGAGAGCTTTATCCACCCGCTGGTGATCTTGATGACCGTGCCGCTCGCCGTATTCGGTGCGCTGTTTGGTCTCTTGTTATTTGGTCAGAGTATTAACATCTACTCGCAGGTGGGGATCATCGTGCTTGTGGGATTGGCGGCGAAGAACGGCATTCTGATCGTCGAGTTCGCAAACCAGCTCCGCGACGCCGGTCGCCCGTTCCGCGAGGCGCTGATCGAAGGCGCCATGGTCCGCTTGCGCCCCATCATCATGACCGCGCTGGCCACCGTCATGGGCGCCCTGCCGCTGGTGCTGGCCACCGGCGCCGGCGCCGAAGGCCGCCGCCCTCTGGGCGTGACGATCTTCACCGGCGTGACGTTTGCGGCCTTCGTGACACTTTTCGTGATCCCAGCCTTCTACATGCTGCTTGCCAAGGGCACGGGTTCGCCCGGCCGCGTGGCAGCCGAGCTTAAGGACTACGAAAAGCGCCATCCGCTGCGCGGCGGCCAGGCCGACGATCTCGATCCTCAGCCCGCCGAATAGCCAAGTTCCAGCCGAGCAACGCCTTAACACTGCTCGGCTGGACACTTCCCCGCCAAAACTCTTATACCAGTTGTGTAACGGGCATTTCCGGCCCGCGGCGGGGAGCGGCCGTTGAAGGAAAAAGAGCTGCGTTTTGCGCTGGTGTGTTACGGCGGCGTTTCCTTGGCCGTCTATATGCATGGCATTACAAAAGAGATCCTGAAGCTCGTCCGCGCGTCGCGCGACTTTCATACCTATACCAATAAGAAGGCGCCGGACGTCGCTTACGCCGATGTCGCCCAGCCGCGCAAAGATCCCGTCGATACCGAGCAGGTCTATTTCGAGCTCCTCCGTCAGATCGGCGCGAATCTCGACTTGCGTATTGTCGTGGACGTCATCGCCGGCGCGTCGGCCGGCGGGATCAACGGCGTCATCCTCGCCCGCGCTCTCGCCCACGATCTCGAGATCGACCCGCTCAGGGACTTCTGGCTGAAGCATTCGGACGTCGCCGAATTGATGCCGACCCACGTAAAGGCCGGCCCGTGGCGCAAATGGTATTTCCGCCCCTTCGTGTGGATGTTCATGCGGAAGTTCCGCGAGGACCTCGAGGGGAACCCCGAGCTCAAGCAGAAACTCTCGATGTTCCTGCGCTCGCGCTGGTTCAAGCCGCCCTTCGACGGCTACAACCTGACCAAAGTGCTCTACGACGGCTTCTACGCCATGGGCGAGCCGAACGAACATGGAAGCTCGCTCATTCCGGCGGGCCTTCAGCTCGATCTGTTCGTGACCGTCACGGACTTCCGCGGCTATAACACCGACACGCCCATCCACAATCCGCCCGTGATCCGCGACCGCGAGCATCGTCAGATCTTGCGCTATTCCTACCGTCATTGGCCGCGCGGCCAGGAGATCAGCTCCTTCGATCGCGATGGTCTCCCGGCCTTGGTGTTCGGCGCGCGCGCGACGTCTTCATTTCCCGGGGCATTCCCGCCCATGCAGCTTCGCGAGATCGACACGCTTATCGCCGAGCGCAATATCACCTGGAATAGCCGCGTCGATTTTCTCTACCGCAACTTCCGGCCCTATTTCCTCGCGAACCTCAATCCCGGTGAAGCGTCGTTCATCGACGGCAGCGTGCTCAACAACAAACCCTTCGCCCAGGCCATCGAGTCCATACGCGGCAGGCCGGCTTATCGCCACGTCGATAGGCGCCTGCTCTACGTCGATCCGCACCCCGAGTCCGCCAGGGACCGCTCGTCCATGAACGTGCCGGGGTTCTTCACGACCCTCAAAGGGGCCCTTTCGGACATTCCGCGCAACGAGCCGATTCATGACGATCTGTCGTGGGTGAACACCTACAACGCCGAGGTCCGGCGCCTGCAGATGGTCGTGGACGGCGCGCGCACGCACATCAAGGCCATTGCTGAAGCCATCGCGGCCGACGCCCTCGGGCCCAAGATCACCGCCGAGGAGATCGGCCGCTACCGCGAACTCGCCAACAATCGCGCCCGCGCGGAGACCGGCTTTGCCTACGAAGGTTATCTTCGCCTCAAGCTGACGGCCGTCATCGAGGACGTCGCGGCCATGGTGGCCGAGGTGTGCGGCTATGTCCGCGAAACGGCCGAATCGGCGCGCATCATCACCATCATCGAGCGATGGGCGACGCTTACGGGCGTGTTTCCCTCGCCCGAAGTGCTCAAGCGCCCGCCACAGGCCGGCGAGCCTCCGGCCTGGGTCAAGTTCCTCCTCCGGTTCGACGTGAAGTACCGCCAACGCCGCGTCCGCTTCGTAGTGCGTGCGGTCAATCAGCTTTACACACGTCAGTCCGATCCGGTGCTCGAGGGCCTCAAGACCGATCGCCTCGACTATGTCAAAGCCGGACTCTACGACGCGCTGGCGCTCCTCCAGCCCATGACCGCGCGCGCGGCCGCCATCGACGGCAAGCATGGTCTCTCCCGCCGCACCGCCGATGCGGTGAAAGCCGTGGTGCGCGATATCGTGAAAGCCATGGAGAGCGATCCTTTGCTCGCGGTGAATTCGACCGCCGTCGCCCAGAAGTTCGAAGACCGCATCACCGAAACGCTCGCGCGGCTCGCCGACGAGATGGCTCTCGAAACCGACAATGCGCGCACGGATGCGCTGCTCGCGACCCTGGTGCGCGGCGCGGGCGCCATCCCGCCGCTTCCCGCCGCCGCCGCGCGCGAGCTGCTCGAGCATTATATCGGCTTCGCCGTCTGGGACGTGCTCACCTTCTCCATCACCAATTGGCGCGACCTCGACGAGTTCGATGAAATCCGCGTCGACCGTCTCAGTCCCGATGATTCGCAGACGTTGCGCAAGGGCGACGCGTCCGCCACCTTGAAGGGCATTCAGTTCCACCACTTCGGCGCCTTCTTCTGCCTCGCCTACCGGCAGAACGACTATCTCTGGGGACGTCTGCACGCCGCCGAGCGCTTGATCGACATCGTGCTCGACGCTGCCAAGATCGAAGGGGCAGGCGAAGAGGTCGACGCCCTCGCGCTCAAGGCATCCGCCTTCGAGGCGATCCTACGTGCGGAGTCCAAGATCTTGAGCGAATGCGGCGACCTGATTTCCTCACTCAGCGCCGACGTCGCGAAGCTGCGCCAGAAAGTCTGAGGCGCGCTTGGGTCCCGCTGGTATACTCCGCGCATGAATCTTAGGGGCGTCTCCGTCATCGCTGCGCTTGTGGCGAGCCAGGCTTCGGCGGCCGTGGCCCAGGACACTTTCGCCGACGCCTTCTGGCGTTTTCGGGCCACCACCGGCTTTGATTTCAGCTCGGGTAACTACGGCGCCGACAAGCCCACCGAAGTGCTCTACGTGCCGTTCACGCTCCAGGCCACGAAGGGGCCGTGGACCCTGAAGGCCGATGTGTCCTGGATCCGGGTCTCAGGACCCGCGTTGCTGCTGGATGGATCGGCGGTCGGCACCGTCCCGGTGCGTACGTCCGGTTCGGCCTCCGGCCCCGGCGACATCAACCTCTATGCCCGTTATTCAGTCGAGAGCCTCTACGACAACAATCTCTTCGTGGACGTCACGGCCCGCGTGAAGATTCCAACGGCCGACTTCAAGGACGGCCTCGGAACCGGCGAGTGGGATCAATCGGTCCAGATGGATATTGCCTCGGTCTTCGGGAACGTCGTGCCGTTCGCTGCCATCGGCTATCGCTTCACCGGCGAACCCGTGGGCTATGCCTTGCGCGACGTTCTCTATGGAACCCTCGGCCTCCAATACACCTGGTCGCCGCGTGTCGCGACGGGGATTTACTACGACGTGCGCCAGTCCTCGATCCCCACCGCCGCGGCGCCGCAGGAAGGCACCGCCTACGCCAACTTCAAGATCAGCGACCGTTTGTCGCTGAACGTCTATGGCGTGTTGGGATTTTCCAAGAACAGTCCCGATGCGGGCGGCGGAACTTTCATCACCTATCAGTGGTGATGTTGCCCTAACCTGATCCCGCTTATGACGTGGGAATGTCCTGAGGCCGCTCGATCTGCGGACGCTCGGGCACAACCGGTTTCGGCACGTCGGGTTTGTCGAACGATTGCGGACGATCGATCGGCGGCTTCTCCGGCGGTGCGACGCGGTCGGGACGCTGACGCGTGTCCGGACGCATCGCCGCCGGGCGCAGCGAACCGTTCGCCTTATTGATGGTCACGACGGTGCGAACCTTGGTGATCGCCGTTGCAGCGACCGCGTTGTCGCCCGCGATATGACCGTTCACCACAATGCGGTCGCCGGTGACGGTGCCTGCGGGCAGGCTCGTCCCTTGCACGGCGATCCCTTGGATCGTCAGCGGGCTCGCGGTTGCCGGCACATAAGCTTCCAGCGAAACGTCGCGCACGTCTTTGCCGAACGGCAGCGCCTTTTCGCCGGTCACAACGTCGGCAACGAATTGTCCGTTGATCATGCGGCCCGCGACGAACACCTGACCGCCTGTCGCCGGCTGCGATACGAGGGTGTCCGCGCTCGGGGTCACGGTCAGACCGCCGATGCGGACGCGATCGCCGGTGACGGTGGCGAGGCCGCGCACCAGGACACGTCCGTCGTCCTTGGCCTGTTCGTCGACACGGCTTGCGACAATCGTGCCGTCGTCCATGCGCAAGCCCGAGACGCTGACCATGTCGCCCGCCTGCAGGGTGCGGAAGGCGTCGAGGGCGGCCTTATCGCCGGCAAGGTTCAGTTTCACGTTCTGGCCGAGCACGGTCATGGTCTCGGCGGCGTAGTCGATAGCGCCGACCGGACCGGTGACGGCGTGTTGGATCTCGAGGGTGTCGAGGAAGAACTTGTCACCGCGTGTGCGCGCGACGCCCATCACCACTTGGCCGACTTTCAGCGCTTCGAGGGACGAGGGCTTCCCGTCGCTTTCCACGGCGGTGTGGCGATCGAACTCCCACGCGGCGCCGTTGACGATGATGGAGCCGAAGCCGGAGATGGTGCCGAGGATTCCGGTGCCGCCGATTCCGTCACCGTTTTTCTTGCCGTCGGCCGCCGCGACCATGACGCCGTTGGGCGCGCCGGTGCCGCCCAAGCCGTCGCCATTGCGGCGTTCTGTAACTGATTGGGACGCGGGCGCCGTGGCGCAGGCGCCGAGCGCGCAAAGCACGGCTGCGACCGCAAGACGATGCAGTCCACGCTCCCACAGCCAAAGGGTACTAACCCCTGTCATTGCCCCAGCTCGACGTCCTTCGCGGGTTGGCATTCTTCAACCCGACTTAAGAGCCCGACTCTTTTTCCGATACGTGCTCACCCGGCGCTTCGGAATCCGGGCGTAAGTTGTTGAAATTTGCAGCGCCATCAAAGAAATACAAGCCGAAATTAATGCGCCGCGTTGAGGTTGCGCCGCCTTTGTCTTTCTCGGCCAGCTCCAGCGCCAAACGGTTCATTTCCAGAAGGGCCTTCATGCCGGTCCGTTCGGCCGCCTGGGCCAGCTCGGCGGCGGATTCGTCCGTCAGACCCGTGTAATGAACGCTGCGCTCGAGTTTCGGGTTGCCCTCTTCCAATAGGTTGTGGGCGGTGGCCGCCAAATGGTCGTGGATATTGCGGCCGAAATAGAAAGCCTTCTCCTCGAACCCCTTTTCCGGGACGAACGCCAGGCGGTTCAGAACCACCCGGCCCTCATCGTCCAGACGGGCGACGCCGAGGCGCACCCACTCATCCAGGAGGGCGCGGGGGCGGACATCCTTGGAAACGTCCGAAACCAGCGAATCGAAGGAGGGCGCGTTGCGCGACTCGGCCTTGCGCGGCAGGGCCAGCGGCTGGCCCTTCCTGTCGGTGGTATCTTTAGAGCCCAGCCAGCGCGAAACGATCTGCGCGCCAAGCCCAATCGAGCGCGGCGCGGCCATCTTTTCCGTAGGTCTTTCGCGCAGTCTTTTCACGTCTTTCCGATGCACACCGGTCAATAGACTGACGCGGCTATCGGTCTGTTTCTTCCCATCCACTGGAAATTCATTGAGCGCGACATCGACGTAGGCCTCCTTCAAGAGCTCCATCAACGCCGCCAGGCCCACGCCCTTGGCGATCAGCAGCCGCGCCAAAGGGCGCAACAGCCGCCGGAGGGCGGAAATCAACGGTTTAGGGAGTCCAGCGACAGGCTCTTGGGTGGGCATAGAGGCGGAATCTTATCCAGGCGGCGGTGACGTCGAGCTCCTTCTATACACGGTCGTGGGAATTTTTCCCACTTTTTTATTGACTCGCACCTCGTGCGGGATTAACTTCGTCTTGTTCGTGGGAATTTTTCCCACACCATTTCAGGGGAGCGTAGCAACTCTACAGACACATGCCAACCTCGAGACCGTGTTCAGGAACTTTGTGATCCGGCCTCGAACGTCATCGTCCACGAGTCAGATCCTACCCCGATGACCTTCTGAGGCTTTTATCTTCTCCCGCCCGTTTTCGGGCCTGACCCAAGGCGGGCGGGAGAAGATCTTTCTGAAAAGGCATGAACGCTCCCGAGGTAATTGAGGTCAGGGTCGAGCTTTACTCGACCATCAATTATCGCCCGTCCGCGTAGATGGAACCCTGTTAGATCGGCCCTGACCTGAATTTCCTCCTGACGAGACGACCCTGAGGAGACGAAACGACCCCCTCCTCCGAACATCGCGGCACACAGGGACCCTACCCCCGCTACTCACCCACCCCTGTGTGTCGCGATTTCATTTTCCAAAAAAACATTTCAAAGAATCAGATGTCGCGCCGCTTCAACTCGCGCACCAGGAAGCGCGCGGGATGCAAGGCCGTGACCAGGTCGCGTTCCAGCGGCCACGGCTCGCCGGTGATCTGACAGGCGAGAAGCTCCGCTGCGAGCGGCGCGGCGACGACACCGCGCGCGCCCAGCGCCGTCATCACGTAGAGCCCGTGCTGATACCGCGCGTTCGGATAACGCGCCCACGGATGTCCATGACGCAGGTTCGCGAAGTCCTCCATGTAGACACCGCGCTCGGGCAGCGGCCCGACCATCGGCATATGATCGGGTGATGTGCAGCGCACGCCGGCAAACCCGCCAAGATCCGGTGACGGCGCGAAGAGCCCGGGCACGACGCGCGCCAGGCTTTCGAGATTGCGCACGTGATCCTCGGCGCGCACGTCCATATCCATCCGATCCGTGCCCACATGGTCGAAGGTCGCGCCGATGGCGTGCAGACCATGATAAGCGGGCGTTAGAAATCCACCGTAGAGAAGAACGGTGCGAAGAGCCGAAGCCCCCGCCGTCGTGGGGGCGAGCGTCACCTGCCCGCGCCGGCCCGCCAAGGGCAGCGCGGCCGCTTCCGGCAGGCGCATCATGCCAAGTGCGTTTGCGAGCACGACGGCATCAGCCTCCGCGACCACGCGGCTTTGCGCATCGAAGATCCGCCAGCGTCCGCCGGCATGAGCAAGCGACGCCACTTCCACACCCAAAAGCATCTCGGAGTGCCGGGACAGCGCGGCGCAAAGGCCTCGTGGCTGGAGCCAGCCGCCCTGCGGGAAAAACAGCCCGCCGTGGGAAAGCGATAGGCCCGCGATATCAGAGGCCTCCTCTGCATCCACATGCGTGAGAAACGAATTCGGCAGGGCGGCGGTGGAAACCATGTCGGCGAACCGCCCAGCGTCCTCGCCCACGGCCATTTGCAAAGACCCCACCCGCGCGTGCTCAAAGTCTTGCGACGGTGTTTCAAGATCTGCGAGCGCATATCGCCAGGCGGCGGCATAGAATCGCCCGTCGAACGCCGGCGCCGCGGTGAGGCGCGGCGCCATCACCGCCCGCGGGCTGCCCGAGGCTTCCGCGGCAACGCCCGGATGGCGGTCGATGATTGTCGTGCTCCAGCCGCGGCGGGCAAGCGCCGCCGCCGCGTGCGCACCGGCAAGTCCCGCGCCCACGATTGCCGCGTGGCCCCGCGAGGGCTCTTGCGGCGCGCGCGCGAACCAGGGTTGGAGAGATGTTGTCCTCACAACATTTTCGCGACTTCGCGCCCGCAGCATCTCGCGCTTGGTGCCGAAGCCGGGGGCCCGCGTCACGTCGAAACCTGCCGCATCGAGGCCGCGGCGAACATCGCCCGCGGCGCTGTAGGTTGCGACGGTCGCGCCGCTCGCCGAAAGGCGCGCCATCTCCGCGAAAATTTCCGCGCTCCACATGTCGGGGTTTTTGTCCGGTGCAAAACCGTCGAGGAACCAGGCGTCCACGTCGGCTTCGAGTTGGCCGAGCATCTCTTTTGCATCGCCGAAGAGCAGGGTGAGACTCACCGCGCCGCGCTCGCCCGGGTCGACGGCGGGAAAGACCCGATGAAAGCCGCGCTGCGGCTCCGGATAGGCGGATAGCAAGGCGCGCCCCAATGTCTTCAGTTCGTCCCACGGCGCAAGGCATTCACCGAGCTCCTCGCGCGTCAGAGGAAAGCCCTCGACGGCGATATAATGAAGCCGCGCACCCGGCGGACATGTCCGCCGCCACAGCTCCCAGGTGCTCAGGAAATTAAGACCGGTTCCGAATCCCAGCTCGGCAACGCAAAACCGCTCTCTGTTCTGCCACGCCTGCGGCAAGGCATTGCCGTCCAGGAAGACATGGCGGCTTTCGGCGAGGCCGCCCTCACGGCTGTAATAAATGTCCCCGAATCGCGCGGCAAAGGGCGTGTGGCCGCGCTCCCAAACGAGGCCGGGCGCGGGCAGCGCCCACCCACGTTCCTCAACCGTCATGACTGTCCCCAGGCCGTGCGCAAATGTCCGGTTCGCCCATCATACTTTCGCCGCACTATAACAAGAAATTCACCCCAGGCTTTCAGCGCGGCGTCGATTGCTGCTTGTCCTTGCAAATGCCTTTGGCGCATCAAGGACGGGGACACTAGTGGTCCGATTCTAACATTCACGTCCCAGTTCCGCGTGCGATCTTGCGAATGTTAGAATCATTGGGACCACTAGAAATCTATAGAATCTAGTGGAGCTTATGGATTTGACATTCGCTTCTCAGCCTAGAAGCAAACAGGGTAGCGAATGTCAAATCCGCTCCACTAGGAAGCGATGAGGATGAGACAGGCGCTCCTTAACCTGTTTGCCGTGGCGATGACTGTGGTGCTGGCGCTCTCAACGGCGGCCGCGCAAGCCCCGGTGCGCGCGCCCGCCGCCGAAGCTCCGGCTTTTGAGCTCGGCACCGTAACCACCAGCGACGGCGTCACTTTGCCCACGGTGCTCACCTATCCCGCGGGCGGCGTGAATACCAGCGGCGCCGCGATCCTGCACCTCCCCGATGGTCCCGGCATCAGCTCGGCGCAGCCGGCGGTCACATCCCGCTACGTCGCCAACGGTCTCGCGCGACTTGGCTACACGTCTCTGAGTTTGGAGCCGCGCTACGTGCAGTCTTACGCTTTCAGCCGCTTCGACGACGCGGTGAACGATGTGCGGGCGGCCGTCGACATGCTGCAGGTGCGCGGCTTCTCCAATATCGTGCTCGCGGGCCATGGCCTCGGCTCGCTCCTCATCGCGCGCTACATGGCCGAGACGGCGGACGGGCGCATCAAGGCCGTCGCCGCCTATGCCCCAAGCGCCGATCTCGCCGAAGCCTGGCGCGCCTCCATGGGCGAAGAGAAATATTGGGACATGGTGGAGTCCGCGTCCAAGGCCGCCGCCTCGGGCGGGCGCGGTGAATTCATCGATCTCGGCGACGGCCTGATATTCACGCCGACAAGTTTCCTCGACTGGTACGGCCCCACCGCCAAGACATCCATGACGGCCAACATGGCCGGCATCGACAAGCCCATGTTCCTCGCTGCGGGTGATCGCGATGCCGCCGTGCCCAAGGGAAGGCTCGAGCGCCTCAAGGCGGTCACCTTCCTCTCCAAGAAAACGGACGTGAAGTACTATCCCGGCGCCGGTCACGATCTCACCGCGGCCCGCGATCAGGTCGTCGTCGACACCGGCGCGTGGCTTGCAGGCCTAGGTCTTGCCCCGCCGCCGCGGATCGTTATGACGCTGGTGGATACGGAGGCAAAAGACGGAACGGACCTTGCGGGTGTTCTCTATGCCCCGGCTGTCGGCGCCGATCGCGCGCGCCCCGCGATCATGATCGCCCACGGCTGGACCGGCGACATCATGCGCTCCACGCCGCACTGGCTCGGACAGCGCCTTGCACAGCGGGGATATACCGTGCTCGCTTTCCAAACCCGCGCCTCCGGGTTCCGCGGCGTAGTGAAGGGAAAGCTCGAGGACGTGCCGCTCGATATCGCCGCCTGGGTCAATTTCATGGCCGGCCGAGGTCATACGGCGCTCATTGCCTCCGGTCATTCAACCGGCGCGCTGCAGTTCAGCTACTATCTCAGTGAGACGAAGGACGCGCGCATCAAGGCCGCCGTCTACCTTGCACCGATGCGCGACATGCCCGCCCATGCCCGCACCGCCATGGGCGAGGACCGCTATGCCCGCGCCGTCCTCGAAGCCGGCGAGGCCGTGCGCGACGGCGTCGGCGCCAGCCGGCTCATCAATACACCGTTCCCGCAGCCGACCTATGAGGACGATCCCCGCCAGCCCATGTTCCTTTCGGTTCCCGGCTCCGGCTTCACTTACTATTACGCCGACAGCTTCCTCAGCTATTGGGGGCCGAACTCGAAGGCCGTGCACTCGCGGCTGGTGGCGAATTCTCCAATCCCGATCCTTGCCCTCGGCGGCTCCCGCGATCCTCTCATGCAGGGTGCATACCTGCTCCAGTTCTCCCAGGCGGTGGGCGACAGGGGTACCTATATCTTCTACGGTGGCGCCGCCGGAGCCACGAACTCCTTTGACGGATACGAGGCGCGTGTGACGGACGACATCATCACCTGGCTGAGGAAGGCGATCTAACGTCGTGACAGCCACCGCCGACATCGCCGCGCGGTTCGCTGCCGGTGCACCCGCTTGCGACGCCTGGTCCATCCGCGTCATGCGCAGCCGCAGCGAGTCCCTCTATGTCACCCGCGGCATCGTCGATCCCGTTCACCTTGGTGATGATCTCGGCGCCATGGTCACGGTCGAAGCCGCCGGGGGCATCGGCTATGCCGCAACTTCGGACGTCAGCGCCGCCGGACTCAAAGCCGCGGGGCGCGAAGCGCTGGCCTGGGCAGGCCGCACCGCGGGACGCATGGTCGCCGCGGCCGGCAAGCGACAGACAAGCGCTGCTCCCGTCGTCTTCGATCGCGAAGATCGACCGCGGCTGGGGTGGGATGCTCTCAGCCGCAGCGCGAAGATCGATCGCTTGAAGGCGAGCGCGGCTGCCCTCAAGCGCGGCGACGCCATCGTCGATTGGTACGCCGGTGTCTCCTTCACCGATGAAGACGTCGTGCTCGCGACATCTCACGGGGACTTTATCCGCCAGCGGCGCGGGCTTGTTATCCCGGGTCTTGCGGCCAGTGCATCCGACGGCGGCGAAACCCAGACCCGCACCTTTGCCCGCGGCGGCCTGATGCGTCAGGGCGGCTGGGACGTGCTTGAGGATCTCGGGTTTTGGAACGCCCCTGAACGCATCGCCGAAGAAGCCCTCGAACTTCTCAAAGCGCCCGATTGCCCGACGGGCGCCATGGATCTCCTTTTGATGCCCGATCAGATGTACATCCAGATCCACGAATCCATCGGCCATCCTTTGGAACTCGACCGCATCCTCGGCGACGAACGCAATTACGCGGGCACCAGCTTCGTTACGCCCGATATGTTCGGCGCCTATCGGTACGGCTCGAAGCTCTTGAACGTGACCTTCGATCCGGGCGTGGCGGGCGAGGCGGCGGCTTACGCCTTTGATGACGACGGCACGCCGGCGACCAAGCAGTTCCTGATCCGCGAAGGCATGCTTGAACGCGGCCTCGGAGGCGCCACCAGCCAAGTGCGCATCAATATTCCCGGCGTCGCCAATTCGCGCGCCTGCAACTGGAACCGCCCGGCCATCGACCGTATGGCCAATCTCAATGTCGAAGCGGGCGGCTCCACGCTTGACGATCTCATGGCCCAGGTGGACGACGGCGTGGTGATGGAGACCAACACCTCCTGGTCCATCGACGACAGCCGCAACAAGTTCCAGTTCGGATGCGAGCGCGCGCGTTTGATCACGAACGGCAAGCTGGGGCCGGTGGTGAAGAATCCCAACTATCGCGGCATTTCAGCCACCTTCTGGCGCAACCTGAAAGGCCTCGGCAATGCCGCGACGGTGCGCGTGATGGGAACGCCGACCTGCGGCAAGGGCGAGCCCAACCAGGCGATCCGCGTCGGCCACGCAACACCGGCCGGCCTGTTCGAAAACGTGGCCGTGTTCGGCGGCGGTTGATGCAGCAACAGTTCTTCGAACTCGCCGATCTCATCCAGTCTTGCTTGAAAGCTGATGAAGGTTTCCTCGCCGCCTTCTCCGGCGAGACCTCGCAGTTCGTGCGCTTCAACCGATCCGCCGTGCGCCAGGCGGGCGCCGTCGCGCAGCGCTATCTCACGATTGAGCTGTTTCGCGGCAAGCGTCATGCCTCGCAGACAATCACCCTGACCGGCGCCGACGATCGCGATGCGGTGACGGCCGCGGTCGCGGCCTTGCGCGATGTCCTGGCTGATGCGCATGAGGATCCGCACTTCCTCATCAACGAAACACCGGCGTCGACGACGCGCGTCTTGCCGAACATGCTCCCGGCGGAAGACGAGGCGGTTGGCGCCATCCTCGACGCTGGGCGCGGCCACGATCTGGTCGGACTTTACGCCGCGGGTCCCATCCATCGCGGTTTCGCCAACAGCTATGG
The DNA here is from genome assembly GCA_945903705.1 of Fidelibacterota bacterium. Lineage (GTDB taxonomy): Bacteria > Pseudomonadota > Alphaproteobacteria > Rhodospirillales > Rhodospirillaceae > SHVO01. The sequence goes on along the minus strand of CAMDOZ010000028.1, from coordinate 7,867 downwards.
CCAACGCAACTGGGACACGGCGCACGCTTTCTCCGCCGATTTCAGTTTCTATCTACAAAGTGACAAGGCGGTGAAAGTCGATCACGCCGGCACTGCCTGGGACGCCGGCACCTTCGCCGCCAAGATGGGCGGTGCGAAGGCACGCCTCGCGGCTCTCGCCCGTCCGCCCAAAACCATTTCTCCGGGAAGCTACCGCGTCTTCTTCGCGCCCGCCGCCATGGAGGAGCTATTCGGCCTCCTGTCGTGGGGCGGGTTCAGCCTCGCGGCCGAGAAGACCGCGACTACGCCTTTCATCCGCATGGTGGACGGCGGTGTGACCTTGGATCCGCGTGTGACGCTCGCGGAAAATATCGCCGAAGGGATCGCGCCGGGCTTTCAGGGCGAAGGCTTCGTCAAACCGGCCAGCGTTCCTTTGATCACCAAGGGCGCTTGGACGAGTTCACTGGCCTCGCCGCGGTCAGCGGCCGAGTTCAACGTCCCGCCCAACGGCGCCGACGGGAGTGAAGGTCCCGTGGCGCTCGATATGGCCGCCGGCGCCGTCAAGGACGCCGACGTACTCGCCACCCTTGGGACCGGCATCCATGTGGGTAATCTCTGGTATCTCAACTATTCGGACCGCAATGCCTGCCGCCTCACCGGCATGACGCGCTTTGCGACCTTCTGGGTCGAAAACGGCGAGATCGTCGCCCCCCTAAATGTCATGCGCTTCGACGACACGGTCTATCGCATGCTGGGCGCCAACCTCGTCGGCCTGACCGCCCAGCGCGACCTGCGCGTTTCGACCGATACCTATGAATCCCGGTCCACGCGGTCCATGCGGCTACCGGGCGCGGTCATCGCCGACCTCGCCATGACTTTGTAGAGCGTGTCTAGGAAAAGTGCCGCGCGCGGAGGCGCGCATCTTTTAAGCTGCCGGCCTTCGCCGGCGCGGTTTTCCGTAAAGACACGCGACAAAAGAAGATTTCCCTAAGCAAAACAGTCATCTTCAAGCGTCTGACGGGAACGCCCTCGGCCTGCTAAGATGGGGCACAATTCCCCATCTGCCTCACGGAGGAACCGATGACTGTTTCATTCCAATTGAACGGCAGCGCGGTCACGCTCGACGTCGATCCCGAGATGCCGCTGCTTTGGGCGATCCGCGAGAAGTCCGGTCTCACCGGCACGAAATTCGGCTGCGGTATCGCCAGCTGCGGCGCCTGCACGGTTCATGTCGACGGCGTTGCGATGCGGTCCTGCACGACACCGGTCTCCTCCATCGAGGGCTTGAAGGTCACCACGATCGAAGGGATCGAGGGCAAGACCGCCGACGCCGTGAAGGCGTCCTGGCAGAAACTCAACGTCGTGCAGTGCGGCTACTGCCAGTCCGGCCAGATCATGTCGGCGGTGGCGCTCCTCACGCAAACGCCGAAACCCTCGGACACCGATATCAACGACGCCATGAGCGGAAATATCTGTCGCTGCGCGACCTATCATCGAATCCGGCTCGCGATCCACGACGCCGCAAAGACGATGGAGGGCTAGGTCATGAACAAGCACATCTTCTCCTCCCTCCCAGCCGCAGAATCCCCTTCCGAACCCAGCCGCCGCACGGTGCTGGGCACCGGCGCCGCCGGCCTTCTGCTCGCCTTTGTGTGGACCCCGGGGGGTTCCCGCGTCGCGCAAGCTGCCTCATCGCCTATGCTCGCGCCCAACGCCTTCGTCCGCGTAGCCCCCGACAACACCGTCACCGTGATCATCAAACACTTGGAGATGGGCCAGGGCGTTTACACCGGACTCGCGGCCATCGTCGCCGAGGAGCTCGATGCCGACTGGTCGCAGATGCGCGCCGAACACGCGCCCGCGGATGTGAAGCTTTACGCCAACCTTGCCTTCGGCATTCAAGGCACCGGCGGCAGCACCGCCGTTGCCAATTCCTGGGACCAGTTGCGCAGAGCCGGCGCGATGGCGCGCGCGATGCTTGTCACGGCGGCTGCTCAAACGTGGAAAGTCCCTGCCGGCGAGATCAGCGTGAGAGACGGCGTGGTCAGCCATGCGGCCTCGAAACGCACCGCGACCTTCGGCGCGCTCGCCCAGCGCGCCGCGACACTCACGCCGCCTAAGGAGGTTCAGCTCAAGGATCCGGCCGGGTTCACGCTCCTCGGCCGCGAACTCCCGCGTCTCGACAATGTAGGCAAGACCACCGGCACGGCAATCTACGCGCTCGATGTCGTGCAGCCGGGCATGGTCTATGCCGCCGTCGCGCGCCCGCCCCGGTTTGGCGGTGTGGTGAAAAGCATCGACGACAAGATTGCCCGCAACGTGAAGGGCGTCGTGACGGTCGCTTCGATCTCCAGCGGCGTCGCCGTGGTGGCGGATTCCTTCTGGACCGCCATGAAAGCGCGCGATGCCTTGCAGATCGAGTGGGACGAGAGCAAAGCGGAAAAGCGCTCGTCGCCGCAGCTTTTTGCTGAGTATCGCAAGCTCGCCGAGAAACCGGGCGAATCCGCAAAGAAAGTCGGCGACGTAGCTGCGGGGCTCAAGAGCTCCTCGAAAACGGTGACCGCCGAATTCGAATTCCCCTATCTCGCTCACGCGCCCATGGAGCCCCTCGATGCGGTCGCGCGCATCAACGCCGACGGTGTCGAGGTCTGGGCCGGGTGCCAGTTCCAGACCATAGATCAGGCCAACGCCGCCAAGGCGGCGGGTGTTACGCCGGACAAGGTCCGCATCCACACGGTGCTCGCCGGCGGCAGCTTCGGCCGGCGCGCGAACGTCGTCTCGGATTACATCGTCGAAGCGGTGGAGATCGCAAAGGCGCTCCCGCAAGGCACGCCGGTGAAACTCATTTGGACGCGTGAAGACGACATCAAAGGCGGGCGCTACCGCCCCATGTATCTGCATACCTTCGTCGCGGGCCTCGACGCCAAGAACGAGCTGACCGCGTGGCGGCATCGTATCGTCGGTCAATCCATCGCCAAGGGCACACCCTTTGCCGGCCCTGGAATCGATGTAATGTCGGTCGAAGGCGCGGCCAACCTTCCGTACGCCGTGCCCAATCTAGATGTGGAGCTGCACACCACAGATACCGGGGTGCCTGTCCTCTGGTGGCGCTCCGTCGGCAGCACCCACACGGCCTATGCGACCGAAGTTTTCTTCGACATGGTCGCGCGCGCTGCCGGCAAGGATCCCTTGGCGGCGCGCCGCGCGCTCCTCACCGATCATCCGCGCCATCGCGCTGTGCTCGATCTCGCGGCGGAGAAAGCGGGCTGGAGCACCGCACTTCCCGAAGGCCGGGCGCGCGGCATCGCCGTTGCCGAGTCCTTTGGAAGTTATGTCGCTCAAGTTGCCGAGGTGAGCCGAACGGCAAACGGCGGAATCAAGATCGACCGGATCGTCTGTGCCGTGGACTGTGGCGTGGCCGTTACGCCCGACGTGATCCGCGCCCAGATGGAAGGCGGCATCGGCTATGGCCTTTCCGCCATCTTGAAGGGCGAGGTCACGCTCAAGGACGGGCTCGTCGAGCAGGGCAACTTCAACAGCTACGATGTGCTGCGCATCAACGAGATGCCGAAGGTGGAAGTGCATATCGTCCCATCTGTGGCAAATCCCACCGGCGTCGGCGAACCGGGCGTGCCGCCCATCGGCCCCGCGGTCGCCAATGCGATCCTCGCGTTGACGGGCAAAGCGCCGACGAAGCTGCCGCTGACTGCCTCTGGCGTCTCGGTGTAGCCCGGAGCGTCCGGTCGTTAGTGCATATAAAGCAGGCCGTCCACGGCCCGGAACTCCGCCGGCTTTATCAGCCGGCTCTGGGCGATTCTGACGGAATGCAGCGGTCCTTCGAGTCTCGCCTGCCAGAAGTCCAGGAATTTGGTCAGCATCGGAAACTTCGGTGCGAGATCGAGCTCCTGCCAGATGAACTCCTGCAGGAGCTTCGGATGATCGGGCATGTGATAGAAAATGTGCGCGGTCGTCAGGCGATAGTTGGCTAACTGCCAGCGAAGCTCGGACATACCGTTACCCCTTAAAGCCCAGCTAGGCGCGAATCGTGCCAGACGGCGGCCGGGCCGTCCAATAAAAACGCTTAGAATCAATACATTAGCAGCAGGCCCCCGACTCTGCTAACAAACCCCCTCGAAAATTTTTGCGGAAGACCTCTTGCAGGAATTTCAGGCGCTTTCTAATTCGCCCGCACCCGCGGCTCTCACGCCGGCGGTACGGCGTCAGGAAAGTATTACGAACGAGGCCGCCTTGGGGGCGCGCCGATTGAAACTTGGAGTGAAGAGAACATGGCTGCCAAAGACGTAAAATTCTCCGCCGACGCCCGCGAGCGCATGCTGCGCGGGGTCGACATTCTCGCCAACGCCGTGAAGGTCACGCTGGGACCCAAGGGCCGTAACGTCGTGCTGGAAAAAACCTTCGGTGCGCCGCGCATCACGAAGGATGGCGTGACGGTCGCCAAGGAAATCGACCTCAAGGACAAGTTCGAGAACATGGGCGCCCAGATGGTGAAGGAGGTCGCGTCCAGAACCAACGACCACACCGGCGACGGCACCACCACCGCGACCGTTCTCACTCAGGCCATCGTGCGCGAAGGCGCGAAGGCTGTCGCTGCCGGGATGAATCCCATGGATCTCAAGCGCGGCATCGACAAGGCCGTCGCAGCCGTGGTCGAGGACGTTCAGAAGCGCTCCAAGCCCGTGAAGACCAACAAGGAGATCGCCCAAGTCGGCACCATCTCTGCCAACGGTCAGGCGGAAATCGGCCAGATCATCGCCAAGGCCATGGAGAGAGTCGGCCAGGCGGGCGTGATTACCGTTGAAGAAGCGCGCGGCATCGAAACCGAACTCGAAGTCGTCGAAGGCATGCAGTTCGACCGCGGCTATACCTCGCCCTACTTCATCACCAACACCGACAAGATGATCGTCGAGCTCGACCAGCCGTACATCCTGATCCATGAGAAGAAGCTGGGCAGCCTTCAGCCCATGATTCCGATCCTGGAAGCCGTGGTACAGACGAATAAGCCGCTGCTCATCGTGTGCGAAGATATAGAAGGTGAGGCGCTCGCGGCCCTGGTCGTGAACAAGCTGCGCGGTGGTCTCAAGATCGCCGCGGTGAAGGCGCCGGGCTTCGGCGATCGCCGCAAGGCCATGCTGCAGGACATCGCGACCCTCACGGGCGGCGACGTCATCAGCGAAGATGTCGGCATCAAGTTGGAGCAGGTAACACTCAAGATGCTCGGCCGCGCGCGCCACGTCCGGATCGATAAGGACAATACCCTCATCGTCGACGGCGCCGGTAAGAAGACGGACATCACCATCCGCTGCGATCAGATCAAGCGCGAGATCGCAGAAACCGACTCCGACTACGACAAGGAAAAACTGCAGGAACGTTTGGCCAAGATGGCCGGCGGCGTGGCGGTGATCAAAGTCGGCGGTTCGAGTGAACTCGAAGTGAAAGAAAAGAAGGACCGCGTGGACGACTCGCTGCACGCGACCCGCGCCGCGGTCGCCGAAGGCATCGTGCCGGGCGGCGGCGTTGCGCTCCTCTATGCGACCCGCGCCCTCAAGAACCTCAAGGTCGACAACGATGAGCAGAAGGTTGGCGTGGACATCGTGCGCCGCGCGCTCGAAGCGCCCGTCCGCCAGATCGCTCAGAATGCCGGCTTTGACGGCGCCGTGGTGGCCGGCAAGATCCTCGAGAGCAAGGATACCAACTGGGGCTTCGACGCCCAGGAAGGCGAGTACAAGGACCTGGTGAAGGCCGGCATCGTCGACCCGACCAAGGTCGTGCGCGTCGCCCTCCAGGACGCCGCCTCGGTCGCGGGCCTGCTCATCACCACCGAAGCCATGATCGCCGATGCCCCCGTGAAGCGGACGGGGTCATCGGGCGGCGGCGCTCCGTCGGCACCCTACGGCGGCGGTGGAATGGACCACCACGACGAGGAAGACCATCACCACCACTAGGCTTAAGCTTTGTGCGTGACTTAGGGGCTGCCGAAAGGCGGCCCCTTTTCTTTTCCCCTCCGCGCCGCTGTCAGAATTTTTTACACCCGGTCAGGTGGTCTTTTCTTCCGCGCCGGCCGTTATCTCATATGCCCCGCCATATTCGCGCCGGCCTCTTGGGTTGGCACGGGCGTTGCACACTGTAAGGGGCTGGCGCCGTTACGCGTAAATAAAAAGGAGAACCGGCCGCGTGATCTTCTGCCGACCGATCGAGCGTGCCGATCGCCCCAACTGGGACCGCTACGTGCGGGCCCATCTTTCAGGGACACCCTTCCACCTCATGGCGTGGCACGACACGCTGTGCGCGATCTTCGGCTACCGGCCCGAGTATCGGGTCGCCGTCAAAGAAGGCGAGATCGTCGGCGTCCTGCCCATGTTCATCGTCGACAATTTCATCACCGGGAAGGTCCTGATCTCGACGCCCTTCGCGGTCTACGGCGGCATTCTCGCCCGCGACAACGGCGTGCACGAAGCGCTTCGCGATCACATGACGACGCTTGCCCACAACGAAGGCGTTCAGCATGTCGAACTGCGGAACAGCTTTGCGCACCAGATATCCGGATTCGACCCCGTCGATCGCTATTGTACCTTCACCCGCGACGTGAAACCCCAGGGGAAAACCGAGCTCCTTGCCGCCTTGCCTCAGAAAACGCGCAACGTCGTGCGCAAGGCGCTAAAGCAAAACTTCACCAGCCGCGCCGCTGGCGATTTGGACGCCTTCTACGGCCTGCTCCTTGAAACCTACCGGCGGCATGGCACGCCGGTGTTTCCAAAACACTTCTTCACGACCATCGCTGAAAAGTTTGGGCCCGAAGTGGACGTGCGCGAAGTCCTTCTCGACGGCAAGGTGATCGCCGCAAGCCTCAACTTCCTCTACCAGCACCAGATGCACACCTACTACGCCGCCTCTTCGCGTGAGTGCTGGAAAATGAACGTCAACGACTTCATGTATTTCGATCACATTATGTGGGCCGGTCAGAACGGCTACGCGCAGTTCGACTTCGGGCGCAGCAAAGTCGGGTCCGGCCCGTTCGAATTCAAGAAGCACTGGGGCGCGATCATGCGGCCGCTGCCTTACGAGGTGATGCTCGTGAAGCGGCGCGAGTTGCCGAACTTCAGCCAGACAAATCCCAAATTCGATGTGGCGGTGCGCCTCTGGCAGAAAATGCCGCTGCCCCTCACGCGCCTCGTGGGTCCGCGCCTCGTGGCGCTCTTTCCCTAAAACCACATATCCTTCACGCAGCGTCCATCGCGCGGCAGATCGTCGAAGGTATCGAGCCCGTCGAAATGGTCAATCGCGATACCGGCGACCGCGCTTGGCTCTGCAAGTCTCAGGTTGACGGCGATCCGGCGGCGACCTTGGTCTTCCAAGATCAGTGCGCGCCAGTAAGTGACGCAGCCGCATGTCGGGCAGAAATGAAACTCAAGGACTTTGCCGCGGGCATAAGCCTTGGTTGCTCCCGAGACGCGGATTCCTTCGCCCTCGTAGTCGTAGGCCCACAAGGTCCCGTAGCGGCGGCAGGCCGTGCAGTTGCACGCCGTGGCGCCGTCAGGTGTCCCCGCAAAGGTCCAGCGCACTGCGCCGCAAAGACAAGCACCCTCGATCATTTCAAGCGCACCTCATTGGGGCAAAAGCTGCCCGGCGGCGACGGCCGCCAACGCACGAACGGCAGCATATTCCCTGTTTATTTGCGACGCTAAAGTCGATTGCCCCCCGGTACCCTCTCGGTTAGGTTCTGCGCCTTCTTTCGACCCGAGTCGCGCCGGAGGGATGGCCGAGTGGTTGAAGGCGCACGCCTGGAAAGTGTGTATACCCCAAAAGGGTATCGTGGGTTCGAATCCCACTCCCTCCGCCACTATTGGTGATATTCCCCTTAAGTTTCAAT
>CAMDOZ010000027.1 GCA_945903705.1 Fidelibacterota bacterium | reverse complement strand
AAGGGTTGGCGGCGCGTAAACGCGCCGCGCGGTTCGAATCCCTTCGCCCGCTCCATTCTTCTGATTCAGTATGCTGTGACACCCCTCCGGGGGATCGCACCGAAAATCGCAGTGCGATTTTCGCTGCGATCGCGTCAAAAATCACTACGGGAAAGCGCCGACCAAGCTGGGGTCAACGATCATCAATCCGCGGTCGTTGATCAGGGGAGGCATGGGCGCCTGCGGCCGCGGCGGAACTTTCTTGCCGCGAGCCATGATGCAGAACTCGGTGTGCTCCTCGCGCGTGTTGGGCATATTCATCTCGAGCGTCGTCAAGCCGCGCACTTGATCCGGCGTGTCCTTCAAGTCCGCCTCAAAGCCTTCGGCGGCACAAAAAACCACTTCGAGATCATCGAACAGCGGTTCGAGAACGGCGATCGCTTCTGCGAGACAGTCCGCCGGCGCGGCGTCGGCGGCCGTGCCGGGATGTATGATGGAATTCGACAGGAACATCGCACCGCCCAACCGCACCACACCCGCGAGCCTCGCGATGGCATCGGGACGGTTCCTTACATAAGAAATGGTATGGGTGCAGACGGTCAGATCCATGGGGGCGAGAAAGGAGAAATCGTCCTCTAAATACATGAGGTAAACGGTTGTCGGCCCCGTCTGCTGGATGAAGTGCGCTTTCGCGAGCTCGAGGCCCCTGTAGTACCCCTCGTTTTCGACCGTGATTCCAAAATATTCGCCGGGAAACATCCACCGATTGCGAAGCTCGCCGGTGCCGGCGTCCAGGCTGCGGTTGGGGCGCTGCTCCTGGATGAACGTGTATAGGAGATTGAACACGTAATTCTTCGACGGACTCGTCGCGGCAAGAAACGGCAGGGACAGAATACGCGGTTTCTTGCGCTCGATACGGACGGGCATGCTGGCCTTGCGCAACGGACTGAAGCGCGCCGATAAGATCAAATTTGCGTAACCTGTTCCAGGTCAATTTGGACAGGGGAATTTGTTCCGAATTCGCCGATTCCGGACCCGTATTCCCCTCGACCTATCTTATGATGGCGCATCATCCTTCTGTGAGGCCGCACAATGTCCTCCGTTCTGACTCGCACCGACAGCGGCGAGGTCGCGATCCTAGAAATGGCGCGGCCGCAGGCGCGCAATGCGTTGTCGATGGAGTTGATGACGGCGCTGATCGGCGCCTTTGAGACCGTTTCAAGAGACGCCAACATCAAAGCGGTGATCTTGCGCGGCGCGGGACCGGCGTTCTGTGCCGGCCACGACCTCAAGGAAATGCGCGCAAATCCCGCCCGCGCGTTCATGCAACAGACCTTCGAAACCTGTTCGCGCCTCATGCTCGCGATCACAAGACTTCGCCAGCCGGTGATCGCCGAGGTTCATGGCATCGCGACGGCCGCCGGCTGCCAGCTTGTCGCCACCTGCGATCTCGCGGTGTGCGCCGAGGATGCGCGCTTCGCAACGCCCGGTGTGAACATCGGGCTTTTCTGTTCGACGCCGATGGTGGCGCTGACCCGCGCGGTCGGCCGCAAGGCGGCCATGAAGATGCTGCTGACCGGGGACATGATCGACGCAGCCGAAGCGGTCCGTATCGGCCTCGTGAACGCGGCCGTCCCGTCATCGAAACTTCATGAGACGGCCCTCGCCCTCGCCGGCCAGCTCGCCGCCAAGTCCGGGCGAATCCTGGCCATCGGCAAGGACGCCTTCTACCGGCAGATCGATATGACCGTAGAAGCCGCCTATACATATGCGGGCCAGGTCATGACGGAGAACATGATGTTGGGTGACGCCGCCGAAGGCATCGACGCCTTCTTGGAAAAGCGCAAACCGACATGGTGCGCCTAATTGAGAATATGCTAGTCTTCTCAACGGCTTTGGCGTGCGTTTGAACGTAGCGGGCACCCGGCAAGAGGCTGCCCAGCGCACCCACATACTCGGGGGAGGACGGCCATGGATGTACGGGCACCGAAAGCGCGCAAGGACACTGGGTATCGGCGAGGTGATCGCGGGCGTCGTCCAGGTGGCGCAGCGCAAGGGATCCAAAGCGTCGGACAAGTCCGATCTCTTACGTTTCATCGACCAGCTCTATCGCGGTTCGCCGCCCGACGAGCTCGAGACCCGCGCGCCGCAGACGCTCTACGACACCGCCATCGACACCTGGGATTTTTTCCAGACCCGCCAAGCCGGCAAAGAGAAGATCAGCATCATGGAGGGCGCCGGCGACCGCTCGGTGCTTCTGATCGCCAACGACGACATGCCGTTCCTGGTGGACTCGGTCAGCGCCGAGCTCGAGCGCATGGATCACGCCGCACTCTTGCTCATCCATCCAATCCTCTGCGTAAAGCGCGATGCGGGCGGAAAGTTGCAAGAGCTGGGCGACACGGAGACGGACAAGAAGGGCGCCTTCGAATCCCTCATGTATATCGAAATCCCGAAAGTGGATTTCGACGTGGCCGAGCGCCTCAGGGATAATTTACATTCGGTGCTGGGCGACGTGCGCCTTTCGGTCGTCGACTGGCAGACCATGCGCCGCGAGACCGCACACTTCGCCGCCGATTTCGATTCCGCGCGGCCCGGTGTAACCGCCGATGACGCGGCGGAGGTTTCAGATTTCCTGCGCTGGCTGCACGACGATCACTTCACCTTCCTGGGTTATCGCCGCTTCGCCTTCGAGGGCAAAGGCAAGGCGCGCGTCCTGAAGATCGAGAACGCGCATAGCCTCGGCCTTCTGAAGAAGGCGCAGCGCATGATCTTCGAAGGCATCTCGGACGGCGCGCCCTTGCCGCCGCAGTTCGCAGACTTCGTCGATTCCCCAAGTCCGCTGTTCGTGGTGAAGGCCAACCAGCGCTCGACCGTGCACCGCCGCGTGCACTTCGACGTGGTGGCGGTGAAGATCTTCGACGCGAAGGGTGTGGTCTCGGGCATGCATATGTTCGTAGGCCTGTTCACGGCCGACGTTTACACCAACAGCCCCAATTTCGTGCCCGTGCTTCGCCGGAAGATCGACCGCATCCGCGACCGCATGGGTTTCCGCAAGCATGGCCACGCCGGCAAGGCGCTCCAGAACATCATGGAGAACCTGCCCCGGGACGAGTTGTTCGAAAGCTCGGATGACTACCTCCTTCAGACGGCGCTGGGCATCCTGCACCTGCAACAGCGCCCGCGTCCGGCGCTGTTCATCCGGCTTGACCAGTTCGAGCGCTTTGCCTCGATCCTGGTGTTCGTGCCGCGCGACCGGTTCGATACCGGCCTGCGCGTCGCCATCGGCGACATCCTGGCGAAGGAGCTCGATGGCCGGCTCTCGTCCTTCTACACGCAGGTTACCGACAGCCCGCTCGCGCGCATTCACTATATCGTCGCGACCAGGCCAGGACGCGTGCCGAAGTTGGACCCGGCGGCGCTCGAACAGAGAATCGCGGCGGCCGCGCGCGGCTGGAGCGACGAACTTCGCGCCGTATTGATCAAGGCGCAGGGGGAAACCGAAGGCACGAAACAAGCCGAGATTTTCGCCCACGCCTTCCCGGCGAGCTACCGCGAACGATTTGACACCGCGGTCGCTTTGCACGACATCGAGCGCATTCGCGCCTGCGTCGAGGAAAAGCGGGTGAAGATCCATGTCTACCAGCCGCAGGGTGCGACGGGCGGCACGGTGCATATCAAGATCTACAATCTCGCCGCCCCCATTCCGCTCTCCGACGTGATGCCGGTTCTGGAGAACATGGGCTTCAAGGTGATCGGCGAAGAGCCGTTCCACGTGACTCCCCGCGGCGCCGGCGGCACGGGCGGCGTGTGGCTGCACGACTTCGACATGATCATTTCCACCAAGGCGCAGTTCGATCTTTCCGCCGTGCGCGGGGAGATCGAGGATGCTTTCTGCCGCGTGTGGGCCGGCGAGATGGAAAGCGACGGGTTCAACAAGCTCGTCGCTCTTTCGGATCTCGCCTGGCGCGAGGTGACGATTTTGCGGGCTTACGCAAAATATCTGCGTCAGGCCGCCTTCCCCTTCAGCCAGGCCTATATCGAGAACGCCTTCGCCGCGCACCCGAAGTTCGGGCGCATGCTGTGCGACCTGTTCCTCACAACCTTCGATCCGGCGCTGCATACGACCGCTAAAGCCAAGGCGACGGCTTCGAAGATCGAGGGCATCCGCAAGGAGATCGACGCGGCCCTCGACAGCATCACCAACGCCGACGAAGACCGTATCTTGCGGCGCTATCTGAACCTCATCGACTGCACCTTGCGCACCAACTTCTTCCAGCCGTTCCCCGACGGAACGCCGAAGTGGTACGTCTCGATGAAGCTCGACAGCCAGCGCATCGAAGAACTTCCGTTGCCGTGCATGAACGTCGAGGTGTTCGTCTACGCGCCGCGCGTCGAAGCCATCCACTTACGCGGCGGCAAGGTCGCCCGAGGCGGCATCCGCTGGTCGGACCGCCGGGAAGATTTCCGCTCGGAAGTGCTGGGCCTCGTCAAAGCCCAGATGGTGAAGAACGCGGTGATCGTGCCCACGGGCTCGAAGGGCGGGTTCGTGGTGAAGCAGCCGCCGGCCACGGGCGGTCGCGAAGCGTTCCTCGCTGAAGGCATCGAGTGCTACAAGACCTTGCAGCGCGGCCTGCTCGATATCACCGACAACGTGGTGAACGACAAGATCGTTCATCCGGAAAAGGTCGTGCGCCGGGACGCCGAGGATCCCTATCTCGTGGTCGCCGCCGACAAAGGCACGGCCACCTTCTCCGACATCGCGAACGGCGTATCGGCCGAATATGGCTTCTGGCTCGGTGACGCCTACGCCTCCGGCGGCAGCGTCGGCTACGACCATAAGGTCATGGGCATCACCGCCCGCGGCGCCTGGGAATGCGTGAAGCGCCACTTCCGCGAGATCGGCATCAATACCCAAGAACAGGACTTCACCTGCGTGGGCGTCGGCGACATGTCCGGCGACGTGTTCGGCAACGGCATGCTGATGTCGAAGCACACCAAACTGCAGGCCGCCTTCAACCACCTGCACATCTTCATCGATCCGGAACCGAACCCCGCGAAGGCCTTTGCCGAACGCGAGCGCATGTTCAAGCTGCCGCGCTCCAACTGGACCGACTACGACGCGAAACTCATCTCCAAGGGCGGCGGTATCTTCGAGCGCAGCTCCAAGACGATCAAACTCTCGGCCGAGATGAAGGCCCTGCTCGAGATCAACAAGGCCGAAGCCACGCCGACGGAGATCATCAACGCCATCTTGAGAGCGAAGGTCGATCTCATGTTCTTCGGCGGCATCGGGACCTATGTGAAGGCCTCGACCGAGAGCAATGCCGACGCGTCCGACCGCGCCAACGACGCGCACCGCATCAACGGCGGTCAGATCCGCGCGAAAGTGGTGGGCGAAGGCGCGAACCTCGGCATGACCCAGCGCGGCCGTATCGAAGCCGCTAAAGCAGGTGTGCGCATCAACACCGACGCCATCGATAATTCGGCCGGCGTCGACTGTTCCGACCACGAGGTCAATATCAAGATCCTGCTCAACGGCGAGATGCGCAAAAGCAAGATCACCCTGGAAGCCCGCAACAAGCTGCTGGCCGAGATGACCGATGAAGTCGCGCAGCTCGTGCTTCGCGACAACTATCAGCAAAGCCAGACCATCAGCATGATGCAGCACCGTGCGCCGGCGCTTCTCGAGGCGCAGCAGCGCACCATGAAACTGTTCGAGCGCGACGGGCTCCTCAACCGCGACATCGAATTCCTGCCCAACGACGAGGAATTCCAGGAGCGCCTGACGGCCGGATTGGGTCTCGTGCGCCCCGAGCTTGCCGTGTTCCTGTCCTACGGAAAGATGTGGCTTTACGACAAGATCATCGGCAGCGACCTGCCCGACGATCCCATCGTCGAGGAAGATCTTCACCACTACTTCCCGGTCCCCTTGCAGAAGAAGTTCGCAGGGCCCATCGAAAAGCACAAACTGCGCCGTGAGATCATCGGCACGGTAATCACCAACAGCTTCATCAACCGCGTCGGACCCGCCTTCATCAACGCGATGATGGAGCGTACCGGCATGGGGCCGGTGGATATCGCCCGCGCCTATACGGTGACCCGCGCCGCCTATGGCCTGCGCGATCTCTGGAACGGGATCGAGGCACTGGACAATAAGGTGCCGGCCGAGGTGCAGCTCACCATGCTGTGGGAGGTCGAGCGCATGGTCGTGCGGAGCGTCCTGTGGATGCTGCGCCACTGTATTGTCCCTATGGATATGGCCGCGATCATCAAGAGCCTGAAGCCGGCGGTGGATACGCTGCGCAAGAACCTCAAGGACATCTGGTCCGAGGAGGTGGCGGGTTACGTCGAGCGCCAGGCCGCGGGCTACCGCGAGAAAGGCGTGCCGGCGGATCTCGCGCTCAATGTCGCCTCGCTCTATCGCCTCGCGGCCGCCAACGACGTCAACTCGATCTCGAATGCGTCCAAGCAACCCTTGGCCAACGTCGCGAAGATGTACTTCCTCGTCGGTCAGCGCTTCGGCCTCGGCGCCCTGAGAGAACGTACCGAAACATTCGGGACGCAGAGCCACTGGGACCGCCTGGCGGTGTCGGCGGCGATCGAGGAGCTGTTCGCTCACCAAACCACGATCACCACCCGCGTCCTTGAATCCGCGAAAAGCGGAAAAGGCGGAAAAGACTCAGGCGCCAAGGCGCTTGAGGCCTGGATCGAGGGGAACAAGACGCGCGTGGACCGGTTCGATCAGGTGCTGGCGGAAATCAAGTCGGCGGACGCCATCAGTCTCTCGATGCTGACGGTCGCCAACCGCCAGCTCAGCGCGATGACGGCGGGGTAAGTTTTCGCCACTCGGCGCGGAGCGCGCCGTAGAAGTCCTTCGCGAACTGCTCGACGTTGCAGACGCGCGACGCGAGGAAGGCCGTGCGGATGTCCTTGCGTAAGGATATGAGAAGCGCCGGGCCCGCCGCGAGCGCCTTGGCTTTGGCGATGAGAGCGTCCTGATCTTTCGCGACACCTTCCGGGTAACCGCCATTGATGAGATGCGCCGCCGCGTGACGGCCGCAAAAGCGGTCACCGGGCACGGTGAGGACGGGCACGCCCATGAGCAAAGATTCGCAGGTGGTAAGCCCGCCGGAGTAAGGCGTCGTATCGAGGATCACATCCACGTCGGCATATTGGCCGAGGAATTCGGGGTGATTGCCGCCGGTCTCGAACTTGATCCGGTCGGTGCCGATGCCGTTATCCATGAACAGGCTGATGATATTTCCCTGCCGGCCTTGATCGGCCCAGAGATAGCCGTTCAGAAGAAAGCGCGCGTCCGGAACCGCGCGCAGCACCGCGGCCCACCGGGCGACCGAGGACGGTCCGATTTTCGTCGCCTCGCTGAAGGAGCCGAAGGTGAGACAGCCGTTGCGCGCAGCCGGCGGCACCGCGACGCGAGGCGCATACTCCGGCGGCGCATAACAAATGTAATCGGGCGCAAAGCGTAGGACACGCTCGACATAGAAGCGGTCGTCTTCCGGCGGAGTTTGAATGGGATCGCCCAGAAGCACGTCGATCGCTTTGATCCCGCGCGTATCGACGTAGTCGCCCCAGGCGACCTGGAGCGGCGCAGGTCTCAAGGCGAAGGTCAGGAGCCGGTTGTGAGGCGCGTGGCCCGCAAGATCGATAAGGATGTCGACCTTATCGCGCACGATGAGGTCGGCAAGGGCTTCAGGTGTAAGCGCCCGTACGTCACGCCACAGGTCGGCGGCGGCGCGGAAGTTTAGGGTGTGATAGTCGGTCTTGGCGCCGGTGGAGTAGCAGATGAGCTCGATGTCGTTTTTCGGACGGGCCTTGAAAAGCGGGAGCGCAAAGAATGCCATGGCGTGAAAACGGAAGTCGCCGGAGACGACGCCGACCTTCAGCTTGCGCTCGGGACTGAAGTCATGGCCGGAACCATAGGCGGGCTTTGACGGCGAGGTATGAATATCGCCGAAATTCTTGTGTTCGGCCGCGATCTCCGCGCGGGAGATACCTGGCGCATATTGCATGCACATAAGGAGACTCGAACGCACCGCGGCGAGATCCGGCTTGAGCGCCAGGACCGCGCGGCGGTGCGTGACCGCATCCATGGTGCCGTCGTCGGCGAGATCGGCCAGGCCCACATAGGCCTGCGACATGTTGGGGTTGATGGCGATGGCCGCCCGGAAGTAGCGCTCGGCGGCCTCGGTCCGCCCCCCTTCTTTAAGGACGACACCCAGATTGACATGGGCATCGGCATTGCGGGGCGAGAGCTCGATGACCTTGCGGTAGGCCCCTTCGGCGGCGTTGAGCTGTCCGGCCATATGAAGCGCATTGCCGAGATTGAAGCGGATCTCCGCCGAGGCCGGCGCCCGCGCGGCGGCCTCGATCAAAAAGGTGGCGGCCGTTTCGGGATCGCCCAAGGATTTCAGAAGTAGAGCCAGATTGTTGTAAGCGCTGATGTGGTCGGGCCTGAGCGCGATGCACTTGCGGTAGGTTTCGATGGCGTCTTCGTAGCGGCCCGCCTGGCGCTCGGCGTTCGCAAGATTGAACACGATGTCCGCCTGGGTGGGTGCCGCCTTCACCGCTTCAGCGAGCGCGGTGATGGCTTCGCTCGTGCGCCCTTGGGCGATCAGGCCGTTGCCGAGAGTGTTGAGATAGAGCGGCTGGCCCGGCGCGGCCTTGAGGGCGCGGCGCACATAGTCCTCTGCCTCGGGCTGACGGTTTTCGTCCTGGGCAATGACCGCGAGCAGATGCAGCGTGTCGGGGTTGGCGGGCGCAGCGCTCAGGGCCGTTTCCGCGGCGGCGCGAGCGCCGGCACGGTCGCCGGCTTCGTAGCGCGAGAGGGCATGGTCGAGACTCATCTCAATCCGCCGCGATGGCCGCGAATTGCAGGGCGTGGAGCCGCGCATAAGCGCCGCCCCTCACCATCAATTCAGCATGGGCGCCGGTTTCCGCGACGCGGCCCTGATCGAGCACGCAGATCTGATCGGCCCCGGCGACGGTCGAGAGACGGTGGGCGATGACAAGGGTCGTGCGCCCCGCCTTGAGACGCTCGAGGGCCACCTGCACCTGGCGTTCGGTGGCAGCATCGAGAGCGCTGGTGGCTTCATCGAGAAGCAGGATCGGCGCGTTCTTGAGAAGTGCCCGCGCAATTGCAATTCTTTGGCGCTCGCCGCCGGAGAGCGCCTGGCCGCGCTCGCCGACCATGGCGTCGTATCCTTCCGGCAATGCGACGATGTAGTCGTGAGCTCCTGCGGCTTTTGCGGCGGCTTCCACCTCGGCGTCGCTCGCGTCCGGTTTTCCGTAGCGGATATTGGCGCGCACTGTGTCGTCGAACAGCACGACGTCTTGGCTCACGACGGCGATCGCGTCGCGCAACGACGCCAGAGTCACGTCGGAAATATTGACGCCGTCGATCAAGACCGCGCCCGAGGTCGCGTCGTAGAAGCGCGGGATCAGACTGAGAACGGTGCTCTTGCCCGCGCCCGACGCACCGACCAAGGCTGTCGTTTTTCCGGCGGGGATGGTGAGGGAAAGACCGCGCAGCGCCGGCACATCGGCATCGTAGGAGAAGGTGACATCTTCGAACCGGACTTCGCCGCGCGAAACAACGAGCGACGCTGCACCAGGTTTTTCCGCGAGCGCGGGTTTGGCGTCGAGCACGGAGAACAAGCGCTGCGCGCCCGCGAGGCCCTCGTTCACGTGAGCGTTGGCGTTGGCGAGCGCTTTCATGGGTCGGTAGGCGGTGAGCAGCGCGGTGATGAAGGAGAAGAAGGCGCCCGCAGTGGTATCGCCGTTGATGACACGCCAGCCGCCATAAACGATAACGATGGTGACCGCAACGCCGCCCAAGGTTTCCATCAAGGGGCTTGCAAGCGCTTTCACACGCTCGGCTTTGACGGTGAGGTCGCGGATGCGCGCCGTGAGAGCTTCGGCCCGCGTCGCTTCCAGTTCCTCCATGCGATAGGACTTCACCAGGCGGATGGAGGAAAGGCTCTGCTGCACGATGGTCATGAACGCGCCGGTCTGCGCCTGAGTATTGGCGGTGACTTTGCGCAGGCGCCGGCCAAGCTGGGCGATGGGGATGACGGTGGCCGGAAAGACGATGAAGGCGATCGAAGCCAGGAGCCAGTCCTGGTAGAACATGACCCCCACCAGAAGAATCACCGACAGCACCTCGCGTCCCAGCCCGGTCAAAGCCGTGGAAACGGCAAGGCGCATGGCCGCTATGTCTGTGGTCAGGCGTGAAATTAAGGTCCCTGTGCGGTTGGCCGCAAAAAAGCCCAGGTCCATCTGCAGAAGATGGCGGAACAACCGGTTCTGGAAATCGAGAAGAACATTCTGGCCCAGACGGGTCATGAGGACCGTCTGGCCGTAAGCGGCGGCGCCCTTGAAGGCGAACGAGGCGAACACCGCAAGGCCCACGGGCCACAAAAGATCAGCGCGGCGCTCAACAAAGACCCGGTTGACCACCGGGTCCATAAGCCAGGCGAGGGAGGCCGTGGAGACGGCGACGACGACCATGCAGAGGCTGGCGGAGAAGAACAGGCCGAGGTGCGGCAGCACCCCCTCGCGCAAAAGCCGCCGGTATAGGCCGGACGGCAGAGCGGTTGGGTTCGAGGCGGGCGGGATCATGAAAAAGGAAGCTGCGACAATGAGGTCGGCCCACTTAACCCCCCGCCCCCCGGAAAGTCCAGAGAGCGGGGTGGGCAAAAACCCCTGCCGAGCCGGGCCGGGCCGGACCGCAACCCATTCCATTTGCAAGCGTTATGACGACCGACTAGGTTCATCCCGAGTGTCCCGTTCCCGGCCTTCTGCCGGCGATCATTTTGTTAGTCCCGACAGGTTTGTTTGATGCGCGATACCGCTATTGTTCCGGTCGCCTCGGCGCCGGTTCCCCTCATCGATCTTCAGGCGCAACGGGCGCGTATCGGCGCACGGATCGAAGCGGCCATCAAACGCGTGCTCGACCACGGCGCCTACATCATGGGTCCGGAAGTGTTCGAAGTGGAGCGGCGGCTGGCCGCCCTGTCCGGGGCACAGCATGTGATCAGCTGCTCCAATGGAACCTCGGCCATGGTGATGGCGCTGATGGCCTGGGATGTGGGCCGCGGCGATGCGGTGTTCGTTCCGTCTTTCACCTTCACGGCCACGGCCGAAGTCGCCGCCATCGTCGGCGCGACACCGGCGTTCGTGGACGTGCTGCCCGATACCTTCAATATGGATCCGGACTCCCTTGCCCGCGCCATCGCGGTCGCGGAGCAGACGGGTCTGAAGCCGCGCGTCGTTATCCCTGTGGACCTATTCGGCCAGCCGGCCGATCACGACGCCATTCGCATGATCGCCGACAAACACGATCTTTTCATTCTCGACGACGCCGCCCAAAGCTTCGGCGCGAGCTACAAGGGCAAGATGTTGGGCTCGCTGGCCGATATCACGGCGACGAGCTTTTATCCCTCGAAGCCGTTGGGCTGCTACGGCGACGGCGGCGCGGTGTTCACCAACAACGAAGACTGGGCCAAGAAGCTCACGCAAGTGCGGGTCCACGGCCAAGGCCGCGACCGCAATGAAACCGTCCGCATCGGCTTGACGGCGCGATTCGATTCCATCCAGGCGGCGGTGCTCCTGGAGAAGCTTTCGATTTTCGAAAGCGAGTGCGAGGCGCGCCAGAAGATCGCCGCGCGCTACGACGCGGGCCTCAAGGGCGCGGTGACGACGCCTTACGTTCGCCCCGACTGCACGTCGGTGTGGGCGCAATATACGGTGAGCTCGCCGCGACGCGACCGGATCGTGGCGGCCTTGTCGGCGAAACAGATCGCAACCGCGCAGTTCTATGCAAAGCCGATTCACCTCCAGACTCCCTACCGCGGTTTCCCGGTGGCCGGCGGTGGTCTCTTCGTGACCGAGCGCCTGGCGCAGGAGGTCGTGAGCCTGCCAATGCATCCCTATCTCGCCCCGGACATTCAAGACGAGATTATCGCAACGGTACGTGCGGCCGTCGCGTGAGTCCGGCGGGCGCCATGGCCTCGCCTTCTCCGACCTCTGACCTGAACCCCTTGCGGCTTGCGCTGATTGGCGCGGGCGCCATGGGCACGAACTACGTAAAGGCCGTGCAGGGTCTTTCGGACGTACGCATCGTCGCGGTGGTCGACGAAAAAGTCGAACGCGCCAATCAGGTGGGCGCCATCATCGGCGCACGGGCGGCGGCGTCGCTTGCCTATGCGGGTGAAGTGGATGCGGTCATCGTCGCCGTGCCGAGCGCCGAACATCGAGCCATCGCCGAACCCCTGCTCGCGCGCGGGCTGCATTGTCTCGTGGAAAAACCTTTCGCTCTCACCGAAGGCGATTGCCGCGCGCTCATGGCCGCTGCGAAAGCCGGAGGTGCTTGCCTGCAGATCGGTCATGTCGAGCGGTTCAACGCCGCAGTGCAGGCGCTTTTGGCCCAGAATATCGCGGCTTCCGAGATCCTCTCCCTGACGGCGCGGCGCATGAACGCCGCCAGTGCGCGGGTGACGGACATCGACGTGGTGCTCGACCTTATGGTGCACGACATCGATGTGGTGATGGCCTTAAAGGGCGTGGCTGTTATCGACGTCCGGGCGGCTGGAACAAAGGACCACGCGGAGGCGGTTCTCACCTTCGCCGATGGCGCGGCGGCGCATCTTACGGCCAGCCGCGTAACCCAGGGACGCACGCGGGATCTCGCCATCGAGATGATGGACGGCGCGGTCTATGGCCTCGACTATTTCGAACGCGCACTCTCGCGGGACGGCGTGCCACTGCCGATCGAGGGCGATGCGAACAATCTTGGCCGCCAGATGACGAGCTTTGCCCGCGCGGTACGGACGGGAGCTAAACCCGACGTAAGCGCGGAAGATGCGCTCGCGGTCATGAACGTGGTGTGGCAGGTGCAACGGGCATTGGGGATTCTATGAAGAAGGGACCGGTCATTGCGTGGTCGCTGTTCGACTTCGCCAATTCCGCCTTCACAACCATTATCGTCACCTTCGTTTTTGCCACCTATTTCGCCGAGGGCGTGGCGGTCGACGCCAATACCGGTGGGGCGCAATGGAGCCTCGCCATGGGGCTCGCTGGATTGATCATCGCGGTTGTGAGTCCGGTGATGGGGGCCATCGCCGACCAGACCGGCCGGCGCAAGCCGTGGCTCGCCGGGGTTTCCGTGGTTTGCGTCGTGGCGACCGCATTGCTCTGGTTCGTGCGGCCCGATGCCGCAGATGTGCCGCTGGCGCTCACCTGCGTCGTGATCGCGACTGTCGGCTTCGAAGTTGGACTTCTGTTCTACAACGCGATGTTGCCGAGTGTCGCACCGCCGTCGATATTGGGGCGCATTTCGGGCTGGGGCTGGGCGCTTGGCTATCTGGGCGGACTCATCTCGTTGGTGGTCGCGCTGTTCGTCTTTGTGCAAGCGGAGCCGGCGCCGTTCGGGCTCGACAAGGGATCGGCCGAACATGTGCGCGCGACGGCGCTGCTGGTGGCGGTGTGGTTCGCGATATTCGCGCTGCCGATTTTTTTCACGGTGAAGGAAGATGGGGCGGGCGGCGTGCCGCTCACGGCCGCGATCGGGCGCGGGCTGAGACAGCTCATCGCCACCTTCAAGAATGCGCGCGCGCACGGGAACACGCTCCGCTACCTGGTCGCGGCGATGATCTACTCCGACGGGGTGCACACGGTCTTCGCACTCGGCGGCGTCTACGCGGCCGTGGTGTTCGGGATGGAGTTGGCCGATGTGATCGTGCTCGGCATCGCGCTCAATGTGACCGCGGGGTTAGGCGCCTTCGCCTTCGCCTGGATCGACGACCGAATCGGATCCAAGCGCACCATATCGATCGCACTGGTGGCGCTGATCATCACGACCATCGGTGTGCTGGCGGCGCCGACGGCGATGCTGTTCTGGATCGCGGCCCTCATCATGAGCACCTTCTTCGGGCCGGTGCAGGCGGCAAGCCGCACCCTGATGGCAAGGCTTAGTCCGCCGGAGATGCGGGGCGAGATGTTCGGCCTGTTCTCGCTCTCGGGAAAAGTAACGGCCTTTGCGGGGCCGGCGCTGGTGGGGACGATCGCGCTTGCGGCCGATAGCTACCGGATCGGCATGGCGGTGGTGCCGGTGTTCCTGATCGTCGGACTCTGGATCCTGCGAGGTGTCCGCGAAAATATGGGGTCAGAGTAAATCAAAGAAATGGAGTCTGACCCCATTAATGCCGGAAATGCCTCATCCCGGTGAAGACCATGGCTAAGCCCTTGTCGTCGGCGGCTTTTATGACGTCTTCGTCTTTGATGGAGCCGCCGGGCTGAGCCACGGCGATGGCGCCGGCTTCGGCGGTGACCAGGAGGCCATCCGGGAACGGGAAGAAGGCGTCGGAGGCTACCACGGAGCCTTCGGTGAGGGCGCCCGCGAAGCCGGCGGCTTTGGCGGCATCCTTGGATTTCGAGAAGGCGATTCGCGCCGAATCGATTCGGCTCATCTGCCCTGCCCCGATGCCGACGGTGGCGCCGTTCTTCACATAGACGATGGCGTTGGACTTCACGTGTTTGCAGACCGTGAAGGCGAAAAGGAGATCGTCGAGCTGCTGCTCGGACGGTTTCTTCTTGGTGACGACCTTCAGGTCCGCGCGCGTGATGCGGCCGTTGTCGCGGCCCTGGACGAGATAGCCGCCCGCGACATTGCGCACCGTTCGCCCCGACGCGTCCGGCGCCGGAAGACCATCCGTGATCAGCAGGCGCAGATTCTTTTTCTTGGAGAAGAGCGCACGCGCTTCGTCATCGGCGCCGGGCGCAATCACGACTTCGGTGAAAAGCTCGGTGATCTTCGCCGCCGTGCGGCCGTCGATGGGGCGGTTGAGCGCGATGATGCCGCCGAAGGCGGAGACGGGATCGCACACGAGAGCTTTGGTGTAGGCGTCGAGACAATCGGCGCCGAGGGCCACGCCGCACGGGTTCGCATGCTTGATGATGGCGCAGGCTGGGCCTGAGAATTCCGCCACCAGCTCATAGGCCGCGTCGGTGTCATTGATATTGTTGTAGCTGAGCTCCTTGCCCTGCACCTGGACGGCGGAGGCAACGCCTGCGCGCTTGTCGCCGGTGACATAGAGCGCGGCGCTCTGATGCGGGTTCTCACCGTAGCGAAGAGTCTGCTTGAGCGAGCCCGCGAAACTGAGCCAGCGCGGAAATTCGTCCTTCAATTCGCCGGCGAACCAGGTGGAGATGGCGGCATCGTAAGCGGCAGTGCGCGCATAGGCGCGCGCCGCGAGCGCCTTCTTGGTGGCGTCAGTGATCGCGTTCTTGTTCGCCTTCATATCCGCTTCAACCACCGCGTAGTCGGCCACATCGACCACAACGGCGACGCCTGCATGATTCTTCGCAGCCGCCCGGATCATGGCCGGACCGCCGATGTCGATATTCTCCACACAGGTGTCGAAGTCCGCGCCGCGGGCGACGGTGGCTTCGAAGGGATAGAGATTCACCACCAGAAGATCGATCGGAAGGATCTTGTGAGCGGCCATGGTCTTTTCGTGCTCGGCGTTACCCCGGATGCCGAGGAGGCCGCCGTGAACCATGGGATGGAGCGTCTTCACGCGCCCATCGAGCATTTCCGGAAAGCCCGTAACGTCGGAGACGTCGCGCACCGGAAGCTTGGCGTCACGCAAGGCCTTAGCGGTGCCGCCGGTGGAGATGAGCTCGACACCTTGCGAATTCAGGAACGACGCGAACTCAAGGAGACCGGTCTTGTCGGAGACGGAGAAAAGGGCGCGGCGGACGGGCGTGGTCGACGGTGAAGTCATGGGGGGACACCTAGGTTATGCGGTGGGTGCCCAGGCGCGCGGCAAGTCTCAACGAAGCTGCGCTTCCCGATGGTCGTCCATCTTTGCGCCAGTCACGCAGCGGAGAATTCCTATCCGAGCCGCCTCCTCGGATCAAGCGGCGCCGAGAGCTCTACCTAATGACTTTGAGATGCGGCTTGCCCGCCGGGGGGCCCGCGCGCTGCAGTTCGGGGACCATGTCTTTGACGATAGCGAAAGCCCCACCTTCATCCCGACGTCGGCAGGCGTCTTCAAGGGCCGTGAACCGCGCCGTAACCACCGCGTGGTCGAGAGCGCGGGGCTTGGCGAGGAGAATGCCGCCCATGTCGGTGGCCACCAGCGGTTCCTGGCCATGGAACAGCTCTTCCTTGAGCTTTTCGCCCGGACGCAGGCCCGTGATCTTGACCTCGATATCGACGCCAACCGTCTTCCCAGCGAGGCGAATCATCTGGCGGGCGAGATCCATGATCTTCACCGGTGCGCCCATATCGAGCACGTGGATCACACCCTCGTCCGCCCGGATGCGGCCCAAGGCCGCGGCCTGGAGCACGAGCTCGACCGCTTCGCGCACGGTCATGAAATAGCGCTCGACTTCCGGATGAGTGACCGTCAGCGGCCCGCCGTCTTCGAGCTGCTTCTGGAAGAGGGGGACGACCGAGCCCGCCGAGCCGAGCACATTGCCGAAGCGCACGGTGATGAAGCGCGTCCCGGCGTGACGCAGGTCGGCGGTCTGGCAGTAGATTTCGGCGATGCGCTTGGAGGCACCCATGACATTGTGCGGGTTGACCGCCTTGTCGGTGGAGATCAGCACCATGGCCGCGGCGCCCGCGGCAATGGAAGCCTCGGCCACATTGCGTGTGCCGATGGCGTTGGTGAGCAGTCCTTCGATGGGATTCGTTTCCACCATGGGCACATGCTTCAAGGCGGCGGCGTGAAAAACGAGGTCCGGCCGTTCGCGATTGAGGATGTCGCGGATGCGTTCGGCGTCGCGCACGTCGGCAAGAATGGTAGTGCACGACAAGGACGGATGGCGCTGGCGGATTTCGAGATCGATCGAATAGAGATTGTACTCGCCGTTGTCGACGAGGGTGAGATGCACAGGGCCCGCGTCCGAAATCTGGCGTACGAGTTCGGAGCCGATGGAACCGCCGGCGCCGGTGATGAGAACGCGGCGCGCGTTGATCATGGTGGTCATGGCCACCCGGTCGAGGCGCGCTTGCGGGCGGCCCAGCAAATCCTCGATGGCGATGGGGCGTGGCTTGAGATCGGTGGTGTCGTAGGCCTGCACGTCCGTCGGCGGCGGTACGCGCGCAAGCTGGCAGCCGACGTCTTCGGCGGCCGCGAGCAGGCGCTGCACTTCGGCGCCGTCGTGGGTGGGCGTGACCAGCACGAGTTTCTCCGGCCGCTCGCCACGGCGCGCGAGGGCATTCACCACGCGAACGATGTCGTCTTCGCGGCCCATGATCTCGACACCGTGGATCGCCTGGCCGAGGCGGTCGGCGCCAACACCATCAGCCGCCGCGACCATGCCGACCACGCGGACATTCGCATCCTGAGAGCGCGAGGCCGCGCGGATAAAGTGTTCGGCTTCGGCGCCGGCGCCGATGAGCAGAACCGGCGTGCCGGTCGGAACCCGGCGCATGAGGCCGCGCATCTGGCCGTCGCGGGAAATGCGGTAGAGGAGACGGGGTCCGGCCAGGAAGGCGACCAGCACGAACCAGGCGATGGCCGGCACCGAGCGGGGCAAGGACTCGAGGCGCGTCAGCCAGAACCAGACCGGGAGGAAGATGGCGACGACGAGCGTGGCCGCGCGAAGAATGTTGAAGGCGTCCTTGGCCGAGACGTACTCCCACATATGTCGGTAGATCCCGGTGACGAGATAGACCGCGGCCGCAACGGCGGCGAAGACGCCGGCCATCTCGAGGATCTCGGGCCGGCTCGCGAAAAAGTCCCAGGAGATTTCTTCAAACAGACGCAGGGCGAAGGCCGCGACCACGGCGAGAAACGCCATGGCCACATCGAAGGCAAAGACCGCCAGGTTGCGCGGCTGCAAAAGATGCAGCAGCGCGAGAGGCGGTCGCTTGGATGCGGGTTCGGTCACAGAACTTACGCCGGCGGGTTGGATGGTTAACGCAAGTTTCGGGTTAACGGGAGTGTGGCGCAGGGGCGGATTCAGCGCAAAATACGCCGTCCTTATAAGCCCTTACCTAAAGAACGAGTATGGCGAAATCAGGGTTGCAGCCATTCCGGCCGGTCGCGGCCGGTCCGGATGGTCTTCCCGAGGACGGTGGCCCCCGCTGGAACGTCGGTCACCACGGTCGCCCCGGCTCCGATCAGGGCTCCGGCGCCGATGGTCACGCCCGGGACGACCACGGACCCTGCGCCGACGTGGCATTCCTCGCCGATGGTTACCCCGCCGCACAGGATCGCCCCCGGCGCGATGTGACAATGCTCGCCGATCCGGCAGTCGTGATCGATCTGGGCACCGGTGTTGATGATCGTATTGGCGCCGATGAGGCAGCCGGGATGAACGATGGCGCCGGTGACGACCTGCGCCCCTTCATTCAAGAGCGCCCGCGCGGAGACCTTCGCGTCGGGGCTGATGACACTCTCGAAGCGATACCCCTTGTCCTTGAAGCGCGCGAAGAGGTCGCGGCGCGGGCCGAGGCCGGCGTCACCCGTACGGGGCCTGTTGCCGAGAGCGTTGACGAGCAGCACCTCGCCCGCCCCGCGCGCGAACAGAAATTTATCGGCGCCGACCACGGGAACGTCGTCGAGCGCCGTGCCGTGGAGGGCCGTGTCGTCATCGGTCAGTCCGCTCACGGTTCGCCCGGACCGGCGCAGGATGTCGATCAGCACCCGGGCGTGGCCACCGGCGCACAGGACGAACAATTCGGGCGACGCAGTCATGGACATAAGGCTTTGGGTCGAAAGGGGAAATAAATGGACGCGATCATTGAGCGTTAAGCCGTTTCAAGACATAGTGCCAGCATATTTCTTATGTTTGACGGACGTTTTATGGCAAAAAAATCTTCCAAAAAATCAGGGCAGAAAGTGGCCCTCATCACCGGCGTCACCGGCCAGGACGGCGCGTATCTTGCCGAGTTCCTGTTGAAAAAAGGCTACGTCGTCCACGGCGTCAAGCGCCGCTCGTCCTCGTTCAACACCGGGCGTATCGACCACCTTTACGAGGACTCCCATCGGACCGGCGTGCGCTTTTTCCTGCACTACGGCGATATGACGGACGCCACCAACCTGATCCGCCTGGTGCAGGAAGTGCAGCCGGACGAGATCTACAACCTCGCCGCCCAGAGCCACGTGCAGGTGAGCTTCGAAACCCCGGAATATACGGCGAACGCCGACGGGATCGGCACGCTGCGTCTGCTTGAGGCCATGCGTATCCTCGGGCTCAAGGACAAGACGCGGTTCTACCAGGCCTCGACGTCGGAGTTGTACGGGCTGGTACAGGAAACGCCGCAGACGGAGAAGACGCCGTTCTATCCGCGATCTCCCTATGCCGCGGCGAAACTCTACGCCTACTGGATCACCGTGAACTACCGGGAGGCCTACGGCTACTTCGCCACCAACGGCATCCTGTTCAACCACGAGAGCCCCTTGCGCGGCGAAACCTTCGTCACGCGCAAGATCACCCGCGCCGTGGCCGGCATCGAACTCGGCCTCCAGGACAAAATCTACCTCGGCAACCTTGATGCCAAGCGCGACTGGGGGCACGCCCGCGACTATGTCGAGGGCATGTGGAAGATCCTTCAGCAGAAAAAGCCCGACGACTTCGTGCTGGCCACCGGCGAGACTCATGAAGTGCGTGAGTTCGTCGAACTCGCCTTCGCCGAGGTGGGACGTACGATTGTGTGGAAGGGCAAGGGCGTCAACGAAAAGGGCATCGACAAGAAATCGGGCAAGGTGCTGGTGGAGATCGATCCACGTTACTTCCGCCCGACGGAAGTCGACCTCCTTCTGGGCGATCCGACAAAGGCCCATAAGGTGCTGGGCTGGAAACACAAGACCTCCTTCAAAGGCATGGTGAAGGAGATGGTCGCTTCGGATCTCGTGACGGTGAAAGCGGAAGCCATGCGCTTCGGCCGGCGCGATTGATGCCGGGCGAATTTTCTTTATCCGGAAAACGAGTCTGGGTGGCGGGCCACCGCGGAATGGTGGGCAGCGCGCTGGTGCGCAGACTCAAAGGTGAGAACATTACGCTGCTCACGACGACGCGGAGCCAGCTCGACCTCAAACGTCAAGCGGACGTGGAAGCCTGGATGCGGCGCGAGAAGCCGCAAGCGGTGTTCGTTGCCGCGGCTGTCGTGGGCGGCATCGTTGCCAATGACACGCGGCCCGCGGAGTTCCTGACCGACAATCTTCAGATTCAAACCAACATCATCGCGACAGCGCACGAGATCGGCGTCGAAAAACTTCTGTTCCTCGGCTCCACTTGCGTCTATCCGCGCCTTGCGCCGCAGCCGATGAACGAAGATGCGTTGCTGACGGGTCCCCTGGAAACCACAAATCAGTGGTATGCGGTCGCGAAAATCGCCGGCATCAAACAGTGCCAGGCCTACCGGCGTGAATACGGCCGCGATTTCATCAGCTGCATGCCGACCAATCTTTATGGGCCCGAGGACAACTTCGACCTGACGTCGAGCCATGTCCTGCCGGCGCTGATCGCCAAGGCCCACGACGCCAAGACCAAGGGTACGCCGACGCTTCAGTTGTGGGGCACCGGTACGCCGCGACGCGAATTCCTGCATGTGGACGATCTCGCGGACGCCTGCGTTTTCCTGATGAAAACCTACTCCGACGAACAATTGGTCAATATCGGCGTCGGCCATGATGTCACCATCCGCGAGCTTGCGGAGCTGATCGCCGATGTCGTGGGATTCAAAGGAACATTCACCTTCGACCCCAGCAAGCCCGACGGAACGCCGCGCAAGCTGGTGGACGTCGGCCGCATCAACGGGCTGGGTTGGAAAGCCAAGACCGGACTGCGCGACGGAATCGCCGCCACATATGAGTGGTATCGTAACAACGTCGCCGCGGCCGCTGAATAATAAGTAGTACTGATGCAGATTTACCTGCCCATTGCCGAGCTGTCCGTGAACATCTTCCTGGTTCTAGGGCTGGGCGGTGTGGTGGGTTTGTTGTCCGGTCTGTTCGGGGTCGGCGGCGGATTCCTGATGACACCGCTCTTGATCTTCATCGGCGTGCCGCCGACGGTCGCGGTGGGAACACAAGCCGTGCAGATCGTCGCGTCGTCGGTCTCGGGCATGCTCGCGCACCTGCGCCGCAACAATGTCGATTTCCTGATGGGCGGTGTCTTGACCGGCGGCGGCGTGATCGGCTCCGCGGTCGGCGTCTGGCTGTTCAGCCTCCTCAAGGACACAGGCCACATCGATCTCACCATTTCTCTGGGCTATGTAGTCTTCCTCGGCATTGTCGGCGGTTTCATGCTGATCGAAAGCCTGCCGGGCGCCCTCAAGAAAAGACCTGTAGCACTCGCGTTGGCCGCACGGGGACCGGGCCGGCACATCTGGATGCACGGCCTTCCGCTCAAGATCCGGTTCCGGCGCTCGAAGCTCTACATCTCGGCGCTGCTGCCGGCCGGGATCGGTTTTCTCGTCGGCTTGCTCGTCGCCATGATGGGTGTGGGCGGCGGCTTTCTGATCGTGCCGGCGATGATCTACCTGCTCGGCATGCCGACACAGGTGGTGATCGGGACGAGTTTGTTTCAGATCACTTTCGTCACCGCGGTGACGGCGCTTCTGCAGGCGATGGTCAATCAGTCGGTGGACGTGGTGCTGGCGCTGCTTCTGCTCGTGATCGCGGTGGTGGGCGCGCAGGTGGGCGCAAAGCTCTCGAGTAAGATCAAAGGCGAGCATTTACGCGTCGCTTTAGCGAGCATGGTGCTGCTCGTGGCGATTCGCCTCGCCATCGGGCTCGTGATTCCGCCCGGAGAACTGTTCTCGCTCTCCACCCAGCTGGAGAGCGCGCCGTGAGTCACATCCTCTGCGCGGTCCTCCTTCTTCTTGCGACATCGACGGGGGCGCGCGCGCAACAGCAATCGAACGCGCTCGAAGTTCCACTGATGGCGGATCTTTCGAGCCATCTCATCGCCATCACCTCGCGCTTCATCGGCACCGACGTGCTCCTGTTCGGCGCCACCGACGGACCCGGCGATATCGTCGTGGTGGTGACCGGCCCCACCCGCGATGAAACCGTGCGGCGCAAGGAACGCGTCGGCCCCATTTGGCTGAACACGGATCAAGTCACGCTGGCGGCGGTGCCGTCTTACTATCGCGTCGTCTCGTCGCGGCCGGTGGAAGAGTTCGTGCCGCAATTCCTGCTCAACCGCGAGCAGATCGGCCTGGCGAACATCCGCATCCTGACAGGGGACGAAAACATTCCGCCGGAACAGCTTGCGCAGTTCAGGAGCGCCCTCATCCGCCTCAAGACGTCGCAGAACCTCTACGACCAGGGCATCGGCGCCATCAATATGATGTCCAACAGACTGTTCCGCGCCGAGCTGCACTTTCCCTCGAACGTGCCGACCGGCACCTATCTCGTGAAAGTTTTCCTGTTCCGCGGCGGCGAGGTCGCTTCCGCGCAGATCGTTCCCCTCAACATTTCGAAGATCGGCGTGGGCGCGGACATCTACGACTTCGCCCACAATCTCGCGCCGCTCTACGGCCTGCTCGCGGTCCTTTTGGCCGCGGGCGCCGGTTGGGCGGCGAGCGCCGTCTTCCGGCGAGTTTAGCCCTTGAGCGAGGACACGCCCGCGCCGGTCGCGCCGGTACCGACACCAGACGCGGGCCGCACGTTCCTCGTGGTCGTGGACCGCTCGGTGGAATTCCGCGCGGCCCTGCGCTTCGCCTGCCGGCGCGTGCTCAACACCGGCGGCAAGGTGGCGCTGTTCCACGCCGTACCCCACAGCGACTATCACCACTTCGCCGCCATCGAAGAACTGATGCAGCACGAGGCCAAGACCGAAGCCGAGCGCCGGCTGCAGCAAGTGGCCGCCGATGTGCATAAGATCACGGGAAGATTCCCGGGCCTCTACCTGCGGCAGGGCGATACGCTCGAACAGCTTCACATCGTGATCGCTGAGAATCCGGCCATCGACATGCTGGTGCTTGGCGCCAGCGTCGGGCCGGAAGGGCCGGGGGTAATTATCTCGGCCCTTTCCGGCAAGCTCGCGGGCAAGATCATGATTCCCGTCACTATTGTGCCGGGCGACATCACCGAGGAACGCCTCGACGCACTTACATAAGCCCGGCCCGTCTCCTTGCTAGAGGACCGGTTTAGTCCTATTTAGGCCCCATATTCCTCCTTACCTTTGTGGGCGCCCCAATGTTCATCCAGACCGAAGAAACACCCAATCCCGCCGCCCTCAAATTCCTGCCGGGCCGGCCCGTGCTGGAAACGGGCGTGGCCGATTTCACCGGCCGCGAGGCGGCGGCGCGGTCGCCGCTCGCACGCCTGTTGTTCGAGATCGACGGCGTGGCGGGCGTGTTCTTGGGCTCCGACTTCGTCACCGTCACCAAGACGGCCGAGAAGAACTGGCAGGTGCTGAAGCCCATGATCCTGGGCGCGATCATGGATCACTTCACCGCCAATGTGCCGGTGATGGACGAGGGCGCCGAGACCGCGGCTGACGAGGAAGAGTTCAACGATGACGGCGTGGACGTCGAGATCATCGACCAGATCAAGGAGCTGATCGACACGCGCGTGCGCCCTGCAGTGGCGCAGGACGGCGGCGACATTGTCTACAAAGGCTTCAAGAACGGAACGGTGTATCTGAACCTGCGCGGATCCTGCGCCGGCTGCCCGAGCTCGACCGCCACCTTGAAGATGGGAATCGAGAACATGCTGAAGCACTACGTGCCCGAAGTGCTGCAGGTCGAAGCGATCATGTGAGGACGCCTAGTGCGGGGGACGCTCGACGACGCTGGGCTCGATCTCATCTTCCGCACGGCGCGGACCTATAACGGCTTCAAGCCTGTCGAAGTCGCCGAAACTCTGCTGCGCGAGACTTACGAGCTGGCCAAATGGGGTCCAACGAGCGCGAACTCCACGCCCGCGCGATTTCTGTTCATCGTGAGCCCGGAGGCTAAGGCGAAGCTGGCCCCGGCGATGAGCCAAGGAAACCGGGCCAAAACGATCGCCGCTCCGGTGAATGTGGTGATCGGCTACGACACCAAATTCTATGAATTTCTGCCGGAGCTTTATCCGCACGACCAGACCGCACGCTCGTGGTTCGAGGGAAAGCCGGACACGGAAACCGCCGCTTTGCGCAACAGCGCGCTGCAAGGGGCCTACTTAATGATCGCCGCACGCGCCTTAGGGCTTGATTGCGGGCCCATGAGCGGGTTCGATGCGGCGATGGTGAACAAAGCCTTCTGGCCCGACGGCCGGATCAAAGCGAATTTCATGTGCAACATCGGTTACGGGGACGAGGCACGCGTGTATCCCAGAAGTCCGCGTCATCCGTTCGAACGGGCCTGCGAGGTAGTGTGATGAGCGACACGACTGCAACAAATTCCGGCGAACCCAAAGAATCCGAGCCGATGAAGAAGGCGCAGCCCAAGCGCAAGCCCGCAGCCAAGAAAGCCGCGGCGAAAAAAGGTGCGAAGAAAAGGGCGCCGGCGAAAGGCAAGGCCTCGAAGACCAGCGGCGGCGCCATGAGCGACGCCGCCATGAAGGCCAAAACCGGCAGGACCTGGAGCCAGTGGTTCACCCTCTTGGACAAGGCGGGCGCCGCCAAGATGACCCACGCGGCGATCGCCAAGCTGGTCGCGACCCGTCACAAGATCCCGGGCTGGTGGGCGCAAGCGGTGACCGTCGGCTACGAGCGGGCGCGGGGGATGCGTAAGGTGAACGAGACCCTGGCGGGTTTTCGCACCGGGGTGAGCCGCACCGTCGATGCCGGCATGGATGCGGCTTTTGATGCCTGGGACAACGCCAAGACGCGCGCCGCCTTTCTCAAGGAAAAGATCGACTTCTCGACCCGCAATCCCGGAAAGAATCTCCGGTTCACCTGGAAGGTGGGCCGGGTCGAGGTGCGGTTCGTCGTGAAGGGGCCGAAGAAGACCCAGGTGACCGTGGATCACACGGGCCTGAAGAGCGAGAAGGACGTGGGCAAGTTCAAAGCCCAGTGGACCGAGGCCATGGATAAGCTGGGGACGAAGCTCCGGGGCCGGCTGAAGAAGGCCTAACGGCCGGATTTATGCTGCACCTTTTGCTGCAGCATGAGGTGCAGCAAATCTTGGGCCTTCCGGCCCCCGGAAATTATCTCTGAGATAATTTCCGCCCATGCTGCAGCAAAGTGCGCAGCAAAACTCGTAGTTTCAAAGACTTGACTAGGTCCTTGGGAGAAACCCGACGGCATCGTAGATCTCTTTGAGGATCGGGACCGCCAGGTCGCAGGCCTTGTCGGCGCCGCGTTTGAGAATCCGGTCGATCTCGGCCGGGTCGGCCATCAGCCGCTTCATCTCGGCGTTGATCGGACCCAGGACCGCGACCGCCGTATCGGCGAGGGTGGCCTTGAACTGGCTGAACTGCTGCCCCTTGGTCTCCGCCACCACCTCTTCGAGGGTGCGGTCCGTGAGGGCCGCGTAGATGGACAGCAGATTGGTGGCCTCGGCGCGGCCTTCGAGCCCCGCGACCGAATCGGGAAGCAGGTTAGGGTCGGTAGTGGCCCGCTTGATCTTGTCGCGGATCGCCTCGGCGGTGTCGGTCATATAGATGCAGGCGAATTCCGAAGGCTCGGACTTCGACATTTTCCGCGTGCCGTCGCGCAAGGACATGATGCGCGTGCCCGGTCCCTGGATCACGGGCTCGGGCAACGGGAAGAGGGTCACCCCGAAGTCGTTGTTGAACTTCTGGGCGATGTCGCGCGTGAGCTCGACGTGCTGCTTCTGGTCCTCGCCCACGGGCACGTGCGTGCCCTTGTAGAGAAGAATGTCCGCGGCCATGAGCGCCGGATAGACGTAAAGGCCCGCCGACGCCTTCTCGCGGTCTTTGCCGGCCTTGTCCTTGAACTGGGTCATGCGGTTCAGCCAGCCGAGGCGGGCGACGCAGTTGAACAGCCAGGCAAGCTCGGCGTGCTGGGCTACATGGCTTTGCACGAAGAGAATGTTTTCGACCGGATCGATGCCGGAAGCGACCATGCCCGCGGCCACTTCACGGGTGGCACGCAAAAGCTCCTTCGGATCCTGCCACACCGTAATGGCATGCAGATCCACGACGCAGAACATGCAGTCGTAGTCTTTCTGCATCGCGACCCAGTTCCGGAGCGCGCCGATGTAGTTGCCGAGGTGGAGATCGCCCGTAGGCTTGATGCCGGAAAAAATACGGCCTTTCGTGGACCGCGGAGTGGACCCGCTCATGGAGGCGCCCTCAATTTGAGGTCGGGACATGGTTGGAGGCATGACCCAGCCCATCGACGATGGGCGGGGCGGTGGTAGCGCGGAGCCCGGAGGCGGTCAAGCGCCGCGCTTGAGCTGCTTGAGATCCGTTTTGTCCGCAACGCCGAAGAGAAAGACCGAGGCGAGGAAGACAAGTCCGCCGGAGGCGATGACCGCGGCCAGCACATAGATTCGCAAGAGCTCGGGTCCGGCGGGGGCGTGCGGCGGGCCGAACACAGGCCCGGCAAGATCGAAAGCGAGACGAAGCACGCCCCAAACGGCGGCGCCCATGACGGCCGCGGCGATCAGGAGGCGCGGCACGCGTTTCTTGAGCCGTGCGTCGGGTTTGATATGGCCGCGG
Source organism: Fidelibacterota bacterium (assembly GCA_945903705.1). Lineage (GTDB taxonomy): Bacteria > Pseudomonadota > Alphaproteobacteria > Rhodospirillales > Rhodospirillaceae > SHVO01. Next base: position 1,555 of record CAMDOZ010000027.1, on the reverse strand, counting down.
CGATGGAGGACGAAAAAGAGAACGCCCGCATTGAGCCATGCGGAAATGGTGGAGGCCATGGCGATCCCCACATGTCCGTAGAACTGGATGAAGGCGAGGCTCGCGCCCAGGTTCACGATAAAGGCCGCGACCGCGACCTTTACCGGCGTCGACGTGTCCTGACGGCCGAAGAATCCGGGCGTGAGCGCCTTGTTGAGCACGTAGGCCGGCAAGGCGAAGGAGAACGTGAAGAGAGCCGCGGCCACGGCCTCGCGATCCGACGGCGTGAAGGCGCCCCGCTCGAAGAGGGTCGCGGTGATCGGTTCGGCGAGCAGCGCGATTCCGACGGAGGCCGGCACCGTCAGAAGCAACGAGAATTCAATGGCACGGTTTTGGTTGGCAAGCGCCGCCTCTTCATTTCCGGCCCGAATCTGGCGCGAGAGCATGGGCAGAAGCACGATGCCGACCGCAACGCCGACGATACCCACCGGAAGCTGATTGACCCGGTCGGCGTAATAGAGCCAGGACACCGCGCCCACGGAGACGAAGCTCGCGATGATGGTGCTCGCAAACATATTGAGTTGATAGACCCCGGCGCCGATGGCCACGGGCAACATGCGCTTCATGAGGAGTTTCACGTCCGCGCTGAGCCTAGGCCGCCCAAGCCCAAGAGCAGCACCCGCGCGCTTACAATGATATGCGAGCCACAGGAACTGGATGAGGCCGGCGGCGGAAACGCCCCAGGCCATGGCTTCGGCGCGATTGTTATCGAGTGTCGCAGCGCCGAGGAGAAAACCGATGACGGTGATGTTGAGAAGGATGGGCGCCGCGGCGGGAGCCGCGAAGATATGCAGCGCGTTGAGGATGCCCGATTGAAGCGACGCGAGCGAGATGAAGAAGAGGTAGGGAAAGGCGATGCGCGACAATTTGATCGCCTCGTCCATCAGGGCGGAATTGTCCGCAAAGCCGGGCGCGATCAAGAAGACGACCGCCGGCATGAAGGCAATCATCAGCGCGCTGAAGGCGGCGAGTGCCAGCACGAGGACCGCGGCGGCCTCGCGGGTAAAGGCCATGGCCTTGGCGTGACCGTCGCCTTCGTGCATTCCGGCAAATAGGGGAACGAAGCCTGCGGAGAAGGCGCCTTCGGCGAACAGGCTACGGAAGAGATTGGGAATGCGGAAGGCGACGATGAAGGCCGCAGCCGAGTCGCCCGCGCCGAGCAGCGCGGCTTGAAGCATGTCGCGGACGAACCCCGTGATGCGCGAGCCGAGCGTAAAGAAGCCGACCGTGCCGATGCCTTTGAGAAGCGACGGGGAACTCATAGAAACCCTTAGAAAGGTGCCGCGCCTATTCGGCGGCGGCACCGGACGCTGGCGAGGGAGGACGGGGGCGATGCTGCACCGAGACCGCGTCCGCCGCAACGCCGATGGCCTGACCCAATGCCTCGCGAATCTGGCGGATTTTTGTTTCGTTCTCGATCCTCATGCCGAAGACGTCTTTCACATAGAAAACGTCGACGATGCGTTCGCCATAGGTCGAGATATGGGCGGAGAAGATCTGAAGGCCCAAATCGGTG
>CAMDOZ010000026.1 GCA_945903705.1 Fidelibacterota bacterium | reverse complement strand
GATGGTCGAATTGCAGATGCCTCGCATCCCCGCCACCACGGGTGCTCGCGCTTCGACGACCCTCGCCAGCGAGGGGCCGTTTCCGAACAGGCTGATGGGCTGGCCCTTCCAAGATTTGAGCGCGGCTTGGAACCGGCGATAGGAGTCCGTGACCCACTCGTGTAGTTCGCGCTGCTCGAACAGCTTGTGCACCCCGCGCAAGGTCAGAAGCGTCTCCTGCTGCACGAGAGCCGGATCGGCCAGCACGACTTCGGCGCCGTGACGCTCGGCAATGGCTTTTGCCGCCGCCGCAAACCGCCCGTCGCTCAGATTCCAGACGACGACCGTGCTCAAAGACGGGAGCCGGGCGACGATATCGTTCGCATCACTTGACGACGTTGCCAGGAACTGGACCTTGCCTTGGTACCGCGGCGCGTAGTCGGCGATCGCGGGATCGAAGTCGCGGCTGAGAAACACCCGCGCCTGGGTGAGGATCTGGTCCGCATCCAGAAGCGCGAAGTCGTCTCCGCTATAGGGAAATATCAGCCGGTCGATTTTTTTCAGCGCTGGCAGAAAATGCCAAACGGCGCGAAACAGCTGGTCCAACAGAGGAGGCCGGCTGGGCAGCGCGGGATAGAACAGGACGTTCGCCATGAGTGTTGCCGGGCCCTAAACAGCGGGAAGATCGAACAGAAGCACTTCTGCAGGCGAGAGCGCTGTAATTTTCAACGAAGGTTCTTTCGAGATTGCGATCCCATCGCCTCCACGCGCTTCGATCCCGTTCACTTCGATCGATCCCGACGCGAGTTGGATCCATCCGGCGCGGCCGGGGCCAAAAGCGTGCTCGAGGACCGTGCCCGCCGACAGATCACCGGCATACAAGCTGAGGTCCTGGTGAATCGTCACCGATCCCTCGCGCCCGTCGCGGGCGCCGATCAGCCGCAGGCGGTCGCGCCGTTCTTCGCGCGGAACCGTGATCTGCTCATAGCTAGGGGGCAAGGCCTTACGGTCGGGAATAATCCATATCTGCAGAAAGTGTACGGGAGCATCGGCGGCGTGGTTGTATTCGCTGTGCTGGATTCCCGCCCCCGCCGACATGCGCTGCACGTCGCCCGGACGAATGACCGATCCCGTACCCAAGCTGTCCTTGTGCTCGAGCGCTCCGTCGAGAATGTAAGTGACGATCTCCATGTCACGGTGGCCGTGTGTCGGAAATCCTTTTCCGGGCGCCACGCGATCTTCATTGATGACTCTCAAGGCCGAAAATCCGAGATAGCGGGGATCATAGTATTCCCCGAAAGAAAACGTATGACGCGTGTCCAGCCAACCCATGTCGAAGTGGCCACGGTCTTCGCTGCGACGGATCGCCAACATCAAGTGCCTCCGGTCTCGTTGCAGGCGTAGCTTATCCGGGACTGGAACTGAATGTAACAGGTTCGCACGACAGCGTTTTCCGGCTTGCATCGGTCATGAACCGATGACACCGTTCCGGCCCATTCATTGATTTTAGGGAGAACTATATGCGCACGTTTTTGACCCGCGCAGCGGCAGCCGCCTTCACGCTCATGCTCGTAGCAGGAGGCGCCTCGGCGGCCGAGGGCCCTAACAGCATGGACGCGGCTACGGAAGCGAAGCTCAAGACCTTTCTCGCCGGCCCGCAGCGCAGCGACGCCAACAAGGCGCGCGACTCTTTCCGTCATCCGTTGGAGACTCTCAAGTTCTTCGGCTTCAAGGACACCATGACGGTCATGGAAATCTGGCCGGGTGGCGGATGGTGGTCGGAATTCCTCGCACCGACCCTTGCCGAGAAAGGACGCTACATCGCCGCTCAGCCGAGCGCCAAATCCGCCGCGAGCCTTCAGCAGATGGCGCAAAAGGCGCCGTCGACCTACGGAAAGATGCAGGTCGTCGCTTTCCCCGAGAACGCGCCCCCTGCCGGATCAGTCGACATGGTTCTGACATTCCGCAACATGCACAACTGGATGGGCGGTGGGTCGGAGAAGAAGATGTTCGAAGCGATGTTCGCCGCCCTGAAACCGGGCGGCTATCTCGCCATCAAGGAACACCGCGCGCCGACAACGGCGCCGCAGGATCCGAAAGCGGCGTCCGGGTACGTCCGCGAAGACTTTGCGACCCAGACCGTCGAAAGCGTCGGCTTCAGGCTGGTCTCGAAGTCCGAGATCAATGCCAATCCGAAAGACATCAAGACCTATCCCAAGGGTGTTTGGACCCTGCCGCCGAACTATGCGGAAGGCGAGACGGACAAAGCGAAGTACACCGCCATCGGCGAAAGCGACCGCTTCACGATGCTCTTCCAGAAGCCGAAGTAGGCTCGCGCCGTCCCAACAAAAAAGCCCCGGCAAGTCCGGGGCTTTTTTATGTCTCCAAAGGTGCGCAACGTCAGGTCCCGTCGATGCTCGCTCTGCAAAACTGATTGTTCTGCTTCAGCTTCACGCAAGTGGCTTCGGCGTCCGACATGGAAGGGAAGCTTCCCGTCATCAGGCGGTAGAAGATGCCTCTGCCCTCGCCCAGATCGACACGGCGGATGATGGGCTTCAGCGATGCAAGGGTAGCCTTGTTGCTCTCCAATACCTGCTGCCAGCCGTGGCGCGCCGAGGCTTCCGAGCGGAATGAGGCGAGATGGAGTACCGGGCCGGTGATCTCGGTTGTCATAGGGTTGTCGCCTGCGGGCGCAGCGGCTGCGGCGGTCGGGGCATCCGGCTTTGCCGCGGTCTTCGCTTGGGTCGGCTTCGCGGTCTCGCCGCCTTTCGGGGGGAAGAGTCCCGTCCGCAATACGGAGTCGATCATCTTACGCTCCGCATCGAGCTCCGATTGGGTAATGACGCTGTCTTCGCGCAGCGCTTCCAGATGGCCGACCATCGCCGCGCCCTGCAGGACGTCTTCCGGCGGCGGCTTGCGGCCCGTGCGCTGGTCCGGGTTCTCCGGCAGCAAGGCATTCAGGATCATCGTGCGTTCGAGCGCATGTTGCTGCCCCGTGATGGCGCGCAATTCGAAGGACCGGCGCAGGGCGCCTAAGCGCGCGACGATCGCGTCGCCGGTCGGCACGGACCGGTCGAGCCCAACACCGGGCGGATTTTGGCTATACGGGAGAATCGCGCCAAGGTTCGCGGCGCGGCGGCGACCAAACTCTTCCTGGGTGATCAGCCCTTCATCTCTGAGCCGCCCGAGCGTCTCGAAACGCCGCGCGATATTTCTCTCGGCCTGGGTGAAGGGCATTTCGCCCAGCGCCGGAGGTGCGGGAGGACCAACCACGGGAACGACGGGCGCCGGTACGAATTCACGGGCCTGAACGGCCGGGGCTGCGGTCATCGATGAGATGATGGTGGTTTCTTCTTCGAACCGCTGCGGCCTGGTGCCGATCGCATTGGCCGGCGGCACGCCCGGAGCTTCGATCGTCGGCGCTGGGGCCGGACCGGCGGCCGGTATGCCGCGCGGCGTCGAATAGGGCGCCAAGGGAGGTTGAAGGGTCGGCCGTGCCGGCGTCACGGCGGCGACAGTTGCTGGTGCAGGCGGTACGGCGGGTGTCGTCGCGGCCGCGGCGGTGGTCGGCGCTTGAGGCGCAGGTGCCGGCGGCGTTGGGGCAGGCACGAATTCTCTCGCTGGCGTCGCGGACGGCGCGGCCGCCATGGGCGGTGCAGCCGCTACAGGTGTAGCGGCTTTAGCCATAGCGGTGCCGTCGCGGGGCGCGAGCGGTGTCGGCGGCTTAGCGGCGGGCTTGGGATCGCTGCTGGCGTTCAGCGTACCCAGAGGCACGCGCTGCGATGCCGGGCCCTGCGCCGGCACCAACAGGAGCGGATCGGCCGCTGGCGTCGCAGCGGCGGGTGTCGCAGACGGAGGTGGCGGGGCATTGAGCGGATCCAACGCGGCGACGCTGATCTCATCGCTCGGCGCCGGAGCCTCGCTGCTCGGTGCGGATGTGCCGGGCGCCCTGGGCATGTTCGCACAGGCCGACAACGCGGCCGTCAGCGCCAGCATCGATACCAATGTTCTCATGTCTCGGAGTGATCGCCTGTTCGTCACAGCCCACCGGTCCAGCGAATCCTCACGCGGCCCCCCGGCCGCGAAGCCTGCAGTTTATCAGGTCGAACCATCGTATGCCTCACTTAACATCTCGTTAAGCTATGCCCCGGCAACGCTTTTTTCCCCTCGGACGCCGTTCATAAAAAAGCCCGCCGTCACAAGGACGGCGGGCATAAGTGTCTAGAGGAGAGGACCGATAAACAAAGCCCCGCGGGCCGAGGCCCGCTGTGATCATCCCGAAACACACTACACCCTCCGGAAATCTCACGATGTGAAATATCACACACCAAATTGCTCATGTAAATGCTTTATTTACCAGTTTCGCGTGTGGCGCCCCAGATTTAGTGCCTATTTATGGGTTATTTCCACGCCTTGTGGTGCGCATTTTGTTAAGCCGAGTGGCTAATAACTTCGCGTTATGAGCGCTTTATTTGCCACCTCCGCCGATGCTACCGTTCGCTGAATCCAAGGTGAGCCCGTGACTGCCGACACCTTTCGAGCACGCCCAGGCGCCTCCGACGTCTCGGCTCATCAGGAGCAGACGCGGCGGTTGGTGCGCGCAATGATGGCTTTGACAGGGCGCACAGCGAGCGGCCTTGCCCGCGCGGCCGGCCTGACACCCTCCACCGTCAATCGTTTCATGCACAAGCCGGTGCGACACACCTTGAGCCAGCGCACGATGCTCGCGCTGATGACCGAGACCTTCCTTACGCTCAAGCGTCAGCCACAGGTCCACTTCGATCGTGCGGCCCTCGCCGATCTCGGCCCGGCCATTTCCGTCTACGAAAACGGGATTCTGGAGCAGGCCCCCGACGTGCAGTCCACGATCGTACAGGCCAAGACAGCGTTGGCCTCCGAAGTGATGACCGACGCGCCCGCACGCGGCGCTCCGTCCGACCTTCCCGTTCTTCTCGCTTCGACCCGGGACATCAACGTGCAGTCCGGTGATTTCGCGCGTGCGCCGCTCAGGACATCACGGCCGTCGTTCCTCGGCGCGGACGCCAGGGCGTTTGCCCTCCTGATGCCCGATGAATCCATGATGCCGCGTTTCGATGCCGGCGACATGCTCTACGCCAGCCCGGCGCGCGCCTTGGACGGCGAGAAGATCGACGTTGTCGCCGAACGCCTTGAGGGCGGGTTTGTCGTCGGGACCCTCGTCTCGACGAACAACGACACCGTGCGTCTTGCGACGCTGTCGCCGCGAACCCGGGAAACGCTGGCGCGCGCCAAGCTGCGCGGCGTCTACCGCGTGGTGGGTGTCCAACGCCTCGGATCGTAGAGGTTATTTCCCGAGATCGATGAGGACCGGGGTGCGCGGTCCATTCACTTCAAACGCGGAATCCCGGTGGCGCGGCATCGCAAGTCGCCGCGGCGGATTATTCGAGAGCCCAAACGGCTCGCTGGGCAAGCCGATGAAGTTCTTGTCGAGTTTGGTATTGGCATTGCGGTCGTGATAGAGCGCGAGCGCGTAGACCCCGGCCTTGGGAACAGTGACGCAGAAGCTCGTCTCGCCCTGCTGAGCCGGCACGCGGATTCGCGCGAGCTTTCCGCCCGACTTCAAGAATTTCGCCGGGTCGTCGTCATGAACGTCGACCGTGATCGTCCCGCGCGCCTCTCGTACTCCGACGACGGTGATCTGCATTGAATAGCGCCGCGTGTCGCATGCACCGCCCTCTTCGGGCAGGTCCGCAGGCGGCGCGCCGGACGAAGGGATATCCGCAGGCACGGCCGCGAGGTCCTGGCTCGATTGCGCCTGCACAGCATCCTGCGCCGCTGTCTCACTGAGAGCGAGCGCTGCGAACGAAGCGATGATCGCGAATTGAACGGCTTTATGCATCCGGCCCCCGAGGGACTCTATTGGCGAAGAATGGAAAAGCACCATGACGACTTTATGGCAAGGGTTTTAGTAAGATGGCGTTGCAGGCTTAGCCCTCCGGTACTGTGTTTATGCTAACAAGGGCAAAGAGGTAAGGGATGCCTGCCCCGCCGATCACGATGAATGAAACATTGCAGCAATTAGCGGAGCGCCTTTCGTCGCCCGCGTGCTTGATTACGCCATCGGCCATTGCCCGCGCACGCGACGGCCAAGGCCGGTATTTCGAGCCTCTCATGCGGGTCGAGCCGCTGCGCTTCGCCGTCGATATGCTCGATCCCCGCCGCACGTTGGATCAGGCAGCGGTGCTGGCCGCATACGCACCTCTCGACGGAAAAAAAGTCCTCGAGATCGGCTCTGGCGCCGGCGTCACCCACATCGCCTGGACAAAGACCTATCGCATCGAGGGCTGGGGCGTTGAGCCGGAAGGCGAAGGGTTCAGCGACACCGCAACAATCGCGCGCGATCTCATCGCGGCCAACGGACTCGATCCCTCGCGCATCCTAAATTCAACCGGGGAAGCCCTGCCCTTTCCCGATGCGACCTTCGATATCGTCTATTCGACGAACGTGCTCGAGCATACGAACGATCCCGCGCGGGTCCTGCGCGAGGCCGTACGCGTCCTGAAGCCGGGCGGCACGCTTCAGATCGTTTGCCCCAATTACCTCTCGTATTTTGACGGCCATTACGCGGCCTTTCATCCGCCCATCTTTTCGAATGCTTTCTTCCGATGGTGGATCAAATGGATTTGGCGGCGCGACCCCGCATTCGCCGCGACGATCCGCACCGAAATCAATCCGCCCTGGGTCCGCCGGCAACTTCGTGACATCGGCAGGTCGGTGCCGATCAGCGTGCACACTCTCGGTCAGGATAAATTTCGCGAGCGTATGCGTACGGCCGAGGTGCCAGGGATTGGGAACCTCTCGCTCATTGCGGGGCTTGTCTCATTCATGCGACGCCTCGGAATCAGCGCGGCAGCGGCGGAAGTCATTATTGCTTTGCAGGGCTGGACCCCGCTGATCGTGACCGTCAGGCGCGACGGGACCTAATAAACGACGACCGAACGGATCGACTTGCCCTCATGCATCAGATCGAAGCCCTTGTTGATCTGATCCAGTTTGAGGACATGGGTGATCATCGGATCGATCTGGATTTTCCCGTTCATGTACCAGTCGACGATCTTCGGAACGTCCGTGCGGCCTTTCGCGCCCCCGAAGGCCGTACCGCGCCACACCCGGCCGGTCACGAGCTGGAAAGGCCGCGTCGCGATTTCTTTCCCGGACTCCGCGACACCGATGATGATGCTTTCGCCCCAGCCGCGATGGCAGGCTTCCAGCGCCTGGCGCATCACCGTCGTATTGCCGGTGCAGTCGAAGGTGTAGTCGGCGCCGCCGTTGGTGAGCGTCACCAGGTGCGGCACGAGATCGCCCTCGATTTTCTTTGGATTGACGAAATGGGTCATGCCGAAGCGGCGGCCCCACTCCTCTTTATCCGGATTGACGTCCACACCCACGATCATGTCGGCGCCGACCATCTTGAGACCTTGGATGACGTTGAGCCCGATCCCGCCCAAGCCAAAAACGATACAGTTCGCGCCGGGTTCGACTTTGGCCGTGTTCACGACCGCGCCGATACCGGTGGTCACGCCGCACCCGACATAGCATGTGGTTTGGAACGGCGCGTCGGTGCGGATCTTCGCGACCGCGATTTCCGGCAGCACCGTGAAATTCGAGAACGTCGAGCACCCCATGTAGTGATAGACGGGTTTCCCCTTATAGGAAAAACGTGACGTGCCGTCGGGCATCACGCCTTTGCCCTGCGTTCCGCGAATAGCGGTGCAGAGGTTTGTCTTTCCTGACAGGCATGACTTGCACTTGCGGCATTCGGGTGTGTAGAGCGGGATAACGTGATCGCCCACAGCCACCGAGGTCACGCCACGGCCGACCTCGCGCACGATGCCAGCACCTTCATGACCCAGGACCGAGGGGAAGATGCCTTCGGAATCGAAGCCGTCCAGGGTGTAGGCGTCCGTATGGCAGATTCCCGTCGCCATGATCTCAACAAGGACCTCGCCCTCTTTCGGCCCGTCGAGATCGAGCTCTACGATCTCCAAAGGTTTCTTGGCTTCGAATGCAACGGCGGCGCGGGTCTTCATGTCTGGAACTCCGACTAACGACGGTAAATTACCTACGAGCGTGCCGTGGGTACGTCTAGGAATTTTAGACGTACAAAGTTTTCGACGAACGCCCAGTCTAACGCCCGCGTGCAAGCGAAAGGCCGCCTCGCCTATATCCTATAGTATGTTGGAAATTATAGATATTTTGTGTCTTACGGGGCGGGTACGTCCGGCCCTGAATAGCGCTACCTCCAAAATTCTCATACGGCATTGGCCCGCAACCCGACATATACTGGTGCCACATAACGCGCTCATCGGTGCGCAGGCTCTGAGAATGTTTGCGAGCCAAACCGGTGACGCATGGCCATGGGAGGAAGACATGGGTTTGAATATCAAGAAGTTCGTGATGATTGCGGGAAGTGCGCTCTGCATTTCCCTGCCCGCGAAAGCTGCCGTGATTGTGCTCGGCGGCGGCTTCGCACAGATGTGCTACGAAGCGGCCCGCGATGTTGATGATCCGTCGATGACGCAAATCACCGGCTCGCGCATCGACATTGCACCAATGGATATTTGCACTATAGCGATCGGCGCAGGTGATCTCACGGCACGTGATCTCGCCGGCACGCACAATAACCGCGGCGTGCTCCTGTTCTCGGAAGGCCGGTTCGACGACGCGATGAAGGATTTCGACTCTGCGATTCGTTACGCCCGCGACATCGCCGAACCTCACGTCAATCGCGGCGCCAGCCTTGTCGCGATGAAGCGCTGGGCCGACGCCGTGCCGTCGCTGAACAGAGGCATCGAACTCCAGGCTCTCGAAATCGAGAAGGCCTACTACAATCGTGCGATCGCCCACGAGGAATTGGGCGACGTGCGCCGGGCCTACTTCGATTACACGAAGGCCGCCGAACTGGCGCCGATGTGGGAAGAGCCCAAGCTGCAGTTGACGCGCTTCACGGTTCGCAAAAAGCCGTAGGCGCTCTCGACCGCACGTCTCGTGCGGCCTAACGCGGGGCGGAAGGTCTTCATGACCTCCGCCCCGTTTGTTTTTTTGGGCTAGAGGTCAGTCGCGGCGAGGAAGATCGCGGCTACTTTCTCGATGCCGGCCTGATCGTCGGCGTCGAACCGCGACGGCGACGGGCTATCGAGGTCGATCACTCCAAGCACCCGGCCACTCGCAATCAACGGCACGACCAGTTCGGACCGGGACGCGGAATCGCAGGCGATGTGCCCCGGGAACGCATGCACATCGTCCACCAACACGGAGGTGCGGCGCTGGACCGCGGCCCCGCAGACGCCTTTTCCTTTTGAAATTCGCACGCATGCGACTTTGCCCTGGAAGGGCCCCAGCACCAGTTCGTCGTTCGCGCGCAGGAAATAAAACCCCGCCCAGTTGAGGTCGGGCATCATCTGATAAAGCAGCGCCGAGGTGTTGGCGGCGTTGGCGATCAAGTCGCGCTCGCCCGTGAGCAGGCCACCCAGCTGAGAGGTCAGCTCGCGGTAGAACTCCGGCTTGTTCGCGGTTTCGATAGTGTGGGCTTCAAACACGGTCGCAAATCTCCGGGAGATCGATTGTCACATCCGTCCCGTACCTTACAACATGTTTCAAAGACAGGCGCAATTTTAGCGCGGATCAGCGGTCCATCCGAAGATCGTATCGACGATCGCCTGCGGTTTCATGGCGCGGGCATTGGAGAGCGCGGTTGGGTGCCCGGAATTCAAGAACCGGCCGTCCGGGTCAAGAATGATCACTGTCGGAACGGCGGTGATCTTAACGCCGTAGGTTTCGGCGATATCGAGATTCCGATTGAAGCGGCCGACGTCGATCATCGCGACTTCGAAGGTGCGCGCAACCGCGCTCTTCACTTCGGCGAGTTCGAGAACGCCGGCGAGGACACGGCAATCCGGGCACCAATCGCCGCCGAAATCCAGGAGAACATGTTTGCCGCTCGCCCTCGCGCGCGCAATAGCCGCCGCGACATCGGCCTTGGCATCGGCGGCTTCGTCATAGGGGAGCGGGAGCGGCGTCGGAAGCGTGGCGCTCGTAACCCGAGGCGCCGGTTCGGCCGCGGCTCCGCTGAGTCCCAACAGAGCGATGCCGGCCACCGCAAGAGCCTTCAAAAGTGATTTACTTGCCATAGCGATTCTCCAAATCCGGAGCCACGCTATTCGCTTTGAGAACCGGGGGTAATCACCCTGAACGGAGTTTCTCTCAACCCCTGGGCTTTGAGACAATTTTTGCTCCGAGCCCCCTTTTCAAGGCTAGTATGACCCCTCTCGCTCCACAGGGACGTATGCGGCGGCGCCTCATCCGGAAGGCAATACCATGGACGCTCCAGCGGCCTCAGATAGGGCAGGTCCCTCGCTTGAGTCCTTCGGCTACAAGCAGGAATTGAAGCGCAGCCTCAAGCTCCGCGACCTCGTGGGCTATGGCCTCGCCATGATTTCGCCGATCGCGCCCATCGCCGTGTTCGGATACGTCTTCAATGCCAGCGCAGGAATGGTACCACTGACCTACGCGCTTGGTCTCACCGCCATGCTGTTCACCGCCTTGAGCTACATCACCATGGCGCGTGCCTTCCCCATCGCGGGGTCGGTCTACACTTATGCGTCGCGCTCCATGGGCCAATACGCCGGCTTCATCGCCGGCTGGGCGATCATGCTCGACTACTTTCTCATTCCGTCGCTGATGTATCTCTTGAGCGCGATCGCGCTCGTCTCCGTGATTCCCGGTGTGCCCATGTGGGTGTGGCTCGCCGTCCTCCTGGTCGGGAACGGCGCGGCCAACCTGCTCGGCGTCAACAACACAACGAGAATCAGCATTTACATGCTGTTCTTCCAGCTCCTGTTCCTGGCGATGTTCATGGTCATCGCGATCTTCGGTGTCGCCAACGGCACCGCGGGCGCCGAAGTTTCCGCTGCCCCTCTGTACAAACCGGAGGGCGTCGAGCTTGGCGTCCTCTTCGGAGCCCTTTCAATCGCCGCATTAAGTTTCCTCGGCTTCGATGCGATCTCCACGCTGTCGGAGGAAGCCGAAGGCGGCGGCCGGGCCGTCGGCAAAGCAACGATGATCGTGCTTGTGGTCGCCGCACTTCTGTTCGTCGGTCAGACCTACGTGATGTCGTTGTTCCTTTTGGGACAAACGAGCCTCCCGGTCGGAGATGCGACCGACCAAGCCAGCTACAACATTGGCGGAGCCTTGGGCGGTACGTGGCTCAAGGTGCTTGTGTCCCTCGCCGGCGGCGCCTTCGCCTGTATCCCGTCCGCGCTGACCGCGCAGGCCGCGACTTCGCGCCTCCTGTTCGGCATGGCGCGCGACGGCAAGCTGCCGCGCTTCCTCGCCCACATAAATGAGTCACGCCGAATCCCCGACCGTGCGGTCCTCTTGGTCAGCGGGATTACGATCGTGCTGATGTGGTTCTTTGCCGAGCGCATCGGCACTCTCGTTTCGCTGATCAACTTTGGCGCATTGACCGGCTTCATGTTCGTCCACCTGTCGGTGATCTCGCATTTCACCGTGAAACAGAGAGACGGCCGTTGGGGCAGACATCTCCTGATGCCGATCATCGGCCTCGCGTTCATCGGCTATGTCTTGTGGAACATGGAGTCGTTCGCACTGGTCGCCGGCCTGTGCTGGGTATCGTTAGGGCTTACCGTGCTGGTCGCCGGTAAGATGTTCGGAACAGTGAACCGTATGCCGGCCAGCGAAACTCGGGTTTGAATGGGTCGCAGATGATTGTGTTCACGATTGCCTTCGGCGAGCGGTACATAAAAAGGTTCTTCGAACGTTGTTTGCCGTCTCTGTTCGCGCCTGACCGACCGCTGAAGTTGGGGGGCGAGAAAATCTCGCTGCGGGTGATAACCCTGAAGCGCGATGCAGACCTGATAACCCGTTATAAGGATTCGGATGCCGTCCGGTATTTCTCGTCAATCGGTACCGTGCACGTCGATGCCGTGGCGATCGAATCGGGTGAAAGTGCGGAGCTTCCCGACCTTGAGAACGTCAAAAGAACCCTGCTTCTTCATGCTGTCGCCATGTGCATTGAGAATGACGAGGTGTTCGTTCATGCAAGCCCAGACCATATCTACGCCCCGAGCGTAATCGACACTTGCTTCGAGATGCATCGCCTTACCGGAAAGGTCATCGCGTTGTTCAATGGACGCGTAGCGCCGACATCCGGCGAACCAGACTTCCCAACGGAAATTTTATTGTCTGCCAGTAAGAGCGCTCGCGGCATGGTGGATTTCTTCTTCAACAACATGAACGCCCTATGGCGGAACAATTCGACGTCAGACCCGAGCAGAATCTCAGGCATAGAGCCCGGCATGTTGGCGTTTCAATCCGACGACAGGCGGATTGTATTTTATTCCAACCCCAATCCGTTCCTCGGCAAGTTTAAACCAACTGATCTGCTCGCTTTCGCGGGCGTGTACGGGTTCTCGTCATGGGATCACGGCTGGAGGGACGCCCTTGTTGGTGCGGATCGATTGCTTATTCAGAGTGACCTGAATTGCGGGATAAGCATCGAGGTTGGGACGGGGCGAGTCCCGAAAGGGGATGGAACGCCCAAGGCCTTCCTCCGACTTTACGATCCTTCAGAACAACCCGAACATGAAGCGCGGCGAGAAGCAAAGTTCGCCGGTAGCCGCTCATTCTGTTTTACGGCAGCGCGCTAAAAGCAAAATCCGCCCCGGCTGTCTGGGGCGGATTTTTGGTGTCTCCGGTACGGACCGAGTGGATATGGTAGCGGAGGAGGGACTCGAACCCCCGACCTGCGGATTATGATTCCGTCGCTCTAACCAGCTGAGCTACTCCGCCCCAAGACGGGCAAGGGGTGGGTTTTAAGTGGCCCGTCCCCAATTGTCAAAACTTCAGTAGGGCCGCGAGTTTACGTCGTAATTCGTTGATCTATTGTCGCGATTCCCCGGACTCCACATCAGAAACGGAATGCGGATGTCGCTGGACGGAATCACTTCACCCAGGCTATAGACACGCCACATATTGTCTAGACATAATGCGCGACAGCGCATTGCGGATCTTACTAAGGGGACCCCTATGACTATCGTTCTCGACGGCTCGTCGCTCAGCATTGAAAAGCTTGTCGCCATTGCGCGTTTCAACGAGCCCGTCCAGCTTGCGCCCGCCGCGCTCGAGCGAATCAAAGTCTGCCGCGCGATGCTGGAAAAAAAGCTCGCGGCGAAGGAAACGATGTACGGCATCAATACCGGCATCGGCGAGTTCTCCGAGACCAAGCTGACCGATGACCAGGTCAAGGACTTCCAGAAGTATCTTATCTACAACCACGCCGCCGGCATCGGCGAGCCGATGCCCCACGAACATGTGCGCGCCGCCATGGCCGGCCGCATCAACGTCCACGCGCATGGCAACTCCGGCTGCCGCCCCGAGATCACGCAGACCTTCGTCGAGATGCTCAACAAGGGTGTGACGCCGGTCGTCTGCCAGAAAGGTTCGGTGGGCGCCTGCGGCGACCTCGCGCCGATGGCGCAGCTCACGCTCCTGATGATGGGCGAAGGCGAAGCTTTCTATAAAGGCGAGCGTCTGTCGGGCGCCGAAGCCTTGAAGCGCGCCGGCATCCCCGTCCCCGGTCTCCAGGCCCGCGACGGCCTTGCTGCCATCAACGGCTCGAATGTTCTCACCGGCATGTCCGCGCTGCACATCTACGATATGGAACGCTGGTTGCGGCAGGCCGAAATCGCCGCCGCCATGAGCATCGAGGCGCTGCTCGGCAACATGCGCCCCTACGGCCCGAAGCTGCACGAACTTCGCGGATTCAAGGGCGCGATTGCATCGGCGGCCAATATCATGAAGGTCGTCGAGGGCTCCGACCTCCTCACCGGCAAGATGAAGACCAAGGTGCAGGACGCCTACTCCATGCGTTCGACCCCGCAGGTGATCGGCGCCGCGCGCGACGCCATTGCCTACGCGCGCTCGCAGGTCGAAATCGAACTCAACGGTGTCGCCGACAATCCCATCTTCGTGCCGGAAGAGAACCTCACCCTCACGGGCGCCAACTTCCAGGGATCGCCGGTGTCGCTGCCCATGGACATGGCGGGCATCGCCGTCACCATGGTCTCGGTGCTCTCGGAGCGCCGTCTGAACCGCCTCACGAACCCCGCGCTGTCCCAGGGCCTGCCCGACTTCCTCGCACACGAGCCGGGTTTCTACTCGGGCCTGATGCTGAGCCAGTACACGGCCGATCATTTGATCGTCGAACAGCGCATCCTCTCGGCGCCGGCCTCGATCCAGTCGATCCCGGCCGCCGCGGACCAGGAAGACTTCGTCTCCATGGGCATGAACACGGCGCTCAAGAACGGCCAGATCCTCGAGAACGCCTACGGCGTGCTGGGTATCGAATTCATGGGCGCCGCTCAGGCCCTCGACTTCCGCGAATTCACGCCCGGGCGCGGAACGCTGAAAGCCCGCGAGGTGATCCGCAAGTATGTGAAACACCTTCACGTCGACCGGCCGCTGTACCCTGACCACAACGCGATGATGGCGCTGGTGAAGTCGGGTGAGATCCTGGACGAAGTCGAGAAGGTGATCGGTCGCTAGACCGCTATGGCCGTGGCCCCACGACGCAAGTTGTGGGGTACGACCGCCAGAGTATCGCGCGCAATCCACCCACCGCCGAACACGCGTTCACCGTCATAGAAGACGCAAGCCTGACCCGGTGTGACGGCGGCTTCGGCTTCCGCCAGCACCACCCTCGCCTTCCCATCTAATTCTCCGAACACCGTCGCCGCCATGGGCGGCTGGGTGTTGCGCAGTTTGACCTGGAGCGGCGTGCCGTCTTCAGACGGTCCGCGTCCCTCGCCGAGCCAGTTCACGCTGTGGATTTCGAAGGCATTGCGCAGCAGCGCCTCCTTCGGGCCAACGGTCACGCGCGCGTTCTCCGGGTCTACATGCACGACATAGAGCGGTTCGGCTTCGCCGCCGACACCGAGGCCGCGGCGCTGCCCGACGGTGTAGTTGATCACACCAGCGTGGCGGCCGAGAACGCGGCCGTCGAGATGGACGATGTCGCCCCCAACGGCAGCATCCGGGCGGAGCTTCTGGATCACGTCCGCGTAGCGACCGTTGGGAACGAAACAAATGTCCTGGCTGTCCGGCTTCTCCGCAACATGGAGACCGAACTTCACACCAAGGGCGCGAGCCTCCGGCTTGGTCAGTCCACCCAAAGGAAAGCGCACGAAGTCGAGCTGCGCCTGGGTGGTCGCGAACAGAAAATAGCTCTGGTCGCGATCGGGGTCGACGGCGCGGTGGAGCTCGGCGCCGCGCGGCCCTGCAATGCGCTGAACGTAGTGGCCGGTCGCAAGCGCGTCCGCACCGAGATCCTTGGCCGCTTTCAGGAGATCGCGGAACTTGGCGGTCTGATTGCAGAGCACGCACGGCACGGGCGTTTCGCCGCGGATATAAGAGTCCGCAAACCGGTCCATGACCTCGGCCTTGAAGTTCGTCTCGTAGTCGACGACGTAATGGGGAATGCCGACGCGATCGGCCACGCGGCGGGCATCGTAGATGTCCTGACCGGCACAGCAGCTCTTGCTTTTTGTCGTTGCCGCGCCGTGGTCGTAGAGCTGCATGGTGAGCCCGACGACGTCGTAGCCTTGTGAATGCAGAAGCGCCGCCGTGACGGAGCTGTCCACTCCGCCTGACATCGCTACAACGATGCGCGACTTCGCATTCATTCCATCATGTTCCGCGTGGTTTGCGGCAGGCGCACGGTCAGCCCATCGAGGGCATCCGTCAGTACGATCTGGCACGCGAGGCGCGACGTCCGGCTGACGCCGTAGGTGAGGTCGAGCATATCGGCCTCGGCTTCAGTCGGCTCCGGCAGTTTGGCGTACCACTCGTCGGCCACGATCACATGACATGTCGAACAGGCCATGGAGCCCTCGCAGGCGCCTTCCATCTCGATGTCGTTGGCTTGCGCGATATGCAGCAGAGTCGTCTTGGACTCCGTTGCGAGTTCCTTCCGCGTGCCGTCTCTTTCTACGAAAACAACTTTGGGCATGAATGACTCTTAGGCGGCTGCATTGAGGGTCAAGGGCTGCCACGCGTCGATAAAACGCGCGATATCGGCTTCTTTCGTGGTCCAGCCGAGGCTCACACGAATGGCCGATTTCGCTTCGGCGGGAGGAATGCCCATCGCCAGCAAGACATGGGACGGCGCAATCTTTCCCGAAGAGCAGGCCGATCCCGCACTGACCGCGACGCCGGCCAGGTCGAGGCGCATGACTTGAGTTTCGCTCGTGACATTTGCAAGGGCGACGCAGCTCGTATTCGGAAGGCGCGCGGCCGTTTCGCCGTAGATATTCACCTGTGGCGCGATGCGGCGCAGGCTCGATTCAAGTTGGTCGCGGAGCGCGCGGATGCGAGGCGTATCGGCCAACAACCGGGGCACTTCGCCTGCAGCGGTGCCGAAGCTGACAATACCGGTCACGTTTTCCGTGCCGGCACGCCGCCGGCGTTCCTGGCCGCCGCCGACAAGCTCTGGGCTCACCTCGCAGCCGCGGCGTACGAGAAGCGCGCCGATGCCTTTCAAGCCGCCCATCTTGTGGGCCGAGAGGCTCATGCTGTCGACCACCAGCGAAGAAAAGTCGATCGGCATCTTGCCGAACGCTTGAACGGCGTCGCAGTGGATGTAGGCACCGTACGTGCGCGCGAGGGCGATCGCGGCGTCGATCGGCTGCAGCACGCCGGTTTCATTGTTCGCGAGCATCAGGGCGATCAACGCCGGCCGGGGAAGCGACTTGAGCGCCTCTTCTAGCGCCGAGAGGTCGATTGCGCCGCGCGCATCGCACGGGATCACGGTCGCGCCCGCGGCGGCCGCAAGAACCGATGCATGTTCGATGCCCGCGACGATCAAGCTCTTGCAGCCCTGCGCCGCGGCAAAGCCGCGCAGCGCCAGATCGTTCGCTTCCGTACCGCCCGACGTGAAAATGATTTCGGCCGCCGATGCGCCGACGGCTGAACCCAGGCGCTCGCGCGCATCTTCCACCATCGCGCGCGCGCGGCGGCCGGTCGCATGGACGGAAGACGGATTCCCGAACGCAGCCAAGCTCTCGCGCACGGCAGCCTCGGCCTGCGGCAAGAGAGGCGTGGTCGCGTTGTGATCCAGATAGCAGAGGTTGGACTCGGTCATGGGGGCTTTTAGCACCACGGAGCCTGTTCCAGAAGCGTTCTTCAGAGTGTCATAAGGTATTGATTTAACATTATAAAAACGGGGTCCCTGCGGATTTTTCGAGCGTTTGCGGGATGCATGGATATATAGTGTCCGCCGATCCCAACCCGACTGAGGATGTTCCGTGGTTTACGCGAGATTTGCCGTTTGCACGGGGCAAGGCGTTACCCTAAAAATCGCCGCCTCCCGGGCCCCCTCGAACGGTTCATCCGTTCTTTTGCAGAGACCCGTTTTAAAGGACCAGAAATGCCTGAAGTGATTTTTGCCGGCCCCGAGGGACGTCTGGAAGGGCGCTACCATCACAGCGAAGTTCCGCGCGCACCCATCGCCGTCATTCTTCATCCGCATCCGCAGCACGGCGGCACGATGAACAATAAGGTTGTCTACAACCTCTACTACGTCTTCGTGAAAAAGGGTTACTCGGTCGTCCGTTTCAATTTCCGCGGCGTCGGCCGCTCGCAGGGCGACTTCGACAATGGCCAGGGCGAACTTTCCGATGCCGCCGCCGCGCTCGATTGGCTGCAGTCAGTCAATCCCAATGCCTCCGCGTGCTGGGTCGCCGGTTTCTCCTTCGGCGCCTGGATCGGTATGCAGCTTCTGATGCGCCGACCCGAGATCGAGGGATTCATCTCCATCGCTCCACCGGCCAACATGTACGACTTCTCGTTCCTTGCGCCGTGCCCCTCGTCGGGCCTCATTCTGCAAGGCACCGATGACGACGTGGTGCCGGAGCCGTCGGTCGAGAAGCTCGCGAACAAGCTCAAGCTCCAGAAGAACATCACCATCGACTATCAGCTGGTCAAAGGCGCGAACCACTTCTTTAAAGACCACATGGACCACCTGACGAATTCGGTGAACGCATATCTCGATATGCGCATGGGTCAGGGCGCCACGACCGGTAAGAAGAGAGCCGCCGCGCAGGCTTAAGCGTTCGCGGCCTTTTGACGGGACGGCGGCGTTACGATGCCGCCCGTCATCGGGCGTGGGATTCCCGTCGTTCCAGGAAACGTGATCGGCAGTCCGCGAACGCTGCGTGCCGCGAGATAGGCGAAAGCCTGCGCCTCCACGGCATCGCCCTGCCAGCCTTGCGAATCCACGCTTTCGGCCGGGATCCCGGCATACGTGGAAATGAACGCCATCATCGTCGGATTATGACGTCCGCCTCCGGTGACCAGGAGACGCTTGGGCTTCGCGGGGCAATGCTTTAGGCCCGCAGTGATCGAGGCAGCTGTGAAAGCCGTGAGCGTCGCAGCGCCGTCCTCCGCTGAGAGGTGCGCGACCGCCTCCAAAGTGAAGTCATGCCGGTCGAGCGACTTCGGCGGGCGCTGATCGAAATAGCTGTGCGCCAGCATGCGCTGAAGGACCCCGTCGTCGACGCGGCCCGCGGCGGCGATGCGTCCACCCTCGTCCATCGGCTGGCGCGCATGTTTGGAAACCCAATCGTCGATCAGTCCGTTTCCCGGGCCTGTATCGAAGGCGAGCAGCGTGTCGTCACCGATCCAAGTGATGTTTCCCACGCCACCGATGTTGACGATCACGGCCGGCTTTTCGATGTCGCGCGCGAGGGCTGCGTGAAAGACCGGCACCAGCGGGGCGCCCTGCCCGCCGGCCTTTACGTCGGCGGTGCGAAAATCGGAAACCACCGTTATGCCGGTGGCGTCCGCGAGCCTTTGCGCATCGCCCATCTGCCAGGTCAGGCGCTGCTGCGGCCGGTGCCAGATGGTCTGCCCGTGAAACCCGATCAGGTCGATCTGATCGGGGTGCATTTTCAGCCGCGAGAGCAGACGTTCCACCGCGCGCACGTGGAGATCGGTGAGCGTCGCTTCGATGCCCCGTTCCTGAGGTGAAGCACCTCGCTCCGGAACCGAGGCGACGAAGGATCTCAAGGCCGCCCGGAAATCCGGATCGAAGTCCGTCGAGGCGTTCTCACCCAAAACCAGGTGCCCCACACCGTCGGTTTCGATGAAGGCCGCGTCGACCCCATCCATGGAGGTCCCGCTCATGAGGCCGATAACGCGCAAAGGGCGGTTTTGAGCGGCTAAAGAGGGCATTTCGACACCGGGCGGGATTTGTCTGGCCTTACGACTTATGATAATCAGCCCCGCGCCTGGGGAACATGCCTATTTCACCCGGCCCCAACGAGAAACCCGAGCGTTCCATGGCCCGCTACAAATCAGAATTGATCGAGACGCTGACATCGCGCGGGTTCTTGCATCAGTGCACGGACCTCGAGGGTCTGGATGCGAAGGCGGCCGCGGGTCCCATCTCGGCCTACATCGGATTCGATGCGACGGCCGACAGCCTGCACGTGGGCAGCCTTGTGCAGATCATGATGCTGCGCTGGATCCAAAAAACGGGTCACCGGCCCATGCCCCTGATGGGCGGCGGCACCACGAAGATCGGCGACCCCTCCGGTCGCGATGAGTCCCGCAAGCTTCTCGACGACGCAATGATCGCCGCGAACATCGCGGGCATCCGGCGATGCTTCGACCGCTTTCTCACGTTCGGTTCCGGCCCGACCGACGCGGTGATGTTGAACAATGCGGTGTGGTTGGACGGGCTCCAGTATATTCCGTTCCTGCGCGACGTCGGACGTCACTTCACCATCAACCGCATGCTGACGATGGACAGCGTGAAGCTGCGTCTCGAACGTGAGCAACCGCTGACTTTTCTCGAATTCAACTACATGATCCTGCAAGGGTACGACTTCGTCGAACTCTACCGGCGTCATAAGATCACACTACAGCTCGGCGGCTCCGACCAATGGGGCAACATCGTGCAGGGCGTCGAGCTCGGCCGCCGCATCGCGGAAGCCGAACTCTACGGCTTCACCTGTCCGCTGATCACGACGTCATCCGGCGCGAAGATGGGGAAGACCGCAGCGGGAGCCGTATGGCTCAACGCCGAGCGTGTCAGCCCCTACGATTACTATCAGTATTGGCGGAATACCGAGGATGCGGACGTCGGCCGCTTCCTGAAGCTCTTCACCGATCTGCCACTCGGCGAGATCACACGCATGGAGAAGCTGGCCGGCAACGAGATCAACGAAGCTAAGAAGATCCTCGGCTTCGAAGCCACACGCCTTCTGCACGGCGAAGCGGCCGCCACTGAGGCCGCCGAAACGGCGCGCAAGACCTTCGAGCAGGGCGGCATCGGCGAAAATCTACCGACCATCGAGATGACGGCGGCGGATTTCGGCGCGGGCATCCCGGCGTGGAGTCTTTTCCAAAAAGCAGGCCTTGCGGACAGCAACGGCGAGGCGAGACGCCTGATCCGGGGCGGCGGCGCGAAGCTGAACGACCAGAAGCTCGAGGACGAGAACCTCAACGTCCAAGCCAGCGCAGCGGTCAATGGTGTGATCAAGCTGAGCGCCGGCAAGAAGCGCCACGCGCTTGTGAAGGTAAGTTAGAGCCTACTTCGCCGTCGTCGGCTCGGGCGGCGGCTCCGACGCGGCCGTCGCGGTCTGCTGCCGCGGGTTGGCCCGGAAAACATCGAATATACGGCGCAGGAAACCCGGCGCGAGGGCCGCCAAGGGATTGACCGAGGGCTCCGCCGTCGCGAGCGGGCCGCGGTAGGTGTAGGTCGCGGCGAAGATGCCGCTGCCCTTGTCGCCGCCGGTAATCAGATCTCCGAGCAAGGGAATCTTATTGAGCGCGGAATTGATGGCATAGGCCGGAATCAAGGTTCCGTTCATGTCCATCGTCGTCGTAGTCGTGTTGTAGGTGCCCTTGGCCGTGAGGCCGAGAGAACTTCCGAACATCTCGCCGTCTTCGATCACGAGCTGTGAGTTCGCGTAGGAGAACGGAAGCCGCAAGGTACTGAAGGAGATGCCGCCGCCGCGCAATTCGTCGAGGATTCCGGTAAGCGCCGCAACGGAGAGGAGGCGCGCGAGCACGGGTGCATCCAAGAGCTGGAAGTTGCTGATGCCGGCAGTGCCGGTCACCGTTCCATTCGGCGCGACCTCGCCGGTCACTTCGAGGCGCCCGCCGACGATGTCCTTGAACAGGCCCAGAGCCCGCACGACCGACCCGCCGTCGGCACTTTCGGCCTTGAAAGTCCGCGCGCCGTCAGCTGACGTCAGCACAAGGCTGACGGGGACCGTTCCGTTCACCGATCCCTTGAAGTCGATCGCTTGGACGCCCGCGCGCGTACGCTCGTAGGTGAGCGTCGTATTTCTGAAGTCGTAGTCTTTGGCGAGCCATGTTCTGTAGAACGAGGCACGGATCGTCATGGGCGTCGGCCCGGCGGCCTTTTCCTCGGCCGTCTGCCGGTCGCTGCGGTTCATCTCCTTCAGGAAATCCGTGGCGTTGAAGGCCGAGCCGTCCACAACGACATCATAGCCGTCTCCGACGCGCTTCACGTCGAGGCTGATCTTGGTTTCACCGGCCGTGCTCGGCTTGATGGTCAGCGAGGTCATGGTGCGCCCCTCGCCGAAGGTTGCGGATCCTTCAACGCTGAAATCATCGCCTGACGTCACGACGAATGAGGGCACTTCATCCAGGCGGTCGCCGGTGAAGCGCGCGACGATCTTACCGTGCGCCGGGACGCCGGCGTCCTTCTTCCAGCCCACCTCCGGCAGGGCCATGGCCGGCGCGGTCAGATCGACATCGGCTTCCATGTGCCGGGTTTGATCGCGGTAGACGGTATAGATGACGTCCGCGGTGACCGCGCCGTCGATATAAGGCGGCACGAAAGGCATGGTCGAAAGGCCGACGAGCGGCCGCTGCGCGTTGGAGACGACGGGGTGGAGTACGTAGCGGCTGCGATACTCACCGCCGGAAAAGTTCTCGCGCCACTCCAGATTCGTCGGAATGCCGCCAAGGGCTGCAGTGCCCACGACATCCATTCCCCCGTCACTGAGAACGAGATTCATCTCGCCGCCCGTCAGCGGCAGTCCAAAGGCCACGTTGGCCAAACCGATGTTGGAGGTCTCGGCCTTTACGCCGATGTGGACCTGATCGAGCTTGAGCTCGGCCACGAGTGGAAATTTGATGGAGAGATCGACGTCCGCCAAGCCCGTCGCCTTGAGCGGATCGACGCCCATCTTGGTCGAATACTTGAGCGGTTCGTTGTCGATAAGCCGCATCGCATCGCCGAAATCGCCGACAATCTTGATATCGAAATCCGCAAGTTCGGTGCCCGAGCCCAGGCCGACCATGCGTAATTTCGCGTTCGAAATGTTGAGGCCCTTGCCGGAGAACTCGTCCGGCACGTGGCCTTGGGTCACGTCGATCGTCATGTCACGCAGCGTCAGGGCCAACTCGCCATTCGTGCCGCGGACCTTCGGCATCTGCGACATGTAGGTGACCGTCATGTCGTGAATGGACGAGGTCAGCAGCATGTCGGTCGGCGTGACATCTTCGATGGTCGCACCGGCCAGCTTCATCTTCAGTTTAGTGCCGGTCAGGTTGCCGTCGTGGAGGTTGTTACTGATCCACCGGAGCGTGTTGGGTTTCACCGTCGCGGGCCAGAGGTCCTTCAGCCCTTGGATGGTGAGTTCGCCGAGGCCGGCTTCGAGCTGAATCACGGGCGACGAGTTGAGCTGCTTCGCATCGGCCGTCAGGGTGAGCGCCGCGCTGCCTTCCGCGCCTCGGTCGATCTCCATGCGAAAGTGATCGATCTTGATCTCATCGAGAGCATCGCCGGCCGAACCGCGCAAGACCGCGGAACGGATCGGGTAGTCCTTGGCGACCGGCGCCGGCAATCTCAGGTGCCCCGCCTGGCCGTTCATGTCGAACGCCACGCTGCTGATCCTGGCACCTTGGCCGGTGAGCGCGAGGCTCGTGGAGAGGGTGCCCGAGAGGCGGAGGTCCACCATCGCCAGCGGCGCAAGCTGCGGCGCGAGTACGGCAAGGCGAGCGGGACGCATCCCGTCGACGTCGATTTCCAGATCGAGCGTTTTGCTCGAAGCTGCAATGACGCCTCTTGCGGTGAGCTGCCACGACTTTCCGTCTTCGATGACGGGCAGCGTCGCTTCCACCTGCATTCCGCTTCGGTTACGCAAGAAGTTGAGCGTTGCATTCGGCACGATCCATCGCTGGCCGGAGGCTTCGTCGACGAGCACCAACGTCGTGCCGTCGATCGACACCGTTTCGAGGAAGGAAATTCCACCGCTCGCGTTCGTCGCAGTCAACGCGTCGAGGAGAGTCGCCGCAACGGCGTTGCCACTGGTCTCCGCGGCCTGCTCGGCGGGAGCGGACGCCGTTCCCTGGAGTCCGAGACCAAAGGTTCCATCGGTGCGGTGAACGAACCTGATGATGGGATTGGAGAGACTGATATGCCTGGGCGCAAGCTCGCCGCGCAGCAGCGCCGAGGACTCAAGCCGCACGACCATCGTCGGCAGGCCCGCGACCACGCCGCCCGATGCGTCGAGCACGCGGACATCGCGCGCGGTGATCTCGGGACTTCCCTTGAAGCCCGGCCACCGGAATTCAGCGCTCTCGATACGGAACTGGAGGGAAGGATTGAGATCACTTAAGAGCGATGCGACGTACGGCGCAACGGCGTTAAGGGCGATCGGCCCCTGGCTGAGACGCCAAGCCAAAAAGGCAGCGCCGAGCAACACCACGAGCAATGTTGCTTCGAGGACGCGAAGCAAAAATCTTACAGCTCCGTGTGCCAAAGGCGCAGGGCCCCAACCGTTTCAAAGTACTATTGGCGAAAATGAAGGCAATTTGCTGGCGCAGTACCGCAGCTTGACCACCCTCCCATCTATATCCCACTGTATGCTGAAACAACAGTAAATACCGCGAGTCGGGCTTGATTTCTCCTGATATTACAAGGGTTCCGCCGCCGTACGACAGTGCACGGGCGCGCGATCTCACGCTGGACTGGCTGGCAGCGGCCGCGGCGCACGCGGAGAGCGTGCAAGCGTTCGCGAACGATGCCGCGCGCACTCCGATATGGATGGAGGTGCTAGAGGCCGTTTTCGGCAATAGCCCCTTCCTCGCGAAACTCCTTTTCGATCACCCGGACATTCTCGTCGGCTTCGCGACCGCAGGCCCGGATGCCGTGTTCGGCGAGATCGTCGACGGCGTAACCGGCACACGCTTCGCCGACGTCTCCGCCGCGATGCTGGGCTTACGCGCCGCCAAGGCGCAAGCCGCCCTGCTGATTGCCCTCGCCGACATCACCGAGACTTGGCCCGTCGATCGCGTCATCGAAGCGCTGTCGTCGTTCGCAGACGCCTGTGTGAAGAGCGCGGTGCGCACCTTGCTCAACAACGCGCATCGCGATGGCCTCATCGCGTTGCCTGACGCGAACGATCCCGAACGCGGCTCGGGTTACGTCGTCCTCGCGGTCGGCAAGCTGGGCGGGCGCGAGCTCAACTATTCGTCCGACATCGATCTTTTCGTTCTCTACGACGAGCAGCGCCTCCCTTATACCGGCGCGAAGACGCCACAAGAGTTCGCCGTCAAGATCACGAAGGATCTTGTGAAGATTCTTCAGGAACGAACCTCCAGCGGTTACGTCTTCCGCACCGATCTGCGCCTTCGACCCGATCCGGGCTCGACGGCCATCGCCGTTTCACGCGGCGCCGCGCAGATCTATTACGAGAGTTACGGACAGAACTGGGAGCGCGCGGCGTTGATCAAAGCGCGCGCCATCGCGGGCGACAAAGAGTCCGCGGCCGGTTTCCTCCACGACCTGCAGCCCTTCATCTGGCGTAAGTCCCTCGACTTCTACGCCATTCAGGACATTCACTCCATCAAGCGCCAGATCTACGCTCACAAGGGGGGCGGCACGGTCACCGTCCCCGGCCACAACATCAAGGTCGGCCGCGGCGGCATCCGCGAGATCGAATTCTTCGCGCAAGTTCAGCAACTCATCTGGGGCGGCCGCATGCCCGAAGCGCGCGTCTCGCAAACCCTTCTGGCCCTCGACATTCTCACGAAACTGAACTTCGTCACGCCCGCGGTGCGCGACGACCTCAAGAAGGCATACCGCTACCTGCGGAAACTCGAACATCGACTGCAGATGGTGGCGGATCAGCAAACGCAGACCATGCCGATGGAGCGAGCCGATCTCGCGCATATCGGCATGTTCATGGGCCACAGAGATGTCGACACCTTCATCGCCGAGGTCGAAGGCGCCTTGCGGCTGGTGGAAACACATTACGCGGGGCTCTTCGAAGATGCGCCATCGCTGGCGGTCGAAGGCAACCTGGTGTTCACGGGGACGGAAGACGATCCCGACACGCTCGCGACTCTCAAGCGCCTTGGCTATCAGGACGCCAGCATGGTCACGCAAATGGTGCGGGGATGGCATCACGGCCGCACCCGCGCCACCCGGAGCGACAGGGCCCGCCAGCTTCTGACGGAGGTGATCCCCTCATTGCTGGCCGCGTTCGGCAAAACCGCGCAGCCCGACGCCGCCCTCATCAGGTTCGACAGGAGTTTCGCGGGCCTTGCCGCCGGCGTTCCGATCCTTTCGGTGTTCTACTCCAATCTCGAGTTGCTCGATCTGGTCGCCGAGATCATGGGCGACGCGCCGCGCCTTGCCGACCACATCACCCGCGCGCCGGCCCTGCTCGACTACGTGCTCGAGCCGGAATTCTATAAACCGATCGAAGGCTTCAAAACCTTCAACGAGGACCTCCATCGCACGCTCGCAAGCTCCGAAGCTTTCGAGCTGACGCTCGACCTCACCCGCCGCTGGCTGAACGATCAGCAATTCCGCGTTGGCGTTCATGCTTTGCGTGGGCTCATCGATCCGCTGGAGGCCGCAAAGCATTTCAGCGCTCTCGCCGAAGCGGTCATCAGCAACCTTGTTCCGCACGTCGCGGCGGAGTTTGCCCGCCAGTATGGGGACATCCCCGGCGGAAAACTCGCGGTCATCGCCTACGGAAAGCTCGGCAGCCACGAGATGACGCCGACTTCGGATCTCGATCTGGTCATCGTCTATGACGCGGCCCTCGATGCCTATGCGACCGGCGGGCCGCGCTCGCTGCCGGCGTCCGCCCACTACATGCGCCTCGCGCAACGCATCGTGACGGCTTTTACGTCCCTTACGTCGGAGGGAAAGCTTTACTCCGTCGACATGCGATTGCGTCCGAACGGCGAAAAGGGCCCGTTCGCAACGAGTTTCGAGGCCTTCGCCAAATACCAGATGCAGGATGCCTGGACCTGGGAACATATGGCCCTCACCCGCGCCCGCGTCGTCTTCGGCAAAGACGAACTAAGATCGAAGATCGGCGGGGTCAAAGCGGACGTCCTTGCGAAGCCGCGCGATCCGCGGGCCCTCGTTCTGGCGGTCGGCGATATGCGGGCGCGCATGCGCAAGGACAAGGGAGGCCAGAGCCCCTGGAGCATCAAGCACCGCCAGGGCGGCCTCGTGGACGCCGAATTCATTGTCCAGTATCTCGCCCTTGCGACGCCGGCAGCGCAGCCGAACGATACAGACCCTCGCTCCATCATCGAGAGTCTCACGAGCGCCGGCGCCCTTTCCAGAGAGGACGCCGGAACCCTCGGCGCGGGCATCGATCTTTGGGCCCGGCTTCAGCAATTGCTGCGTTTGACCTTCGAGAGCGATATCGCCCCGGCGGACATCCCCCTCGGCCTCAAGCAGAAATTAGCCCGGGCCGTGGGCGCTACCGATTTTGAGGCGTGTGAGCGCTTGATGGCGGACGTCGCCCGGGCTATCTCCGAACTGTTTCAACGACTCATCGCAGGCCCCGCCGAAGCGGCGCGGCCGTCGTTCGATGAGATCCCACACTAAAGTGAGGTCGGCCATGGCAACCAAGCGCAAAGCGAAAGCAGCGAAACCGAAGACGGCGAAGAAGGCCGCAAAGAAGAAAGCCGCGCCCGCGAAGCGTAAGGCCGCCTCAAAGAAAGCCGCGCCGAAGAAGGCCGCCGCCAAAACTATGCCCTCGCTCGCGGGAAAAACGGCGCCGGCGTTTTCGCTCATGAGCGACGAAGGCAAGAAGGTCTCGCTGAAGGATTTTCGCGGCCGCCGCGTGATCCTGTATTTCTACCCGAAGGATGATACGCCCGGCTGCACGACGGAAGCGTGCGCCTTCCGCGATGCCGAAGTGGACTTCTCCCGGGCCGATGCCGTCGTGCTTGGCGTCTCGAAGGACAGCGTGAAGAGCCATCAGAAGTTCAAAGCCAAGTTCAGCCTGAACTTTCCCCTCCTCGCCGATGACGCGGGCGTATGCGAGGCCTATGACGTTTGGAAACTCAAGAACATGTACGGACGCACCTACATGGGCATCGAGCGTTCGACCTTCCTAATCGACGAAGAAGGCAAGGTGCGCGCCGAATGGCGCAAGGTCAGCGTGCCCGGTCATGCCACGGAAGTCGTCAAGGCGCTCCAATCTTTATGATTCTGGCGCTGTGACCCTTCGCGACGACGCGGTCCGCGTCCTCACCGCCGCCGATCCCGCCCTCAAGGTTGCGCTCACCCACGAGGCCGTCGCGCGGTGGCGCGGCGGCGCGAAAGTCATCGGCGTCGCAGAACCACCGGATCAGCCGGCCCGCCCGGCAAAGCCGGAACTGATGCGCCCGGGCGAGATGCCGAAGCGTTCCGCAGGTCCTAAGAACCGGATCGCACTGGTGCACGCGCTTACCCATATCGAGCTCAATGCTATCGATCTCGCGTGGGATATCATCGCGCGCTTCGGCACCGAGGCCCTGCCGGAGGCCTTCTTCGACGACTGGGTGAGCGTTGCCGACGAAGAAGCGCGGCACTTCGATCTCCTGCGCAAGCGCCTCGAACAATGGGGCGTTCACTACGGCGATCTACCGGCGCACAACGGTCTGTGGGAATCGGCAAAGATCACCGCGGACGATCTGGCCGCGCGCCTCGCCATCATTCCGATGACCCTGGAAGCGCGTGGGTTGGATACGACCGTGCAAGGCGCCGAACGGCTGCGCCAGAACGAGGACATCGAGACCGCCGATATCCTCGGAGTGATCTACACCGACGAAATCAAGCACCTGGCCGTCGGCGTGCGCTGGTTCGAACATACCTGCAGGGCCCGCGGCCTCGAGCCGGTGACGACTTATCACCGCATCGTCGCGGAGCGATTTATCGGGCGGCCGAAGCCGCCGTTCAATTTCGACGCAAGAGCCGAAGCCGGGATGCGAGTCGCATATCTGGAGCCCTGGATGTAGCGGTGTTTTACGGATGAAACTGGAGTGCACCCCATCGGTGAGACACCGAATCTAGCGACAGTTGGTTAAACGGGTTCATTCAGCAGCCCATTGTACAGCGGAATGGGCCCTGACACAGGTTGCTTCGAACTCCTCGGGCGAGCGGTAATCGAGAGCTGAGTGCAGTCG
>CAMDOZ010000025.1 GCA_945903705.1 Fidelibacterota bacterium | reverse complement strand
TTCTCCTTAGTGTCGCGATAGTCGATGCGGGCGTTGATGCGCGCGCCGTACACGGTGCCTTGCAGCGGATTATTCGGCGTGATGAAGGCCGCGCTGGTGTAGGCGTTACCGGCGGCGTCGGTGCCTTGGTCCAGACGGACGATGAAATTGTCGCGCAATTCGTCGTCGTGATAGAGCGTGTAGATCGTGCTGGCGAAAACGCCGTTGTTCTCGTCCCAGCGGTAGTCGAGACGCGTGGATCCGGAGATGTTCTGGCGCGTCAGGCGGTAGTGCTTGTTTTCGTGCTCGCGGGCGAAACGCTCGTTCGGCTCAATGGTGTTGCTGAGATAAGGGTCGGTTTCCCAATTGTCGGTCGCCATCTCACGGCTGTAGAACGAGCCCTGCGCGACGATGCCGAAGTTGTCGCCGAAGATGTTCGAATAGACCAGTGAGCTGTCGTATTCCATGCCGCCGCCGAGCTTGACGTAGCCCGCGGCCGCCTTGCCGGTGATCTTCTGGCCGTCGTAGTCGAACGCACGGCGTGTACGGATGTCGACGTTGCCGGCGACGGAGCCGCCCGGCATGGACGGGACGATGGCCTTCTCGACCGTGATCTGGCTGGCGATGGCCGAAGGAATGTTGTCGAAACGCGAATCACGGCCCTGCGGGCTGACGACGCTCAAGCCGTCGAACGACAACGTGGTCCAGTAGACCGGTGCGCCGCGCAAGTTTACGTAGCGCGCCTGGCCCTGGTCGCGCTCGATGGCCACGCCCGGAAGGCGGCCGACGGCGAAGGCGATGTTCTGGTCCGGCAAGTTGCCGACGGCGTCTGCCGAGAGAACGCTGACCAGCGACGGCGATTCGCGCTGGATGAGCAGCGCCGCGGCGGCGCTATCGGCCAGCGGGCGGCCCGTGATCACGATCTCTTCAAGGCCGGCGGAGGCAGCCAGTTGCTGATCGGCTGCGGCGGCAATGGCGCTGACAATCATTGCGGCCGTGCTGACGGTCGTGAAAAGCATGGCGCTGCGTGCGCGCGGCAACACGCCGTTGCGGCTCTTGAACATTCGTATCTCCTGTGAAGTTTTGCCCCGGCCGACGGGAGGGAATGTCGGCACGACGTGGGCATATCAGAGCAACCGTGACGCCCTCGTTTCAGGCATGTTACGGATTCACGACGGCCTCGACCTGTTGCATAGATGCATCAAGAGGTTAACGCCGGGCGCACGATCATTTGAGGCGCAATTCCCAATGATCATTTTTTTGTAGTGTGCAGAGTCCGCACCCACGACTAGAGTGCGCCCGAAAATTTGGCTGTGGGGACTTGCGATGCTTAATCGAAACACTGTGTTTGTGATGTTGACGGCCGCCGTGGTCGCGAGCTGCGACGCGAAACCCGAGCGCGTGCCGTCTAAGGATCCAGCGGCCACGGTGACGCCGGCCGTCGAAACCGCCGTCATGCCGGATGCCGACGACGCTGCGGACGATCCGGCGATCTGGGTGCACCCGACGAACCCCGCGCAAAGCCTCGTCATCGGCACCAACAAGCAACGCGGTCTCGTGGTTTACCGTCTCGACGGAAGCGAAGCTTCGAAGCGCGACGACGGCCGCATGAACAATGTGGACCTGCGCCAGAACGTGAAGATCGGCGCGTTCGCCGGCGATCTCGTCGCGTCAACGAACCGCGACAAGAAGTCGATCGACGTCTACGGCTTCGACGGCGCGTCCGCTTTGCTGAGCCCCCTTCTCTCGATTCCGACAGGCTTCAACGACCCTTACGGCCTTTGCCTCTACAGGAGCGCGAAATCCGGTGACCTCTATGTCATCGCCAACAATTCTGACGACGGCATGGTCGGCCAGTGGCGCATGACCGCCAACGGAACGGCCCTCGATGCCGAACAGGTACGGAATTTCAGTGTGGGGTCGCAGGCTGAAGGCTGCGCTGTCGACGACGAGAACGGCGTTCTCTTCATCGCCGAAGAGGATGTCGGACTTTATGCTTATTGGGCGGAGCCGGCCGGCGCGGCCGAGAACAATAACGCGCGTATTGTGATCGACTCAACGACCGGCACCGGCCATCTCACCATGGATGCCGAAGGCGTCGCAGTCCTCAAGACGCCCGACGGCGGCGGCTACGTCATTGTTTCGAGCCAGGGCTCGAACTCCTATAACGTCTACGACCGCGCTTCGCCGCATGCCTTTCGCGGCGCCTTCCAGATCGGCCCGACGGCGGAGCAAGCCGGCATCGACGGCGTCGAGGAAACCGACGGGATCGACGCAACTTCCGCCTCCTTAGGCGGCGCATTTTCCGAAGGCCTGTTCGTCGCCCAGGACGGTTTCAACTACGACGGCATCCAAGAAGGCCCCCGCAAGCACCAGAACTTCAAGCTGGTGCCGTGGTCGCAGATTCGCACGGCATTGAAGTTGCCGGAGCCCGCGCAGGCTGCCCCGGTGGAAACCGCAGTTGAACCGGCCGCCGAAGCGGCTCCGACCGAAG
Source organism: Fidelibacterota bacterium (assembly GCA_945903705.1). Lineage (GTDB taxonomy): Bacteria > Pseudomonadota > Alphaproteobacteria > Rhodospirillales > Rhodospirillaceae > SHVO01. Next base: position 26,261 of record CAMDOZ010000025.1, on the reverse strand, counting down.
CAAAGCCGAACTGATCGCAGACACCCCTCACCCTCCCGCTACGCGGGTCCCTCCCTCTCCCGCTTGCGGGAGAGTGTTGGGGTGAGGGCCTGTATCAGCTAAGCGCTTCTGTCCTAGGTGGGTTTCGCCTTCCCAAACAGCCGGAAGAAGTTTTCCGTCGTCTGTCGTGCAAGGTCGTCGCGCGAGATCCCTTTGATCTCCGCGACGCATGCGGCGGTGTGTGCGACGTAAGCCGGCTCATTGGTCTTGCCGCGGAACGGAACCGGCGCGAGGTAAGGACTGTCGGTCTCCACCAGGATGCGGTCCATCGGTACGATCTTCACCACGTCCCGCAACGCCTCGGCCTTCTTGAAGGTCACGATGCCCGAAAGCGAAATGTAGAGCCCGAGGGCGAGTGCCTGTTCGGCCAGCTCGCGGCCCGAGCTGAAGCAGTGGATGACGCCGGTGAATGCGCCCTTGCCCATTTCCTCGGTGAGGATCGCGCCCATCTCCGGATCGGCGTCGCGGGTATGCACGATCACCGGCAGTTTGTGTTCGCGCGCGGCGGCGATGTGTGTGCGGAAGCTGCGCTCCTGTTCCAGGCGCGGGCTGTGCTCATAATAGAAGTCGAGCCCCGTCTCGCCGAAAGCGACCACTTTGGGATGCTGCGCAAGACTTGCAAGCTTTTCGACGTCCATTTCCGGTTCGACGGCGGCTTCGTGCGGATGAATCCCGACGGAGCAGGAGACATTGTCGAACCGCTCCGCGATGGCGAGCACGCCCGCGAACTGCGTGATCTTGGTGCCGATGGTCAGTAAATGACCGACGCCGGCGTTACGCGCACGCGCGATCACACCGGCGGCGTCGCCTGAGAGCTCCGGGAAATCGAGATGGCAGTGGCTGTCGACGAGCAGGGGCTGCGTCATTTCGCCTCCTGCCCTGGCCCCGGCATATAGCGCGGGAACACGCCTTGCGGCGCCGGCAGTGTAATTCCGCCCTTCAGCGCATGAGCTTCGCCAAGAAACGCAAAGCTGCGCTGATCTTCGGCTACGCCCAGCTGATCGAGCAGTTTCGCCATGGCCGACGGCACGTAGGGCTGCATGAGAATTGCCAGGTGGCGCGTCGCTTCGGCGAGCACATAGAGCACGGTGTTCATACGCGCGGGATCGGTCTTGCGCAGCGTCCAGGGCGCTTGCTTGTCGACATAGACGTTCGCCCCGCGCACGACCAGCCAAATCGCATCGAGTGCGCTATGGAAGGCTTGCTGATTGATGGCGTCACGGCATTGGTCGAGCAAAAGATGGCAGGCGCTCAAGAGCGCGTTGTCGTCTTCGTTCAAGGCCCCGGGCTCAGGCAGAACTCCGCCGAGGTTCTTGGCGATGAACGACAAGAAACGCTGCGCCAAATTTCCGAATTCATTGGCGAGCTCGCCGTTAGTGCGTTGCCCCATCGCCGTTTGGCTGAAGTCACCATCGTTGCCGAACGGGACTTCGCGCAAAAGGAAATAGCGCAGCTGATCGAGGCCGTAGCGCTCGATCATCTCATAAGGGTCGATCACATTGCCCAGGGACTTGGACATCTTGTCGCCTTCCGCCGTCCACCAGCCGTGCGCGAAGACCCGCTTCGGCACCGGAAGGCCCGCGCCCATCAAAAAGGCCGGCCAATAGACGCAATGATGGCGAATGATTTCCTTGCCGATGATGTGATGGGATTCCGGCCAGAAGGTCTTGAAGGCCTCGCCTTCCTTCGGAAAGCCGAGCCCAGTGATGTAATTCGTAAGCGCGTCGATCCACACATACATGATATGGCGGTCGTTGCCGGGAACGGGAATCCCCCACGAGAACGTCGTGCGGGAGATCGAAAGGTCCCGGAGGCCGCCGGCGACGAAACTCCGGACTTCATTGAAGCGCGACTTCGGCCCGATGAAATCGGGATTTGAGTCGTAAAGCTCCAGCAACTTGTCCTGCCAGGCGGAGAGCTTGAAGAAGTAGCTTTCCTCCTCCACCCACTCCACGGGTGCGCCGGTCGGCGCGAGGCGGGTGCCGTCCGGGCCGGCAGTCAACTCGCCTTCGTCGAAAAACGTCTCGTCGCGGACGCTGTACCAGCCGACATATTTGTCGAGATAGATATGCCCGTTGGCTTCGAGCCTCCGCCACAGCTCCTGACAGGATTCGACGTGGCGCTGCTCGGTGGTGCGGATGAAGTCGTCGTTGGTGGAGCCCAGCGCTTGCGCCAGGTTACGGAACAGCGCGGAAACCTCGTCACAGAAGGCGATCGGCTCAATTCCGCGTTCGGCCGCGGACTTCGCAACCTTCTGGCCGTGTTCGTCGGTGCCGGTGAGAAAATGGACGCGGAAGCCGTCGAGCCGCTTGAAGCGCGCCAGCACGTCGCAGGCAATCGTCGTGTAGGCGTGCCCGATATGCGGGTCGCCATTCACGTAATAGATCGGCGTGGTGACGTAAAACGCCGGCGTTGAAACGGGAGTCATGGACAAGGGGCAAGGCTCCAAAAGACGAGCCTTGATATAGTCGTTTGCCCGGCGCGGGAAAAGCCCACGCCGGGCAAATGCGAGCTAAATCCGCTGCTTACTTGATTTCCAGGAGCTGGATTTCGAAAAGCAGGGTCGAGTTGGGTGGGATCGTACCGGCTGACCGGTCGCCGTAGCCGAGATGGGGCGGGAGCGCGAAATTCCAGGTCTCGCCGACGCGCATCATGGGGACGCCTTCCTGCCAACCCGGAATGAGGCCTCCGAGCGGGAACGTGGCGGGCTGGCCACCTTTGGAGCTGTCGAAGATCTCGCCGTTGGTGAGCTTGCCTTCGTAATGGATGGTGACCATCGAGCTGAGCGTCGGCTGGCTTGCGCCTTCGGCGGCGCGCTGCTCCGGCGCCTTGAACTGGAGGCCCGAGGCCGTCTGGCCCCAACCTGGGTTCTTGAGATTGTCGGCCAAAAACGTGTCTGCGGTCGGCGCCACGGCTGTGCTTTCCTGGGCTGGAGTTGCGGTTTCCGGTGTCTCAGCCGCTTGCTCGGCCGGTATCTTTTCGCAGGCTGCGAGCGCGAATGCGCTCACGATCATGGCAAGGGCCGCGAACTTCTTCATTGTGGGGTCTCCTTTGTGGCGGGGGCGCAGATTACGCGGCGGCGGGGGATTTGGCCACAGCCTGCTCGACGGACCACAGCATGAGCATAAGGCTGCGTTTCCTGTCCAGGTTGACGGCATCGGTCCGCCTTGCGAGATATCCGATCTTGTCCCACACATCGGCCCAGGCCGCCGGGGGCGCTGCCGCCAGCAAGCGGCGCGCGAGCATCCGCTCGCCGGGAACAATCTCGCTCATAGCATCGATGGCGCCGCGAGCGCCCGCGGCGACGACTCGCGCGAGCCACCATCCCAGCAGCCCAGACAGCGTGCGGAAGGCATCACCGCGCATCGCCTGATCACCAAGACTGTGCAGCCGGATCGCGCTCAGCTTGGGCACTTCGCCGAGCAGCGACATGAGCTCCCGAAAGAGCGCGACACCCCCCTCGTCCGCAAGCTCGAGTGCACGGCCGATGGAGCCGTCGCCAAGGACGGCCAGCGTGCTCACATCTTTCGGGTCGAGATCGGTGCGATACCTGTTCAGGAGAATCGCGACCTGCTGCTCGCGCAAAGGCCGCATATCGAGGCGGCGGCAGCGCGAGCGGATCGTGGGCAGCAGCCGGTCCGCATTGTGGGCCACGAGAAATAAGAGCGCCCGATCGGGCGGCTCTTCGAGCACTTTCAGGACTGCGTTCGCGGCATTGGGATTCATTTCATCCGCGGCGTCGATGACGATGGCCCGCCAGCCGCCTTCCGCCGGGGTCATCGACAAGAACCCGCCGAGTTCGCGCACCTCGTCCACGCCGATCACGGTCTTGCGCTTGGTCTGTTTGTTGTCGGACCACGGCCGTTCGATGGAGCGGAAGTCCGCGTGTCCCATGGAGGCGACGCGGCGGAAAACCGGATCTTCTGGCGACATCGCAAGCGACGTCGGCTTCGGCGGCGCCCCGAACATGTCATTATCCGCGCCACCTGATTGAGAAAGCGCATAACGCGCCATGCGGTAAGCGAGTGTTGCCTTTCCTATGCCGCGAGGTCCGGCGAGAAGCCAGGCGTGCGCGAGGCGGCCGCTGTCCCACGCGCTAAGGAATTCGCGCTCGGCGCTCTCGTGCCCGATGAGATAAGGATTGAGCCGCGGCGCCAGAACCTGGATCGGATCATCAGCCATTCTATCGCCCGCCGAGATATGTGCTCACGGCATTGACGATGGCCGCGTGCACCATCTCGACATCGTGATCGGCATCGATGATGCGGCACCGTCCGGGCTCGGCCGCGGCGATTGCGAGAAAACCATCCCGCAGCCGTTCGTGGAAGGCGACCGCCATCGATTCATAGCGCGTTTCGGTGCCGCCGCGGACTTGGGCCCGCGACAGGCCGACGCGCGGTGGAAGATCGAGGATCAATGTCAGGTCGGGCTTGAAGTCGCCGAGCGCAATGTTCTGCAAGGCGCGAAGCGTCGCGAGATCGAGACCGTGACCATAACCTTGATAGGCGATGGTTGAGTCGAAGAAGCGGTCGGAGATGACGGTCTTGCCCGCACCCATGGCCGGCCAAACGGTTTTGACGAGATGATCGCGGCGCGCAGCCGTATGCAGCAGCGCTTCGGTCATGCCGTCCCATCTATTGCTGGCGCCTTCGACCAACAATTTTCGGATAGCTTCAGCGCCGGGTGCGCCGCCGGGTTCGCGGGTAAGAACGACGTCGTGGCTACGGGCGGTGAGAAACGCGGCGAGCTTTTTGGCCTGAGTGGACTTTCCGCCCCCCTCGCCGCCTTCCAACGTGATGAAGAGTCCCCCGCTCACTCGTGGTTACTGCGCCGGGGCCGGCTGTGACGCAGGCGCCTGCGGTGGGCCAAAGACGATGTAGGCCGCGGCGGCCTTAAGTCGGCCCACATATCCGAGCCGGCCGACATCGGTGGCGGCCTGTAGAGGGACTTCGATCGGCTCCAAGTCCTTGCCCTTGATGACGACCTTCGCCACCTCGGCCCCCTTTGCGATCGGGGCCGGAATAGGACCTTCGTAAACGACTTTGACTTCAAGACCCTGGCTCGCGGCGCGAGGCACCGTAACCATGACATCGCGCGGGATCACCAGATTCACGCTCCCGGCATCTCCGAGCCATACCTCGGCATCCGTGACGACTTCACCCGCCGCGAACAGCGATCGATTCGTGAATTCGCGAAAGCCCCAATCCATGAGCTTTGCGGTTTCTTCGTCGCGGTCTCTCATCGTGTCCATGCCGTTGGCGACGAGAATGAGGCGCCGACCGTTGCGGATCGCGGACGCCGTAAGGCCGTAGCCGGCAATGGCCGTGTGACCCGTCTTAAGGCCGTCGGCGCCGCTGCCGACGCGGTACAAGAGCGGGTTGCGGTTGCCCTGCGTGATGTTGTTGTAGGTGAACGAGGTTTCACCATAGAGCGAATAGTATTCCGGGTAGTCGGTGATGATACGGCGCGCAAGTGTCGCCAGGTCCCGCGGCGACATATAGTGCTCGTCATGCGGCAGGCCGGTCGAATTCATGAAATGACTGTTGGTCATTCCAAGCTCTTTGGCCTTGGCATTCATCTGTTCGGCGAAGGCCTCTTCGCTGCCGGCGAGCGCCTCGGCGAGAACGATGCAAGCATCGTTGCCGGACTGCACGATCATGCCGCGCAGCAGGTCCTCGACCTTCACCCGGGTCCCCGGGTTGAGGAACATGGTCGAGCCGCCGCTGGCGGCGCCGCCCATCTGCCATGCCCCCCTGCTTACTGTGAGTTCGTCGTCGAGCGAGATCCGGCCGGTCTTGAGCGCATCGAAGACCATATAGGCCGTCATCAGCTTGCTCATCGAGGACGGCGGCATGGGCTTATCGGCGTTCTTGGCGCCCAGCACCGAGCCGGTATGAAAGTCTACGAGGACGTACTCGCGCGCGTTGATATCCATCGAAGCGGCGCCGGCAGGTCCAGCCGCCAGTACGCCGAAGCCCAATACAGTCGCCAGCAGGAAACGCTTCATCGGTTTTCCCAACGTGAAATTAAGACGTCAGAGCAAGAGACGGCGGGAGTCTAATCCCGAACGATCTGCGCGTCATCATAGCCGTAGCCCTTCACACGCGTGAGGAGAGCATCGGCCATGTTCTGATCCACGAGTGGGCCCAGGCGTACGCGAAAGATCTGCTTGTCACCGGAGGCGAACGGCAGAATGACGGTCGTGCCGATTCCCAGCTCTTTCAGCTGCTGTTCGAGGCGGCGCGCATTTTCCATCTGTGCGAATGCGCCGGCTTGGATGAAAAGGCCCGTCGTCGGCCCGCTCGCCGGGATTGCGACCGCCGGTTTAGGGGCGACCGCCGGGCTCACGACTTTCGCTTGTGGAGGTTTGGCGGGGGCCGCTGCAACGGTCTTGATCTCGCCTGTGACAGGCGCGGGCGGCGGCAGCGCCGAAGCGTTGATGGAGCCGCGTGGTGCGGCGGCGATCATCGGCATCTCGCCCGGATTGCGCTTCAGGGCGACGTTCTTGAGATCGAGGCTCTGTTGCGCGTCGATCTCAACGCGCACCCGAGCCGTGCCCGCCTCGTAGAAGCCCAGCAGCTGCGCGGCGCGGCGGGAAAGGTCGATGACGCGCTTGCTGTGAAACGGACCGCGATCGTTGATGCGCACGCTGAGGACGCGGCCGTTGTCGAGGTTTGTCACCTTCACGATGCTGGGCATCGGCAGCGTCGGATGCGCGGCCGAAACGCCGTTCATGTCGTAGCGCTCGCCGTTGGCGGTGCGCTTGCCATGAAAGTCCTGGCCATACCAGGAGGCAACGCCCTCCTCGATGTGGGCGTAGTCCTCGGACGGGTAATACCAGGTGCCGGCGATCTCATAGGGATTGCCGACCTTATATGTACCGCCGTCCGGAAGATCTGCCGTCGCGGCCGGTCCCGGCGGAGGCGCTGTTACGGGCGGATTGGTACCGGCGCAGCCGGCCAAACCCAGCCCCATGCAAATCGCCGCGGGGCGAAGAATCCGTTGAAAATTGTTCATTACTAGCGTCTTAGGTGGTTAGCCCCACAAGAGCTAGTATCCTACTGGAAAGGGCGCATGGCGGCAAGTTTACCGGCCCGGCGAGCCTTTAGGTGTTTGTAACTGCCGCGATGAGGCTCCGGTCTGCATAGCCATCGGGCGGCAGTCCGCGTGCCCGTTGGAACCGGCGGACCGCCTGGCGGGTGTCGGCTCCGAGAATGCCGTCGGCTTTGCCTTTGAGGAATTGCTGGGAGATCAGGCCTTCCTGCAAGGCGATCATTTCCTCGCGGTTCAACGGCTGATCGGACGAAGCAGGCAACTGGAGCGGTTCACCCCCCGCGACCTGATCGGCCAAGACGCCGATGGAGACCGCGTAGAAGGTCGAGCGGTTGTATCTCAAAATAGTGCGGTAGTTATCATAGACCACGAACGCCGGGCCTCGAATGCCTTGCGGCAGAATGAGCGCCGCTTGGACGTCCTGGCGCGGCAGCGGTCCGCCATCGATCCGGGTCACGCCGTGCTTCGTCCACTCGGACAGGGGAAGGACTGTTTCGTTCGCCTCGAGATTGAGGCTCGAAAGACCGGCATCGAAGCCGCGCGGCACTTTCACCGCCCTGCCCCATGTGCGGCTACTGTCCCAGCCCAGGCTATGTAGATAGTTCGCCTTGGAGCCGAAGATGTCGGGCATGCTTTGCCACATGTCGATCCGGCCGTCGCCGTCGCGATCGACGCCGTATTTGAGGAACGACGACGGCATGAATTGGGAGTGGCCCATGGCGCCGGCCCACGAGCCGAGCATCCTTTCCGGCGGGATGTGCTTGCCGTCCAGGATCGTCAAGGCGTTGAAAAGCTCCCCCCGGAAAAGCGCTTCGCGCCGGCCATCGAAAGCGAGCGTGGCCAGCGCCGCGATTACGGAATAGGACCCTGTGTCGCCGCCGTAGTTGGTTTCAAGACCCCAGAACGCGACCAGGAACCGCGCCGGTACGTCGTAGTCGCGCTCGGTTTGAGCCAGCACCGCCGCATGCTGTTTCAGCATCGCGCCGCCGGTGGCGGCGCGGCGGGCAGTTACGGCTCGGTTCATGTAGTCCGTAAAAGTTCGGCTGAATTCCGGCTGCTGGCGGTCGAGTTCCACCACCCGTGGGATCGGTTGGACGGACCCGAGCGCGGCGTCGATCGTCGCCTGGCTGATCCCGCGCTTTGCCGCCTCGGCGCGCACGCCCTCCAGCCAGCGCGCGAAGTTTTCCGACGAGAGAACGATCGTCGGGGCGGGTTCGGATTGCGGCGGCGAGGTTGGCGAGGCGCCGACGGTCACAGGGGGCTGTGCGGCTGGGGCGCCTTGGCATGCGGCGAGGACGGCGCTGCCCAGGACGCCCAAAGCGGAGCGACGTGGAATTAAGCCCTTAACCATCATCATGAAAGCCTTCGTCTAAAGCCCCGTCATATGACGAGAATTGCCCCACCGCAACCCGCCCGCAACAGTGGAAATGAGTACTCCGTTCCGTTAAGCTTCCCCGGCTTCCGGGGTGGGACCGGATCAAAGGGGTTAAGCGAAAATGGCCGAAGAAGGTTTTGCCTATACGACCGAAATCGCCGAGGCGGGTAAGGCGGCGCAGGAAACCGGATTCTTCCAAGAATGGTTCCTGAATATGTTCGCCGGGGCGATCGAGATTCAGTCGAATTCTCCCGTCCACTTTGCGGTCTACTGCGGCGTCATCGTAGCGCTCGTGATCTTGCGCCTCTATACCGAAAACCCCGTCAAGTCGTTCGGATGTATCGGTCTCTACATATATACCACGGTTCAGGCCTATTCGCTCTTTAGCGCCTCACCCTTTGTCGTCGAATACACGCCCGCCGGCTGGCAGGTGACCGCGAAAAGCATCGTCTTCGCCTTCATGTTCACCGGGATCGGGGTCTGGGGCGTCTCGCGTGTCCTGCAATCCTTCATTGTGGCGCTGGTGACGATGGGGCTCGGGCGCTTGCTGGCGCCGCTCAATCCGCTGCGCCTGCTGGACAAGTTCCGCAAGACCGACAAAGACCTCGATGCGATGGATGAAGGCTCCGCCAAGAATCCAAAGCGCCAGATGACCGCCATCATGTTCACCGACATCGTCGGCTATTCGGCGCAGATGGGCGCAAACGAAGCGGCCATGGTCAAGAAGCTCGAAATTCACAACGAAATCATGCGCAATCAGATCGTGCGCAACCGCGGCACCGTCATCAAGACCATCGGCGACGCCTTCATGGTGCGCTTCCGGTCCGGCGAGAACGCGGTGCAGTGCGCGCTCGATTGTCAAAAAGCCATCGGCGACTACAACAAGGGCAAACCGGCCGGCGACCAGTTCCACATCCGCATCGGCTGCCACATGGGCGAAGTCATCCATACCGGAACCGACGTGTTCGGCGAAGGCGTGAACATCGCTGCCCGCATCGAACCGAAGTGCGACCCTGACGGCGTGACGGTTTCCGATGTCATAGCAAACGCCGCGCGCAACAAGGTTCCGGCGCACTTCATGAGCATCGGCCGCCACCCGATGAAGAACATCGCCAATCCGCCCGAGCTGTTCAAAGTCTTCCCGATCGAAGAACAGCAGTCGGCAAAAGTCGCGAAACCGGGTGCGCAGGCGGCGCCTGCGGCGGCCGGCGCCCCCGGCGGCACGTTCAAGATCTGATGCCATTGATGCGAGGCCTTCGCCGGTTAGCCGCAGGTCTTGCGGCGGCATTGCTCTCGCATGCGTGCTTGGCGGCGGAGTCCATTACGCTGGGCACCGACTGGCGGGCACAAGCGGAGCACGGCGGCTATTACCAGGCGGTCGCGACGGGCCTCTACGCCAAGGCGGGGCTAGAGGTGACCATCCGCCAAGGCGGTCCGCAGGTGAATCATTCCCAGCTCCTGGCGGCGGGTCGGCTCGATTTCAGCGCCGTGCCGAATTCATTCATCCCGCTGAATTTCGCGCAAGCGAACGTGCCGGTGGTCGCGGTCGCTGCGATCTTCCAGAAGGACCCCGCGGTGCTGATCGCCCACGCCGGTCAAGGCAACAACGCTCTGGAAGATCTTAGGGGCAAGAAAATCATGATTTCGCCGGACACCCGCATCGGGTTCTGGCGATTTCTGAAAGCGAAGTACGGTTATTCGGACAGTCAGATCGCGCCTTACACCTTCAATCTCGCCCCATTCCTGGCGGACCCGGCGGCGATCCAACAAGGCCTTTTGTCGAGTGAGCCGTTTCAAATCGAACGCGCCGGTAAGAAGCCCGTGGTCATGTTGCTCGCGGACGCGGGATACGCGAGCTACTCCTCGGTCATTATGACGTCGCGCGAACGCGTGGAGAAGCAGCCCGATCTCGTTCAGCGCTTCGTCGACGCCAGTATCGCCGGCTGGATCAGCTATCTGACCGGCGATCCATCGCCGGCGAACACGCTCGTCAAGAAAGACAATCCTGACATGACCGATGATCTCCTCGCCTTCGGCCGAGGTAAGCTCATCGAGCACGGTATGATCACGTCGGGCGACGCCGCAGCCCAGGGCGTCGGCGCCATGACTGAGGCGCGCTGGCGCGCGTTCTTCGACGTTATGGCGGCGGACGGCCTCTATCCGAAGACGATGGATTTTCGGGAGGCCTACACAACCACATTCATCGGCAAACCTCAGCATCGCGCCGGCGGGCCCCGGTGAGCGAACCGGCCTTCCGGTTGACTGGAGTTGCGAAGACCTATCCGGGCGGCATCTCCGCTCTCTCCCCCACGACGCTCGATATTGCGCGCGGAAGCTTCGTCGGTCTGGTGGGACCGTCCGGCTGCGGCAAGTCGACGCTCCTGCGCCTGCTCGCCGGTCTACTCACGCCGAGCGAAGGCGAGATCACGCGCGGATCCGGCACGACCGACACCGGATTCGTCTTTCAGGATGCGACGTTGATGCCCTGGGCGAACGTCGCCGCAAATGTCGCCTTACCGCTTTCATTCAAGCGCCGCGGCGCTGAGGGCGTTGCCGAAACTTTGAAGCGGGTCGGCCTCGACGGTTTCGCGGGGGCTTATCCGCGAGAGCTCTCGGGCGGCATGCAGATGCGCGTCTCCATTGCGCGCGCGATCGTTACAAACCCGCCGGTCCTACTGATGGACGAGCCGTTTGCTGCGCTCGATGAATTCACGCGATTCCGCCTCAATGATGACTTGCACATCCTTTGGCAACAGAACAAGTGGACGGTTGTCTTCGTCACCCACTCCATTCGCGAGGCTGTTTTCCTGTCCCAACGTGTGATCGTGATGTCGCCGCGGCCCGGTCGCGTGCTTGCCGACATAGCAGTTCGCCTGCCGGATCAGCGTGAGCCGGGCTTGCGCAGCAGTCATATTCTCGCCGACCAGTGCGCGGAGATTTCTGAAATACTGCGTCGATCAATGGACGGGGCAATGGCCGCATGACACGCATCGTGGCGCCGCTGGTCTTCGGAGTGCTCCTCTTGGCAGCGTGGGAAATCGGTGTCGTCATTGGCGAGGTGCCTAGCTACATCATGCCGCGCCCGTCGGAGATCGCGTCCGCCCTCTGGGCAAATGCAGGCGACTTGGCGGCGGCTCTTGCCGTGACGTTGCAGGTGACCGTTGCCGCACTGGCCCTCGCCGCCATGTCGGGAGCGCTCATCGCCATCGGTCTTTCGCAGTCACAGCTGGCGGAGCGGGTCTTTTTTCCCTACGCGATCTTTTTGCAGGTCACGCCGATCGTCACCATCGCGCCCTTCGTGATCATCTGGGTCGAGAACATATTCATCGTGCTGCTGATCCTTGCCTGGATGGCGGCCATATTCCCCGTCATCTCCAACACGCTCCTTGGACTCAAAAGCGTCGATCAGAATCTCAAGGATCTCTTCCGCCTCTATGGTGCGACGCGCTGGCAAACAGTGCGACGGCTCATGATTCCGAGCGCCCTGCCCTACTTCCTCGGCGGCTTACGCATTGCCGGCGGACTCGCCTTGATCGGGACTGTGGTCGCGGAAATGGTGGCAGGCACCTCGGGGACAAGGTCCGGCCTTGCGTCACGGCTGGTTGAAGCGAGCTACCGGCTCGAGCTTGCGGTTGCGCTCGCATGCTTCGCGCTCTTGAGTGCGGCGGGCTTGGGATTATACGTGGTGCTCGATGCCGTATCGCGCCGGCTGTTGCGCCACTGGCATGAAAGCGCAGCCGCCACCTAAGACCGGTCCGCACCGCCGAAGCGAAGTTCTGGGTCGTGATCGCTACCCTGCTTCCCGTAGGTTCGAAACAGCTCGACCACGCGCGCCATTTCAACCTCACCCAGAAGCTGCGGCTCTCCGGCCGCGAGAGCTGCGCAGTATTGCGCGGCGAGGTTCTCGACTTCACCGGCAAGACGCAACGCCGCAGGCAAGTCCGCAGCCGTTGCAATGACGCCGTGATTGGCGAGCAAGCAAGCCTTGCGGCCCTCGAGCGCGGTCAACGCGTGGTCCGAAAGAGCTCGAGAGCCGAACGTCGCGTAAGGCGCGCAGCGGATGTCCGAACCTCCGGCGACCGCCACCATGTAATGAAAAGCGGGGATGCTCTGCCCCGAGCAGGCGAGCGCGACCGCGAACTTGGAGTGCGTGTGCACGACTGCATTTATCTCCGGCCGGGCCTTCAGGATATCGCGATGAAATCGCCACTCGCTGGAGGGGCGCCGCGTGCCGTACCAGTTCCCCTTAAAGTCCATGATGGGAATGTCGTCGAGCTGCTCGTAGGGCACGCCAGTCGGGCTGATGAAAAAAGACTCGGCGTCGCGGCGTACGCTGACATTGCCCGAGGTGCCGTAGGTAAGTCCGCGCTGCGCAAGAGCGCAACAGGTGACTATAACTTCCGCTTTGAGACGGGTGTCGTTGTGATTCTGCGAGATCGTGTCCATCGGCGTTTAGGCTGCAGCGCGTGCGTGTTCCGGGAAAAGAGCAAGTAACCCGTCCCGGCTTGCGGGGCAAGTTCCGCGCTCGGTGATCAGGCCGGTCACCAGGCGCGCAGGCGTCACGTCGAATCCGATATTGAGAGCGGCACTTTCCGGCGGATAGATCGCCACTGTTTCAAGCGCGCCCGTTTCGGTGCGTCCAATGATGTGCGAGAGCTCGCGGGCGTCGCGCTCCTCTATGGGAATCGCAGCGCCGTCAGACATGGACCAGTCGATAGTGGTCGACGGCAGGGCGACATAAAATGGCACTTTTGTGTCAAAGGCCGCGAGCGCCTTTAGATAGGTGCCAACCTTGTTGCACACATCGCCGCGCGACGTCGTGCGATCGCTGCCGACGATGGCGATATCTACCTGCCCCCGCTGCATCAGATGGCCGCCCGTATTGTCGGCAATAATAGTATGCGGTACGCCATGTGCTCCCAGCTCGTAGGCGGTCAGCGAGGCGCCTTGGTTGCGTGGTCGGGTCTCGTCGACCCAGACATGGACCGGAAGGCCAGCGTCGTGGGCCTTATAGATTGGCGCGAGCGCCGTGCCCCAATCCACGCATGCGAGCCATCCGGCATTGCAGTGGGTGAGGACGTTCAGCGTCCCCTTCCCTCCTTTTTCGCCGAACCTCTTCTCGAACACCGCAAGTCCGTGGCGCCCGATGGACTCGCACTGCGCCACGTCGGCATCGCAAATTTCAGCCGCCCGGGAAAAAGCGCGATCCGCGCGGTCGCCCGGCGGACAGGGCGACAGGGCCGCGACCATCTGATCGAGCGCCCAGGCGAGATTGACGGCGGTCGGTCGGGTTTTCCTGAGGAGGGTGGCGGCGCGCGCGAGACTGTCGTCAGTCGCGTCGGCGCGCATCGCCAGGGCTATCCCGTAAGCAGCGGTGGCGCCGATCAACGGCGCCCCGCGGACCATCATGCTCCGGATGGCGTGGGCCGCCTGCTCAACGGAATTCAGGACCGCGATCTCAAAAGCAAATGGGAGCCGGGTCTGGTCGATGATGTGCACGCCGCCATCATCGCCGCGCCAAATCGTTCGAAAATGACGACCAAAGATACGCATGAATCTGCCCTGCTAACCCGGATGCATCTTATTTGACACGCCGATTTGGGCGGTAAAAACCACGGAAGTGAGAAAACTCCAACCGCGGGGTGATTGCTGCTTTGCCCAAGGAACCAGAAGGTTCGGAGGAAATACGTTCACGGCGTCGTGAGTGGTTAATAATTGCGACTATTAACCATATACTTTATAACGGGAAACCTAGTTTTGCGGGAACTAGGCGCTAGAGCACCGCGTCTTAGGTGTGGTCCGGGACGGGAGGGGTAGGCGTGGCGTACGCAACGTGGCGACGATGGTTACCACTTGTGGTGCTGCTTTCTGGCGGCGCCGTCAGCGCCGGCTTGTGGTTCTCCGTGGTGAACTTCCGGCCCGCGAGCGGGATCGACGCGGCCCTCACCACCCTCTTTTCAGGTATTTTTGTTACGGCGTTGGCGGGAGCCTTTGCCTGGCAGTGGGGCCAGACCGTCGAGCGCGGCAGGCAGCTACGTTTCGCACACGACCGACTCTATGAGCACGAGCGCCGCTATAGGGAAATTCTGCGCCGGAGCGGCTTCGGTTTTGCCGTCGCGGATCCTTTCGGCAAGATCCAAGAGGTCAATGAACCATTTGCGGCGATGCTGGGTTTCGCCACCCCGGCGCATGTCGCCGGCCATTCCTTTGCCGAATTCGTCCCGGCAGAGAATGGCGAGCAAACTGCCGCCTTTCTAGAGAAAATCAAGGCGGCCTCCGGCGCTCTTCACGGGGAAGTCTCGCTTAGGAAGATAACCGGCGGCGCAGTAACGGCGGCTGCTAGCTGTGTCATGGACAAGGCGCCAGACGGCACCTCACGCCTTCTTATGCTTACCGAAGATGTGACCGGGCGAACGCTCGCCCATCATCAGGTCGTCGAGGCAAAGCGAATCTACGAGGAGATTTTCAATACCGCCGAGGTTGCCATCACCGACGTGGATCTCTCCAGTGTCTTCGCGCACCTCCAGGACCTGCGTCACCAAGGGATTGCCGACCTGCAGCAGTACCTCGATGCGAAACCAGGCCGGCTCGAAGAATTCTGCCGCATGGCGAAACTGAATACGATCAACCCCTCCGGTCTGAGGTTGTTCGGCGCCAATTCCGCTGAAGCCCTGGTCGCTCAAGCGAATTACTTCCTCGAAGGCGCACGGGTCAACGTCGTCAGGGACATCGTTCTGGCGATGTGGGCGGGCGTGCGGAGTCTGCGCAAGGAAATGCCGCACTCGACCTTTACCGGCAAGGATATTGTCGTTGTCTTCTCGCTCCGATTGCCTGCGACGGCCGCCGAAGCCCGGCGCGTACCGATCGTGACCATCGATGTCACGGACATGCGCTCGGCCGAGAATGCCCGCCGCGCCAATATCGCCAAGACGCAGTTCCTCGCGAGTATGAGTCACGAAATTCGTACGCCCCTCAACGGCGTCATCGGCAATCTTGAACTGCTTGCCCAGACGGAGCTTGGCCAGGAACAGGAAGACCTGTTATTCGACGCCGAGAAGGCGGCCAAGTCGCTTCTCGCCCTCATCGGAAATATTCTGGATTTCTCGAAGATCGAGGCGGGCAAACTGTCGATCGAGATGGTCGAACTCAACCCCGCAGCGATCGTTCAGGAAGCGGTGGACATCGTCCAGAGTCGCGCCCGCCAAAAGGGAATTTACGTGACGGCGTCCATCGCCCCCGAAGTGCCGCAAGTCGTCAAGGGCGATCCCAGCCGCATTCGCCAAATACTGCTCAATCTGCTCGGTAATTCCGTGAAGTTCACGGACGTCGGTGGTGTGCATGTCGGCCTTCGCGTCCGCGATTGGGATGATCGAATCTGCCAGCTCTTGTTTCAGGTTCATGATTCCGGCCGTGGCTTCAACCAGTCTGTCGCTGAAAATCTTTTCCAACCCTTCACGCAGACTCAGCGCCCGAGTGCCGAAGAATTCGAGGGAACCGGTCTAGGCCTTTCCATTTGCAAGAGCCTGGTGGATTCCTTCGGCGGCGAGATTGAGTGCGAGAGCGTTCCTGACCGCGGCGCCAGCTTTTGGTTCACTTTACCTGTGCAGGTGGTCAAACCCGCCGAACCGGCCGCGAAACCGGATCTGAACGGGCGAACAGTTCTATTCGCCAATGTTGCCGCCGATGCGGTCCCTGCCCCGTTGGTCAACTACTTTGCGGGGCGCGGTGCAAGAGTTCTCTCGGCCGAAAATGATTCGACCGCGCTTAGCATGGCGCGCGGTGCGATCTTGCGGGGCGGGCAGATCGACCTGGTCATCTATTCCGCCATGGGAACCACCTGGCCGGCGGCCGGTGTCGCGGCCGCCTTGCGTGATCATCAGGCGATGCCCGTTATCCATGCTCCGGACTCAAGCCCCGCTCTTTGGCGAAAAGCGCTCCGATGCGGTGCGTCGTACCTCATCCCCAAGGGCATTTCGGACGAGTTGCTCGACCGCAACTTGGAACAGGTTTTTCACGGCTCCTCACGATTCGGAGATCGGACGCCGATGCCGGCGACCAGTGAAGTCGACTCAGGCGTCCTCTCGGGCAAGCACGTATTGGTGTTGGAAGACC
The DNA here is from genome assembly GCA_945903705.1 of Fidelibacterota bacterium. Taxonomy (GTDB): domain Bacteria; phylum Pseudomonadota; class Alphaproteobacteria; order Rhodospirillales; family Rhodospirillaceae; genus SHVO01. The sequence goes on along the minus strand of CAMDOZ010000025.1, from coordinate 9,682 downwards.
GCCTCGTCAATCAGACGATCATCCAAAGGCAGCTTAAAAAGCTCGGAATTAGCTGCACCCTTGCCAGCGACGGCGTGGTTGGGCTCGATAAGGTCGCGGCGGCTACGTATGACCTGATTCTCTGCGACTGTTCGATGCCCGAAATGAACGGCTTCGAGTTCACACGCATCCTGCGTCAACGGGAAGAAGAAAAAGGCGACGGCGTCCATATTCCCGTCATTGCCATGACGGCCAATGCGTTCCGCGAGGATATGGAGAAGTGTTACTCCGCCGGCATGGACGACTTCGTGAGCAAGCCCGTGACGCTACAACGCCTCGCGACCGTATTGTCGCAATGGCTCGCACCCAAAGAGGAACCCATCGTCGTCCTCGACGCGCCGAAGATGCGCGCAGGAGTCGAAGCGCTCGATCTCAATGCCCTGCATGAACTGCTTGGGAGCAATGATCGCCACATCATTGTCGACGTCGTGCAGGAATTCGTCCTGTCGGCGCGGGAATCCTGGGCGGACGTCCAAGGACAAGTCGCGCGCAAGGACGCCAACGGTCTTACGAGAGCGGCGCACGGAGCCAAGGGAGAAGCGCGCAACGCCGGCGCCGTGGCGCTCGGTGACCTCTACGAGGAATTGGAAAGTATCGCGAAGAACGACAATTTCGAAGGCGTGGATCCTATGCTGTCCGCCATTCCGGCGGAGCTCAGCCGAGTCCAGGACTTTGTCGATCGCTTTGTCGCCGACGGCTCAGGGAGATTGCCGCTGGCGGAGGGCAGGAAGCGAAATTATTGATCGGAGATGCTTAGAAAATAAATCACGGGTGCGCGGACTTCCGTCCGGGAAAGAGATAGCAACATGCACAGCTTAGAACGAGAAATTATCATGAACGCCGAAATCAACCGCCAGCTTCGAGTCCTTGTCGTCGATGACAAGGCCTTCGTTCGCACAATGACCGGCCGGGTCTTGCAGACCGCCGGCGTTGAAAATGTGGCCTACGCGGCTGACGGAAAGGAAGCGATCGAGTACATCAAGCGGGCAAACCCGCGCGTTGGGCTCGTGTTCTGCGACCTTATGATGCCCGACATGGACGGCGTTGAAGTTGTGCGCCACGTGGCCGAGCTCGACCACAAGCCCGCTTTCGTCTTCATCAGCGGGGCGAACGCAGCCCTTCTCAGCACGGCCGCCGACATGGCGCGCGCGCGCGGATTTCTCGTTCTCGGCGCGATCGAAAAACCTATCAGCATCGAAGCTGTGCGCGCGATGTTGGCGAAGCTCGATGGCGTGCGGCCGACCCGAGCAGCGCCCGCCAGCCTTTCCCTGACACCTGCAGATCTCCAGCGCGGCCTCGATGCGAATCAGATCGTTCTCCACTACCAGCCAAAGATCAGTTTAAGCACGCGCAGCATCGAAGGCTTTGAATGCCTAGCGCGGTGGCAACATCCGGATCACGGTCTGGTTCCGCCCGGGCAGTTCGTCGCCCTCGCCGAAGAAAGCGGCCTGATCAAGCCGTTGTCCGACCGCGTGATGTCGTTGGCGCTCAAGCAGTGTGCCGCATGGAATAAGGCCGGCCTTTCGACCAAACTGAGCATCAATATATCAGCGCATCTTCTTGTTGACCTCGGAATGCCGGACCGGATCGCCAAGGAGGCCGCCGATCAGGGGCTAGACCCTAAACAAATCGTGCTCGAGATCACGGAGACGGGTGTGTTCCGGGACGCGGCGGACACGCTCGATATCCTTGCACGCCTGCACATGAAGGGATTTGCGCTTTCCATTGACGACTTTGGAACCGGCTACTCCTCGATGGAACAGCTGCGGCGCGTGCCGTTCGCCGAACTCAAGATCGACCGCGCGTTCGTCAACGGCGCCGGCCAGAACCAAAAAGCCAAGGCCATCCTCCAGTCGAGCGCTGCCCTTGGTCATAACCTCGGCCTCTCGGTCGTTGCGGAGGGCGCCGAAACTAAGGAAGACTGGGATTTACTGGCGGGCCTCGGGGTCGACGTGGTTCAGGGATATTTCGTCGCAAAACCCATGGCCGCGGAGAGCGTGCTGGCCTGGTGCGAAAAATGGACGTCCGGCACGGCCGCCAAACTCTAAGCTTGAGGCTTGGGCGCCAGCACCCGCCCTGCAATTGGCGCCAGCTTTTCAACGACGGCGGGATCCCGCGCCGCAGGGGCCGTAATCAGGGCGGCGTCCAGCGCGTGATGGCAACCGCGGTCGCAAGAGCTCGTACGCAAGCCAAGATCAGGAGCGACCTCTCTCACGATGCTGCGTGCCTTGTCGGCATTCGCGAGCAGGACCCTTACGACTTGGTCGACTGTCACAGCACCATGGTCTTCGTGCCAGCAGTCATAGTCCGTAACCATGGCAACGGTGGCATAGCAAAGCTCCGCCTCGCGCGCGAGTTTGGCTTCAGGCATGTTCGTCATGCCGATCACGTCGCATCCCCAAGCGCGATAGAGCTTTGATTCGGCCAGGGTCGAGAACTGCGGCCCTTCCATGGCGATGTAAGTGCCGCCGCGTGCATAAGGAATGGCAAGGCTTCGCACCGCCGCCTCCAGCCGGTCTCCAAGTCGGCCGCAGACCGGGTGAGCCATCGAGACATGAGCGACAAGGCCGGGCTCGAAGAAGCTCTTCACCCGGGCGAAGGTGCGATCGATAAATTGATCGACAATGACAAATGTCCCGGGCGCGAGGGACTCCTGCAAGGAACCACAGGCCGACAAGGAGATGACTTCCGTGACGCCAAGCATCTTGAGAGCACAGATATTGGCCCGGTAGTTGAGATCGCTCGGGCTACGGCGATGCCCGCGGCCGTGCCGTGGCAGGAACACGACAGGCGTCCCGGCAATTTCGCCGCAGAGGAGTTCGTCGGACGGTTCGCCGAACGGTGTCGAAACCCGGCGCCATTTTTTATTGGCGATCGCGTCCATGTCATAGAGGCCAGATCCGCCGATGATGCCGATCACCGGTGTCGCGCCTTGCCCGTTCATGAATCCCCCACCTGCCGAAGCGATGCCCATCTATGCCATGACTGCGGGCGCGCCGCAGCACTGTGAATGACAAAAAACGGTCTGTAAGTCGCCTTTCCTAAGTCCTTCCACGCTCGCCCGGGCCGTTGTAAAGTTGCACTTCCGCCACCTGCCAAGGACGTTAGACGATGAAATCTCTCCTGTTCTTTGCCACCGCGGCTCTGGCCCTCGTCGCAGCTCCTGTCTCGGCCGATAACGGAAACGTCTTTGACTGGAGAGCACACCAGCAAGCCTATGGCTTCTCATGGCGTGCCTCAGCGCCGCAGTGCTTCAACGGTAACGCCATCGCAGGCGTCAGCCGCTCCGGCGAGAAGACAGTTTACGTTCAGCCTAAGACGGGCGGAATCTACCAGGTGGATCTATCGAGCAATTGCGACGCGCTCAACGCCGCGCGAGATCTGTCGATGCGCGCCTATGGATCCGACGCCGTCTGCGTCGGCGGCGAGGCCGAGATGATTGCGCGGACGCCCATCGGCGAGTTGCGGTGCCACGCCGACGACGTGCGGCGCTTGACCCCGCGCGAAATTAGCCGGTTGGCCGCGAAAGCGCGCCGGTAGGTAACTCCTCGTCGCGCCACCGTTTGAAGGCGCCTTCTTACGCTCTCATCACAATCTCACGCCCCTTAAGCCACTTTTTGCTGCCCCTGAGGCGGCTTTCTATGCGATAGGCTGCGGCCGGACGCGGGGGCCTGATTTCATCCCCGGAATGGCATTCGCTTGCGGCGTGAAAGTTTTTTGATAGGGTCGCGCACGAACGGATGGGTGGCCGAGCGGTTGAAGGCACCGGTCTTGAAAACCGGCAGGCCCGCAAGGGTCTCGTGGGTTCGAATCCCACCCCATCCGCCATTTGATGGTATTTATGCTTATGACCAGCCCCTCCGATCGGTCGCCTGCCACGCTCATAAAGAATGCGCGAAGCGCGCTGGCGTCCGGGCAGTTGGCGACCGCCGATTTTCTGGCGCAAGATGTCTTGGATATCGAGCCTTCAAATGCGGAAGCGCTCACGATTCTTGGCAGCATAGCTGTACGCTTGAAAATCGCCCCGCAGGCCGTCTCATTTCTCAGCCGCGCCCGGGCGTCACCGCATGCCCCGCCGGAGACGACGGCGCTCCTTCGTTCCGCGGAAGAATTGCAAGATGCGCAAGCCAAAGCTCCTCGCCGGAAAGGCGGACTGCTTCTGATCAAAGCTTGGGGCGAAGGGTTCTGGGCCGATGTAACCCATGTGCTAGGCGCCCTCTTATTGGCTGAGTTGAGCGGGCGAACACCAGTTACATTGTGGGGCAACGACTCGCGTTACAACGATGGCTCGGTGCCCGACGCTTTCCGGCTGTACTTCGAGCCGTTATCGGAGATCGGCCCTGACGACCTCGCCAATTTCGCGGGTACTGATATCTATCCGAAAAAATGGGTCGGCTCGTCACTCTTCCTGGACAATCACCAGAAGTTTTCGGGCGATGGCTCCTGCCTGCCTGGTCTCAATCTCCTGGAGCGGCCCGAATATCTGACCGTCAGCGATTTTCATGTCGGTATTCCCGATCTCTATCATTGGATACCGCCTGCACACGAGCTTCACAATCAACCGATGAAGCATATTTTTCGTTATTTGATCGAAAAATACTTGCGACCCTCGGCGCGCGTTAAAGAGAGTCTCGAGGTCCTCGACCGTGAGATCCACCTTTCGAGCATTGAAATTGCCCTCCACGTCCGGGGAACCGACAAGGCAGCGGAGTTCAAGAATCTCGACCTCCTTCCTCTCTACTTTTCGGCGCTGGAAAAAATATACAAAGGGGGACGCATCCTCTTGTTGACCGAAGATGATCGCCTCATTCCGACTTTTCAGGATCGCTTTGGCGACAAGATCGTACTCGCTCGCGCCCGGCGACAAGTCGGGGGGCTACCACCGCACTATTTGCAGGGCGGCGATCGCATCCAGCTTGGGGTCGAAGCGGCGCGTGACGCCTATGCCGCCGCGGCTGCTAATAAATTCCTGGGGAATGGGTGGTCGAACTTGTCCGCCATGGCGTGGCTTCTAAGGAAGTCCGCAAAGAAGGCTTACCTCATCGGCCAAATGGGGCCCTATGAACGGAGCCCCTGGAAATTTATCTACAGGTCCCTTCCGACCTAGGCGCTCACCAGCGCCCCTCAAAATATACAAATAATATCAATAAATTGGAGACCGCCGTCGACGGCGGTCGAATCCGCCTGAGGTTGAGGTTGTTCGCCCCCCTATCACGTCCAAGGTATAGTGACCGCGGGGACCTTCGGCCGCTCGGCCGCCGGTCGCAAGGGAGATGGGTGTAGCGGCCGGCCGCTTCGCCCATGCCGAGGAGGGGTTGTTGGATTTTACCCAGATCTTTGCGCGCGCGGGCGAAGCGGCAAGCGCGTATCCAGCCAGCTACGAACCGTCGATGGTTCTGCTGTCTTACCTCATCGCATCCCTCGCCGGTTACGCCTTCCTGCGCCTCGTTGCGCGGATCGCGGAACTTGGCAGTGCGCCCGCCCGCTACTTCTGGCTGACCGGTGGCGCTCTCACGATGGGCCTCGGCATCTGGGCGATGCATTTCGTCGGGATGCTCGCCTACCGCCTCCCCATTCCGGTTTCATTTGATGCGCTGGTGACGGCGCTGTCGGCCGCACCCGCAGTTCTCGCAAGCGCGGTCGCGATCTACATCGTCGCGCGGCCGACCATCACGATGCCCCGCCTTCTCCTCGGTGGCACGTTCATGGGTGCCGGCATCGGCGTCATGCACTACACCGGCATGGCCTCTATGAGGCTCGATGCTTTTGTCCGTTACGACCCGATCCTCTTTGCAACTTCGATCGTCGTCGCCGTCGCGCTCGCCATCCTCGCCCTGCAAGTGACGTTTTGGACCAAGCGCCGCTCGGCGGCCCTGCCGGCATTCGTGCATGACGTGCTGGGCGCCTCGATCATGGGCCTTGCGGTCTCGGGGATGCACTACACCGCGATGACCTCGACGCTTTGCATCCCGAACCCAGGCGCGGGCCGCGGCGTCCTTGGCCTCGATCCTTCGGCCTTTGCGTTCGTCACGGCGACTGTCGCGACGGTCGTCCTGCTCCTGGCGATTTTCGCGGTAATATTCGATCGGCGCCTCAGCTTGGAAATCGGCAAGCGCCAACAGGCTGCGGCGCGTGCCCAGAGCCTCGATCAGCAGATGATCGACGCCATCGAGACCATGCCCGACGGCCTTGCGATCTTCGATAAGGACAGCAGATTCGTCCGCTGCAACTCCCATTTCCGCGAAACTTTCACAGGCAATACCGTATCGCTCCAGCCCGGCACATCCTTCGAAGAAATCATTCGCGGCCGTACCCAATTCCTGTGGCCGAAGGAAAGCGGCGAGCAGCTCGATCAGCGGGTACGCGAGGCACTCCGGCTTCATCGGGCGCCCGATGCGCCGCATGTCACCTCGACCCCGAATGGTAAGTGGAGTCTCACCCGCGTCCGCCCCACGGCCGACGGCGGTGCGGTCATGGTCATGACCGACATCACTGCGGTCAAGCAGGCGGAAGAGCTTCTGCGCCTCCGGGAACATCGCCTCGCCTTGATCATGGACAATGTCGCTGATGCCTTGATCACAATTGGGCCCGGCGGGACCATTGCCTCCTTCAACAAGTCTGCCGAGCAGATCTTCGGCTTCGCGAGCGCCGAAGTTATCGGGCAGAGATTCGTGTCTCTTTTCACGGACGAAGAGGGTGGTGCGCAGCAGGGTGAACTTGCGAAGCAGATCCATCGGGGCGAGTCCTCCCGCGTGGAAAAGGGGCCGCTTGAAGTGACGGGCCGCCACAAGAATGGTCGCCCCATCAACATCGAGCTGGTCATGACTCGTGCGGAAGAAGGCGGCAAGGTCGTGCTGATCGGCGCCTTACGCGACACGACCGAACGCAAAGCCATTCAGGCGCAGCTTCAGCAGGCGCAGAAGATGGAGGCGGTCGGTCAACTCACGGGCGGGATCGCGCACGACTTCAACAATCTGTTGGGCGTTGTCATCGGTAATCTCGACCTCTTGAAGCCCCTTGTCCCGGCGAACTCGGAAGAACAGTCTCTGGTCGATGCCGCGCTTGATTCAGCCTTGCGCGGCGCCGACCTCAATTTGCGACTCCTCGCCTTTTCACGTCGCCAATCCCTCCAACCCGAGCCCATCGACATCAACGACGTGGTGGGAGGTATGCGCGATTTGCTGCAGCGGGCCATTGGCGAGCGCATTGTCATCGGCATCACGCCGGGCAAGGGCATCTGGTCGGTGGAAGCCGATTTGGCGCAGCTCGAGTCCGCGGTAGTGAACCTGGCGGTCAACGCGAGAGACGCGATGCCGGAAGGCGGTACGCTGACGATCGAGACCCAAAATGTCACCATCGACGCCAATCATAAGGAAACCCATCCGGGCGCCGAGTTGGGGGAGTACGTGTGTATCACGGTCTCCGACACGGGCGGGGGGATGCCGCCCGAAGTGCAGGCGCGGGCATTCGAGCCCTTCTTCACCACCAAGGCTGTCGGCAAAGGCAGTGGCCTTGGCCTCAGCATGGTGTTCGGCTTCATGAAGCAGTCGAACGGATTTGTGACCATCTATTCCGAAGTCGGCCGAGGGACCGTGGTGCGCCTTTACCTGCCGCGCACGGAGAAGACGACGACCGTTGTGGAGGCGCAAGAGGCGGAGTCAGGAGCACCGACGGGCAGTGAACGAATCCTACTGGTTGAAGACAATCGCGCCATGGGCCGGGTCGTTACCCGACAGCTTCAGGAACTTGGATATCAGGTCGTCGAAGCGGCCGACGCCCGCCAAGCCTTGACGATTCTCGAGCGCGGCACGCCCATTGACCTTCTGTTCACCGATGTCGTGATGCCCGGCGAGATGGACGGTATCGGACTCGTGCACAGAGCCCGAAACCTGCGGCAGAACATCAAGGTGCTTCTGGCGTCTGGATTCACGGCGCGCGCGACGGACCCGTCCAGGGGCGATACGCCGCTGCCGGCGCGGCTGCTGGCCAAACCGTTCCGCAAGTATCATCTGGCGCAAGCGGTACGCCAGGCGCTGGACGAGTAAGCGAGTCCTATCCTCTCCGGCCGTCGAAGTAGTCGACGACGGTGCGGGCCACCTCGCCCATCATGTCTTCGGTATCGGCGCGCGATCCGGTCATGTTCATGTTGAAGAACGAAATCACGATCGGGCCGGATCGGGCGTAGATTACGCCGACGTCGTTGGTGACACCGCCAGTTTCGCCGGTCTTATGGCCGACCGGGACGGTGAGATAGTGCGGAATCTTCATCGTGCCCGCCTGCTGCGCCCGGAACATGCGGCGCATTTCATCGCAGCTTTCCGTCTTTGCGATGGTGCAGCTTTCGAAGCTCTCTACCAGCCGTCCCATTTCGCGCGGTGAGGCGGCGCCAAACCATTTGGTCTGGTCTTCCGGATTGTTCAGCGGCGGCAGTGAGCCCATGCGGGCCTTGCGCGCAGCGCGAACTTCCTCGATCAGACCTTTGCGTTGATCTGAGAACACAGGCATCCGGCGAATAGTCGAGTCAGCGCAGCAAAGCGCGAATACATCCTCCATCGAAATGTTGGCGTACTTTGGATCGAGCGCTGCGAAGCCAAGACGGAAATACTCACCCGTCGTGTGAATTTGTTTGAGAACCTTGTAACCCTGCTCGGCCAGGAACGCGTTCACCTTCTCCTTGCCGCCGACCTTCGCGATCATCATGTCGGTAGCGGTATTGTCGCTGGTGATGATCATTTCTGTTATAACGTCGCGCCAAGTCGGCCGCAGGCCGAGGTCCTTGTACCGGTAGATGCCGGAACCGCCGCGCATCTGCGCGGCGCCGATCTCAACGCGTTCATCCAGCTTCAATTGGCCGGCGTCCGCCATGCGGAACGCCAGCACCATGGTCGCGGTCTTGATCGTGCTCGCGCTTTCAAACGGTTCGTCGGCCCGCACCATGCCCTCTTCACCGGTGGGAAGATGCTTCACGTAGATGCCCGCCTTCGCCGGCATACGTGAAAGCTGCGCGTCCAGGAGCCGCGTGAGCGCGCCCGGACCGTTGTCGGCGGCGTGGGCAATACTTGCGAGGGCAAAACACGAGACCAAAGCCGCGGCACAAGTCCACATATAGTTCCTGAATTGCATGTGAGTGCTCCCCTTGATTCCCGAAAGCGCCGAGGGCTTCATGGTAACATGATCCCCTGCTCCTTAAAGATGCCCCGTCCGTGAATTTCCGCCCGCAGATCCTTACGATTTTGGCGGTTTTTGCCGCCGCCGCCCCACGCCCTGCTCTTGCCTGGGGCCCGAAGGTGCACCGCATTGTCTGTACGGCTGCCTGGGACGAAATCTCCGAAGCGAACCGCGACCGGGCCCGGGAAATCCTGAACATCACGGCGCGGGAGCAGTTCGCCGCCCATTGCGTTCGGCCCGACGATCTCATTAACAAGAGTCCCGATACCGCGGCATGGCATGTGATGAACGTGGCGCGCGGTGAAAGCACGGTCGACCTTGAACGAGATTGTCCAATGCCGGCGAGCTGCGTGGTTCGAGAGATCGAACGCAACATCGGGATTCTAGAGAGCGAGGCGTCCAAGGACGAAAAGGCGTCCGCCCTTGCCTTCCTCGGGCATCTCGTCGCCGATGTTCACCAGCCGCTCAATATGGG
>CAMDOZ010000024.1 GCA_945903705.1 Fidelibacterota bacterium | reverse complement strand
GATGTAGGGGTAAAACGACCGTACCGGGGCCGCTATGCTGTATGGCAGCCCCGGTTAATCGGTAAGTCCGTATAGGCCTATTTTTGTGCGCTGCACAAAGTGGCCGCAGAGCAACAGTCCAGATATATAGGCGATTTCGCGCCTATAGGCATCTATATGGCCGTTGTCTAACCGGCTGATTTCTGTGAAAAGTTTAACTGCACGGACGCGTTCGGACGGGAGACGCGGCTCGTAGGTTAGGGTCGTAACGGCCTGACCGGCATCGCCGCGCGTGCATCGGGAGGGGGCCTTTGGCTCGGTTGGTCGACTGACCAACCGGTCTTTTACCACCACCAGTGCCGCCGTTCTTTCGCGCGTCGTCGTGCCAGCAACCTCGCCGTCCACACCAATTGGGGAGACATCATGTCTTATAAAAATGCTGCCGCTTCGCGGCGCTTCGGTTTCATGACCACCGCGAGCACGGTGGCGATGCTTGCAGCGTCCTTCGCCGCTCAGGCGCAGACTGCGCCGGCTCAGCAGGCGCAGACCGACGCACCTGCGATCGACGAGATCACCGTGACCGGCACGCGCGTTGTGCGCGACGGCTACGAAGCGCCGACGCCTGTCACCGTGATCGGTGTCGAGCAGATCGAACAAGCCCCGATGCAGCATATCTCGGACTTCGTGATGCGCTTGCCGGCCTTCGCGGGCGCACTGAGCACCACATCGGGCGGTAACGAAATCTCCACCGGCCGCCAGTCGCAGAACAATCTGAACCTCCGCGGTCTCGACTCCTACCGCACCCTGGTGCTGCTCGACGGCAACCGCTTCGTCTCGGGCGACGTCAACGGCTCGGTGAACGCCTCCGACTTGCCGACGCCGCTGATCAGCCGTATCGACGTTGTGACCGGCGGCGCCTCGGCCGCCTACGGCTCGGACGCCGTGGCCGGTGTGGTGAACTTCGTGCTCGACCGTGAATTCACGGGCGTGAAGGGTGAAATCCAGGGCGGTATCACGGCCCGCGGCGACGATCCCAATTACAAGGTGAGCCTCACGGCCGGCGCGCCTTTCGCGGGCGGCAAAGGTCATGTGCTGTTCTCGGGCGAGCACGCCTGGAACAAGGGGATTTTTGGTGCGGGAGAGTCCCGTGGTGAATTCTGGGGTTACGACACTTATAAAATCTTCGAGAACCCGGCTTGGAACACCACCACCGGCAGCGCGAATCCGCGATTCCTGGTCCGCAGCCAAGTCGGTTCGATCCTCGCTACGCCGGGCGGTATCATCACCGGTGGCCCGCTGAAGGGTACGACGTTCGGCAAAGATGGCCGCGCTGCGGGCATGTACAACTACGGGTCGCTCACGAACGCGCAGTTTACAGTCGGTGGCGATTGGGCGACGTCGGACGCGACCTTCTACAACCAGTCGCTTTCCAACCACGTCACACGTCAGGCCTACTTTGGCCGGGTGAGCTACGACATCACTGATAACGTCACGGCGTACTCGAACTTCATCTATACCTACTCTTACGGCTACGCCCGTTCGAAGCTGGACGACCAGCTCGGCAACCTGAACATCCGTATCGACAACGCGTACCTTGATCCAGCGGTCGCCGCGCGCATGACAGCCCTGGGCCTCACCCAGTTCACGATGGGCAGCTTCCTCCACGACGTTCCGTACATTCAGACTGACAACTACCGTGAACTCTGGACGTATCAGGGCGGCCTCGAAGGAGACTTTAACGCCTTCAGCACGGAATGGGATTGGAAGCTCCACGGTCAGTATGGCCTAACTCGCGGCGACCTCTCAGGCCGTGTGCTCGATCTCGTCCGCCTGCGCGGCCTCGGCCAGACGGCCACGAACCCGATCACCAATGCGCTCGATTCCGTGCGCCTGGCGAACGGCCAGATCGTCTGCCGTGGAAATGCCGATCCGACCATTCCCGATGATCCGCTCTGCGTGCCCTTCAATCCGTTCGGCTACGGCGTGAACAGCGCCGCCGCTATCGAGTACGTCAAGGGCCGCGCACAGCTCTACCAGCGCAGTGCCCAGAGCTTCATTGCGGCGTCGATGACCGGCGAGCCCTTTGACACATGGGCGGGCCCGGTCTCCCTGGCCACCGGCTTCGAATGGCGCAAGGAATCCGTCTCGCCGGGCAATCTCGCGGGCTACTGCCCGAAATGTCTCACCAGCTCCTATACTGCCGGTAACTACAAAGGCACGCTGGGCAGCTACTCCGTGGCCGAAGGTTTCCTGGAGACCGTCGTGCCGCTGGCTAAGGACGAAGAATGGGCGCGTTCGTTCGACCTCAACGGCGCCATCCGTTTGACCGACTACTCCACGTCCGGCTTCGTTGTGACCTGGAAGGTTGGCGCGACCTACGCGCCGGTGGATGAGGTGCGTCTGCGTGCGACCCGTTCGCGCGACATCCGTGCCGGCAACCTCGGCGAACTCTACAATGCCGGCGGCGGTGGTCAGTCTCCTGGCCTTATCGACCCTTTCCGCGTGAACGCGGGAGCGGTCAGCTGGCTAAATTCCACGTCCGGTAACCCGAATCTCGAGCCGGAGAAGGCCGACCAGACCAGCTTCGGGATTGTCTATCAGCCGTCGTGGTTCGAAGGCTTCAGCGCCTCGGTCGACTACTATGACATCACGATCAACGGCGCGATCGAAACGCCTGGCGAAGTGCTCCAGCGCTGCTTCGACTCCGGCGGCCTGTCGCCGCTCTGCGCTGCGATCAGCCGCAATCCGGCGAATCCGGCGGATCCCTTGTATCCGACCATCGGCACCATCCGAGTCATCGACAGCCGACCGGAAAACCTGGCCTTCCTCAGCCAGAAGGGGATGGACATCGAGGTGAGCTATGGCACGAGCCTCGATACCTTCGTCGACTCGTGGGCGGGCGAAGTCTCCCTGCGCGCCATCGGTACGAACATCATTGAGTCGCTGCGCGACGACCGGCGCAACCCGCCGGTGGACGCCGCCGGCACCAACAGCGGCACCGGTCCGTTGTCTTGGCGCTGGATGTTCAGCGCCAATTACCAACTCGACCCGATCAGTATCTCCTGGACGGGCCGCTACATGAGCTCGGGCGAATACGGCGGGGGTACCTCGCGTTATGTCGAGTGCCAGCCCGGCAGTTGCCCGAACTGGACAAGTTACGCGCCGACCATCGACTACAACCATATAGACAGCCGCTTCTATCACGATCTGTCGATCACCTATAAGTTCCTGGAATTGGAGAGCGGCGGCAACGTGCAGGGCTACGTCAACATCATGAACTTGATGGACAAGGAGCCGCCGATGGTCGCATCCAGCGCCTATTGGTACATGAACGTGAACCCGCAGATGTATGACGCGATCGGTCGGAAGTTCTACGCGGGGATCCGCTTCAAGATGTAAGAGCGGGACGAACGAAAGAGGAGACGAGGGGGGCCAAAAGCCCCCCTTTTTTTTGTCTTTTCAATTCCCAGGATGGGCCGAGACGCGGAGTGCGTCGGTTAGTATGGCCTAAAGGACATGTCCCTTAAACATTGACGCGAGTCCCCGAATAGGATACAGCAGGGCTGCGGCAGAGTGCGTGCGCCGCATGCTGTTTGATGGCATCGTTAATCGTGTGATGCGTGGCGGCGGAGCGGCGTGGCGCCGCCGCTCGCCTGCCGGATCAGAATGTGCAGCAATCTGCAGCAGGTCTGCAGCATGGTGAAAAGGGGGCGTAACGCATTCGCAGCGCTGACGTTTTTTTGAGTCTGCAGCATAAAATGTGCAGCATGGCGAGCATTACAGCAGCGAACTTGTAATCTTCAAAGTGTCGCCGCGCGTCGCCAAAAGTGTCGCCCGATCGAAATTTCTTCATAAAGCCTTCGGCCAGTTGATCCTTTTGCCCCTGGTGTCGCCTGTCGCCGCTGTCGCCCGAATTTCGCGCGCGGGCGGCGAGGTCAGCCGTGTCGTCGCCATGACCGTCACGAACTGGACGTCGGCGTTGAGGGGCAGGCTCGTCATGAAAGCGACCGCGGCGCCGACGCGATAATCCCCTGAAAACAAGCAGTTTTCCGGCATGGGGCGGCGATGGCGGCGGCTACCGTCCCTCGGCTAGTATGATCCGGCATCAAATCCGGCCGCGGGCTTTGCGGCCTTTCGTGAGGAGGGGACGACCCATGTGCGACGAACATTCAATGACTGACATGGCCGAGGCGATCAGCCGCCGACGCTTGGGCGCGCTGACCATCGGTGCGGGCTTCATGGCGGCTCTGCCGCGCGCGGCCAATGCGGTCGACGTGAAAGAGTCCGACGTCATCATCAAGACGCCGGATGGTGAAGCCGAGGCTCACTTCGCCCACCCGGTGGCCGGCAAGGCGCCTGCGGTCCTGGTGTGGCCCGATGCGTTCGGGCTGCGTCCTGCCTTCCGCCAAATGGGTAAGCGCCTCGCCGAATCCGGCTACGCCGTGCTCACGATCAATCCCTACTACCGCACCGCTAAGGTGCCGGCGCTGCCGGCGGGCCTCGATTTCGCGAAGCCTGACGATCGCGCGCAGATTATGAAGCTGATGACCACGTTGAACCCGACAACCCACGTGACCGATGCCAAGGCCTTCATCGGCTGGATCGACTCTCAAAAGGTGGTCGACACCGCGAAGAAAATGGGCACCACCGGCTACTGCATGGGCGGCCCGATCACCATGCGCACCGCGGCGGAGCGCCCGGACCGGGTTGGCGGCGCGGCCTCCTTCCACGGTGGAGGCCTGGTGACGGATCAGCCGACCAGCCCGCATCTGCTCACGCCCAAGATCAAGGCGTCCTACCTGTTTGCGGTTGCCGAGAACGACGATAAGGCGCAACCGACCGCGAAGGACGTCCTGCGTGAGACCTTTGCGGCAAACAAGCTGAAGGCGGAGATCGAAGTTTACCCGGCCGCGCACGGCTGGTGCCCGCCCGACGCGGCCGTTTATGATCAAGCGCAGGCAGAGAAGGCCTGGGGCCGGATGCTGGCCATATTCAAGACAGCGCTGGTCTAGAGATTTTGGAATCCGTCGATGCTTAGTTCGGTAGAAATAGATCGGTTCAAGCGCGACGGATTCCTTCTCCTAAGAAACGTATTCAGCGCGGCTGAGGTTGAGCGCTTCATTGCTGCGGGAAAAGGGGCCTCCCGCACGGCCGACCTATTTACCATGCCTGCTCTCGAAGGGTTTTGGTCCGATTCGCGATTGGTGCAAATCGCCAAGCTCCTCCTGGGCGGGACGGTCACGTTTTTTGGCGAAGCGTCATACCTGAAGGAGGTGTTTAAGCCGGGCGAGGCCGTTCACGGCCGGCATCTCCACCATGATGCCAAGGGCACGCCGGGGCATCTTTTCAGTCGCCAACACGAGCCGACGGACGAGCCCTATCCCATCATCCGCTTCGCGGTTTACCTCCAGGATCACGCCAATTTCAGCGGTGGGTTGAAGCTCGTTCCGGGCTCGCATCAGTTCAACAGTGCGAACTTCAACGAAGACGAACTAAGCTGTTACGACGTGCCCTCCAAGCCAGGCGATCTTGTCGTATTCTGCAATAAGATCCTCCATTCGCCCTATGCGTTGCGGCGGAAGGAGTCGCCGAATACCGCCCTGCCGCCAAAACGGGAAACCGTGATGTCGGCAAAAGACCCTGATGTATTTCTGCCGGCGCCCGTCGACCGAGACGTCATTTTTGTCGATTTCGCTGGCTCGAACGCGTTCGCGGACGTCTACATAAAGGGCCGGGCGATTATCCCGACCAACACCCGCAACGGCCTTGTACAGACTTTTCTGAAAGGCCCGCTGATCAAGGACGCCGAGGGCGTGGGCGCAAATTTGCGATTGGATGCCGGGGTCGTAGAGGCGCTGACCAAGGTGGCGGCGACGGTGAAAAACGGCGCCGTCGGCGAGGCGGGGTTGCCGTATCTCGCGGCTCTCCCGCGCCTTTGCCGTTTCAGCAAGTCATGGTCTCCGCATTTCGATTTCGTGCCCGAGCCGCGAGCTGACGACACGATCGAGGCGGGCGTCGCACTCTACGGCAAAATGGTCCCACGAATCGCAGAGTTACTGGGTCTCATGAAGACCATGCGCCGCGACCTAGATATGGCGGCCTACGATATTCACCGCTGATCTTGGTCGCATTCTATTTCCGATTCTTGAAGAGCTATGCACCCCATTGCCTACCTCACCTGTGAACTCAAGAGCCGGGACCTTCCGTCGCGGGCTCTGATTGCATCGCATCTTGTCGAGAAGGGATATGCGGTCGTTATCGGACAACAGTGGTCTATTTTCGACCACCTGCGCATAGGCATTCCTCACGGCGCCGTGTTGTTCAAGAGCGCTAACAAGCTGCAGGCGGAGCGAATGCATTGGGGGCGTGCGGCGGGGCACGTCATCTTTACGGCGGACGAAGAGTGCCTCCCATCCGCGGTGCATGACTACGCGCGGACAACAGATCCCCTGGCCGCTGAATCTACGCATGTGTACTTGGCATTAAACGAGCTGCACGCCATAGCGCTGCGAAGCGCATACCCCGCTCAGGCGGGCAAGATCGAAGTCGTAGGCTCACCTCGCATTGATCTTCTGCGGATGGCTCGGACCACGCGGCCCCTGCCGCAGGACTATGTTCTTTTCAACACAAGTTTCGGAATGATACGCAGCACTTGGGGCGATACCACTATGGCGGCCGGGGCCTGGATGAAAGCGGAAGGGACGCCGCCTGGACCGGTGCGCGAGAAGCTCGTCAAAGATCGAATCGACTTTGAGACAGCCGCCTTCGTCGAAACAGTCGCGCTAATCGACTGGATGCAGGAGCACTCCGGCCGGCGGATTATTATCCGGCCGCATCCGCAGGAAACGGTGGAACATTGGACCGAACGCTACGGCGACAGAGTGAGTGTGATGTCGGGGTCAGACCCAATACCGTGGATGCAGCACGCAACATTTATCGTTCACAGCGAGTCTACCACTGGGGTCGAAGCGGCGATCCTTAACGCCCCGGTTGTCAATCTCAGTCCACCCCTGGCGTGGCGTGACCGTCTCATCGTTTCCGAGGTGAATCCCACCGTAACGAATGCCAGAGAGGCGATCGCCGTTTTCTCCTCGGGGAAAATCCCGGCGCCGAAGCGGTCGGCGCAGGAGCTTTTCCCAATGCGCGGCGGTGAGCGGACGGCCGAATTAATGGCCAAGGCGCTGCCGCCGCCACAGCCGATGCCCGCTTTCCGGTGGTATCACGGGGTACGGCACGAGATGCATAAGACGAAGTTCACGGTCTCCTTGGAAGAAATGCGCGCGCTGGTCTCGTGCAGCGTTACGCAGCTGGACGATTCGATCTTCTTTTTGAGTCCCTGACCTAGTAGTCGACCGTCAATTGCAGCTGCACCTTACGCCGCTGCGTCGCGCGCAGCTCGCGCTGCGTGCCCTGCACTTGCCATTCCCAGACATCCAACAGGTTCTGGATCTGGAAGCGCAGAAGAGCGGGGTTACCTCCAAGCTGGAAGCGGTAGCGTGCTCCCACGTCAACCGTCGTAACTGCTGCGGACTTGAAAGTGTTCAAGACGTCGGCGATGTAGGGTGCATTGTGGCTCACGCGGCCGTCGACGGAGAATCCGTTCCAGGTCTTCGGTCCGTATTGCATGCTCAGCAATGAGGTCACGGGAACGATGTCGGGCGGAATCGGGCCCATCGTTCCGTTGTCGACGAGGACTCCGGACAGGCGCGCCTGAATGCCGACGATGCCGGTAACGACCGTAAGGCCGGGAACCGGACTACCGCTTAGGGAAACCTCATAGCCGCGATGGCGCACGTCGCCGAGGCGGCCGAAGAAACCCGTCGTATCGAGGTCGAAGAACGGCTTTTTTACCTGAAAGACGCCGCCGACGAGCGTTAGGCCGGGAATAACGGTGTAACGGATCCCTGCGTCGATCTGATCGGAGATCGTCGCCGAAGCGCTGGCGCCGCTATTGACGGCGAACGGCGGAGCGCGGGGAGCATCCTCCAGCCCGCGCGTATAACCGCTGTACAAAACAAGGCGCGACGAGAGATACGCGGCGAGGGTGGCGTTATAGAGCCACTCATTTGTCGTTTCTGGGGGCGTCGGATCTACGATGCGGGTGAAGCGGGTGTACGTCGCGCGCTGTAATCCGGCGCTGAATTCACCCACGCCTTTCCAAAGCATCTGGTAGCTGACGCCGCCAGAATATTGGCGCACGTATTCGCGCCCGCGATTGCCCGGCAGGAAGTTCGGTGGCGGCAACGGGACGGGATTCAAAATATTTCCAATGCCGATGGCGCGCGTCACATTGCCGCCAAAGCCGTTTTGCACCCGCTTGCCGCGGGCGTTGACGTAGAAAGTGTGGCGACGGTCGCCTTCGATATAGGACCGCGCAAGCCGGGCCTCCCCGGAGGTGCTTTCGTTAGGGTTCGTTTGCCCCGACAGCCGAACGATAAACATGTCCGCGTCGCCGTTGGGCCGGAGGTTCCGGTAGTGGAGCTGGGCGGAATCTCCGCCTCTCCGCCACGAAATCGATCGGAACAACCCCACGCTCAGATTCCAATCGGCCCAGTTGGCCCGCGAGATCATCCCGAAGTTGGCGTCGTCGTTATCGAAGGCGGCCCAGTCCTGTGTCAACGTCTTGCTGCGGTCGTACTTCGGAGGCAGGTCCGAACTTGCCGCAAAAAGGAATGGGCCCCACGCGCCCTCCAATTGGCGTGATCGGCTGTAGAAGGGCATGACCTGGACGTTGTCGGCGACCTCCCAGCGGGCGATGACCGTACCATCGAGATTGTAGTTGATCCTCGCGAAGTCGTTCGTGGAGCGGTCAACGCTGAACCCGCCACCGAGTGAAAACCGCTCACTGACCGGAATCTGCGTGTCCAGCTCGAAGGCTTCGGTTTCGGGATAAGCGGCGCGAAAGACGGTGCTCAGGGTGTAGGCGTCGCCGGGCACGCGGACGGTGAAATCAGCGATCCCCGTTGGCGCGGGGAAGGGATACGACTGGGCTGAGAGACCTACGCGGATCGTGTTCTGACCGACGAGGCGGTTCGAGAGCCGCACCATTCCGCCGCCGCCGCCGCGAGCATCGAAAAACAGCCCATCAAGGCGAAGATTGCCGGCCCGGATTGGGCTGAAGCCGCGAGCGCTGGTGGCGCTGTAGAGGCCGATGGTTTCGCCGCCGACCGTGGTGCCGAAGGCATCTTCGGCGGAGGTGAGGGCGTTTTCGTCGGCGCGTTGCGCGAGGGCCGGGCGGACTCCGCAAAGGCTCGCCACCGCGGCGGTGATGAGCATGGTCAATTTAAGAGAACGCACAAATCCCCACAGACGCACTTGAGCCGGCTCCCAGGGTGCGTCCGTTGACGGTCTCCCACAAGCCAGATGAGGGGGTATAAGGCCATGCCGGAATGGCCCCCGCAAGCCCTGGAATCACTCAAGATTTTGCCAAAAACCCTTGTTTCTCAATAGTCCACGGTGAGTTGCAGCGAGACCTTCCGCTGCGGCGTCGGCTCGATCTGCTTCTGGGTTCCGGTGACCTTCCACTCCCAGACATCGAAGACGTTGGTCATCTGAAAACGAAGCAGCGCCGATTGCGCGGCGATCTTGAAGCGATAGCGCGCACCGAGATCGACCATCGTGATGGCGGCGGATTTGAAAGTGTTCTCCACGTTCGCCATGTAGGAGTCGTTGTACGACATGCGGGCGTCGATGGAAAAACCGTTCCAGCTCGCGGGACCGTATTGGACGTTTAGAATCCCGTTCAAAGGAATGGTTTCCGGCGGAATGGCTCCAATAGTCCCGTTGTCCACAAGCGGTCCTGTGAGACGGGCCTGAAGGCCGACCAATCCGGCGACCACCGTCAACCCCGGCGCCGGGCTTCCGCTCAAGGAGACTTCGACGCCGCGATGGCGCACATTGCCAAGTTCACGGAAGAACTGGTTTTGGTCGAGATCGAAGAGGGGTTTCTTCACCTCAAAGAGGCCGCCGACGAGGCGCACACCAGGCATCAACGTATAGCGAAAACCGCCATCCATCTGTTGCGTGAAGGTGGCGGCCGCGCCCGCTCCACCGTTGGCGGCGTAGGGCGGCGCGCGGGGCGCGTCTTCAAGTCCGCGGGTATAGCCGCTGTAGAGCACGAGGCGGTCGGTGACGTAGATCGCCGCCGTTGCGTTGTAGAGCCACTCTTGCGTTGAACTGTTTTGCGGAACGGGCACGGTAAACCGCTTGTAGAGAGTCCGTTGCAGACCGGCCGAGAACTCCCCTACCTCTTTCCACAAAACGCCGTAGCTGACGCCGAACGTCGCCTGGCGAACGTATTCCCGGCCGCGCACCCCGGCCGGAAAGGTCGGCTGCGGCAACACGATGGGGGTCCCGTAGTGGATGGGCCCGGCTTGCATCGACGTGTTGCCGCCGTTGCCGGTTCCAGATGCCTTGCCCCTCGCGTTGACGTGGATGGTGTGGAGCCGATCTCCCTCGACAATGATGCGCGTAAGGCGCACTTCTCCGGACTTGCTCGAGTGGGGCAGGGGCCACCGGCCGAGGCGCGTGTACTGAAGCTGGGCGGACCCGTCCGGCTGAACATTACGATAGTGCGCCTGACTCGAATCCTGCAGGCGCCATGCGACCGACCGAAATACGCCGATGCCTAGGCGCCAGTCGTCCCAGTTCGCCTTGAACACGCCGCCGTAATTGGTGTCATCCGAATTGTACACGGCCCACTTCTGGGTGAACGACAGATCGCGATCGAACTTCGCCGGCAATTCTTCGCCCGCCAGGAAGACCAGAGGTCCCCACTCGTTCTCGAAGTTGCGTGTACGGCTCCAGAAGGGAATGAGCTGCGCGAAATCGCCGATATTCCAGCGCCCGATCACCGCGCCGTCGGCGGAATAAGAAGTCTCGCCGTAGTCGGTGGTGGTGTGCTCGCCGCTGATGCCGAGGCCGAGGCTGAAGTTCTCGCTGACCGGGATCTGCCCGTCGATCTCAAGGGATTCACCTTCGGGATAGGCGGCGCGGAAGACCGTCGAGAGGCTGTACTCGTCGCCCGGCACCCGCAGCGTATAGTCCGCAACGCCGGTCGGTGCGAGGAACGGGTAGGACTGGGCGGAAAGGCCAACGCGCACAGTCGCCTGGCCGATAATGCGCGAAGACATGCGCACTTGCCCGCCGCCGCCGCCGCGGGTGTCGAAGTAAAGGCCTTCAAGGCGCGTGTTGCCGGCGCGGACCGGGCTGAAGCCGCGGGCATTCTGGGCGCTATAAAGGCCGATGGTTTCGTTGCCGACCTGAGTCCCGAAGGCGTCCTCGGCAGAGGTGAGCGCATTCTCCCCGGCGCGCTGAGCAAGCGCCGGCGTGGTCTCCGCTACGCCCAGAAAGAGCGCGGCGAAAGCCGTAAGATGTTTCACGAGCCGCAAAGAACCCCCTAAACCTCGAGGCGCCACTTTCCCCGGGGCGCCCCGTCCTCATCGCGACAATATGGCCACGGTACCAGCACGCGGGGCAAGTTCTGGAATCACTAAAAGGCGAGCGGATGTCCGCTTACATTTTCCGCTGAAGCAGGAAGATGGCGATGAGTCCAACCGCCGCCAATGCGGCCCCGCGGTATGCCCAGGGCATCTGGTCGATCATGAAGCTGGAGGCTGGATATGGGAAAACGCCGGTGCCCTGTCCGATCCAGATCACCCCGATGATCACCGCGCCGATTGAAAGTCCTTGGAGGGCCTTTTTTGCCATTGGCTTTGCCTTTCCCCGTCGCCGAACCCTTCCCACCTTACCATGGAGACCCTAGATTCTTCATTACAGCTAAGACTGAGAGACTTCATATAAGTATATGATAAATAGATAAAAGACTCGGAGGGTTGCTCATGACGGTTGAAACGGATGTTCGCACGCTGCACGACGCTCTTCTTTCTGCCTGGAATCGGCGCGATGCGGCCGGCATGGCTCGGCTGTATACGCCGGACGGCACTCAGGTCGGCTTCGACGGGAGCCTCATGAGCGGCGCGAAGGAGATCGAGGCTCATCTCGCGCCCATCTTCGCCCACCATCCGACCGGCGCTTTCGTATCCGTCGTGCGTGAGGTCCGCGCGCTTGCCCCCGGCGTCGCCCTGCTTCGCGCTGACGCCGGGATGATCCCCGCCGGAAAGTCCGACATCAATCCCGCGGTGAACGCGGTTCAATCCTTGGTCGCCGTGCTCGTTGATGGCGCCTGGCGGGTCGCGCTCTTTCACAATACGCCGGCCGCGTTTCACGGCCGTCCGGAGGCGGTCGAAAAGTTGACCGCGGAACTCCAAAGCGCCGCGCGGACGCAAAAGTAAGGCCCTTATCTGCCGCACGGCAGCCCTGCGCGGCGGCCTTATTCTAGGACGCGGGTCGCGCTGCTATAGTGACGAGCTTACCTGCCCTCCTTGAGTCCGCCGGCTTTTTCGATTCCCAATGTCATCCAGCATCGACGCCTTTTCCGCGCTTCGCAATCCGCACGTGCGCCGGCTTGTGACGGCCCGTCTGTGCGGCGTCGCGGGAGCGCAAATCCTCAATGTTACCGTGGGCTGGGAGCTCTACGAGCGCACAGGCAGCGCGTGGGCTTTGGGCCTCGTCGGTCTATTCGAACTGGCGCCGGTCCTCTTTCTGACCATCCCGGCTGGCAACGCGGCCGACCGCTACCCACGCCGGAACATTGTGATCTGGGCTCAGACGCTGTTTGCCTTCGCGGCACTTGGATTGGCCGCGCTCTCGTACGCCCACGGACCCGTCGCGGCGATTTATGCGCTTCTGGTGGTTGTCGGCATCGCGCGCACGTTCTCCCAGTCGGCCAGCTCGACCATTCTCCCGCAGATTCTTCCCAAGCATGAGTTCGTGAACGCGAATGCCTGGATGTCGACGACCTTCCAACTCGCCTCGGTTCTCGGCCCGGCCCTCGGTGGATTTGTCATCGCCTGGACCGGCGGTGCGACGGCTGGTTATGGGGTGGCCGCGGCGGCGGAGGTGGTCTTTATCATCCTCATCTTCGGCCTGCCGGTCATCCGGCCGGCCGGCCACGAGCAAAAGCGCACGACGGCGGAACTGTTTGCCGGGTTGGCGTTCATTCGCCGCAGCAAGATCTTTCTCGCGGCTCTTACGCTCGACATGTTCGCGGTCTTGTTTAGCGGCGGCCTCGCGCTAATGCCCTTGTTCGCTAAGGACATCCTTCACGTCGGCCCGGAAGGGCTTGGATGGCTGCGTGCGGCGCCTTCCGTCGGAAGCATGGGCATGGCGCTGTTTCAAACGAGACTGAAGCCGTGGCAGAGGCCCGGCCGCGTGCTTCTCATCACCGTTGCCGGGTTCGGCCTGGCCACGATCGGCTTTGGTCTTTCCGAAAGTTTCTACCTCTCGCTCTTTTGCCTATTTCTCACAGGCGCCTTCGATTCCATCAGCGTTGTGATCCGTGCGACCCTCGAGCAGGTCGTCACGCCGGACGAATTGCGCGGGAGAGTCAGTGCCATCGGTTACGTCTTCATTGGATTCTCCAATGAATTCGGCTCGTTCTGGGGTGGCGCGACCGCAACGCTTTTCGGCCCGGTCCTGGCGATCGCGGGCGGAGGTGTGGGCTCCATCCTCGTCGTCGCCGCCGTCGCGGCGATCTGGCCGGTGCTCCTGCGCATAGGCCCGCTCCATACGCTGAAGCCCGATGAGATTCCCGACATGCCGGCTCAGATCGAGGCGCGTAAACCCGTCTAGGCGCACTTGTTCTAGATGTACTTCAGCGCGACGAAGCCGCCGATCAGGAAAAACAGGAACAGCATGAAGAGAAGCGTAAGATACTTCTCGATGAACGCGCGGATCGGTTCGCCGAACTGCCTGAGAAGCCCAGCGACGATGAAAAACCGAAGACCGCGGGTGAGCACAGAAGCGGCGATGAATACGCCGAAGTCGAACGACGCCGCGCCGCTCATGATGGTGACGATCTTATAGGGGATCGGCGTCAGACCCTTGGCGAGGATCAGCCACAAGCCCCACTCGCGATACCACTCCTGGAATCGGCTTGGCGCGTCGTGCATGCCATAGAAGTCGAACACCGCCTGGCCGATCGTCGTGAATAAGAAATAGCCGATCGCATAGCCCAGGATGCCGCCTAAGACAGAGGCGACGGTGCACACCATGGCAATCGTATAGGCGCGCTCGGGCCGCGCCAGCACCATGGGAATCAGGAGCACGTCGGGCGGCACGGGGAAGAAGGAACTCTCGGCGAACGATACGGCCCCAAGGGCGTGTAGCGCCTTGGGACGGGCGGCGAGGCTCATCGTCCAGTCGTAAAGCTTGCGAATCATCGAGGGGTAAACCTGTGGCCCGGCGGGGAGAAAGGGCGGCGGCGGGTGCTCATCGGCGCCCTTTTAACCAAGGAATGGGCTAGGTCCAAGGCTTGAGCACCCCTAGCGGGCTAATTTTGCCCCGAATACGCGCTTTATGGGCCCGAATCATGCGCTTCTCGCGTGCAAGCTGCGCCATCTCGGCACTTCCGGCGTTGCGAAAAATGGCGTTGTCTCATATATTACAGGCGTCTACTCGCGATGGGTTGTCCCCGTTACGCACTCTCAACGAGAGCTCGGCCCGGTCCCACCCGTTCTGAAGTTCAGGCCCGCCTTGCGTGTTGCAGGGCGGTCATCTTGTTTGGAGAAGTGCTAATGGCTACAGGAACCGTCAAGTGGTTCAACGCGACCAAGGGTTTTGGCTTCATCCAGCCGGAAGATGGCTCGAAGGACGTCTTCGTGCATATCTCGGCGGTCGAGCGCGCTGGCATCCAGCGTCTCAATGAAGGCCAGCGGGTCAGCTATGACGTGGTGACCGAGCGCGGCAAGTCCGCGGCCGGCAACCTCAAGGCCCTCTAAGAGTTTACGGCGGAGGGGCGACTTCGGTCGCCCCTTCTATTTTTGTCAGTATGTAGCGGCAAGGGACGTGCACGCTTTGCCGCCTTGCTTCGTTTTCTTGCGAAGGCGGCCCAGCGGAGTTTCCATGGCTAAAGAAGAATTGTTGGAGTTCGAAGGGGTCGTTACTGAAATTCTGCCGGAGGCGCGCTATCGCGTGCGCCTCACCAATGATCACGAGATCATTGCCTACACCGCCGGCCGCATGAAGAAGAATCGGATTCGTACCCTCGCGGGTGATCGCGTCACCGTCGAAGTTTCGCCGTACGATCTGCACAAGGGCCGTCTCGTGTTTCGCCACAAGGACACGCCGAGTGGCGGCGAGCAGGGTGGTTCGCCCCGTGGCGGGCAGCAGCGTCGTCCGCAGCGCCGTTTCTAAGTTTTCTATTCCTACCGACATCTCGCCCCTCTGGGGCCAAATTATAAAAATGAGGAGAACGCGATGACAAAAATCGCAGGGCGCATCTACAAGACTCAGCCGATGATTCGCACGCAGGCGCTGGCGCGCCGCCACAAGTATGCCATCGGCCAGACGGTGACTCTGCTGAAGGTGGCGGGGCCGCGCCTGCCTCGCAAGCTGGAAGAGATCAACACCAACGAATTCGAGATCACCCGGCTGCTGCCGGAACAGGGCCCGGATTTCCTCTATCGCGTAAAGAACCAGTCCACCGCCCAGGAGCGCGTGGTGAGCGAGAGCGAGATCAGTTTGAAGAATTGACCTGCACATTCAACAAAAAGCCCGCCGATTTCGGCGGGCTTTTTTTATGTGTGCAGGTCATCCCGGCCAAGCGAAGCGCGAGCCGGGATCCATTGGTCGACGTACTTCGCTGCGCGATGGATCCCGGATCGCGCCTCACCTTCGGTTCGGCTTGTCCGGGATGACGGCTACTCGTTTGACTATTCGGCAGCCGTCATTTCAGCCGCTTGATCGCATCCCCGAACAGCACTTCATCCGACGGCAGTTCCTTCGCCTTCGCAAGCGGCTTGGAGATCCAGGTCTCGTTGATGAGATCGCGCCAGGTGATGTTGTTGTTGGTGCTGTTGCCGCCCCACGAGCCGCAGCCCAGCGAGAAGGTCTGGCGCATGCCGTTCCAGAGATTGCCCGAGTTGGACGGCGCCTGCGGCTGGTTCACCATCACGCGGCTGGTTTTGGTCGTGTTGGCGAGCTTCATGATGTTGGCATCGCTGGTCGAGTAGATGCCGCAGGAATGGCCCTGGCCCTGATAGGCCTGGATGTTGTTGGTGAGCGCGATGGCCTCGTCGATGTTCTTGGCCTTGTAGAGCGCCATCACCACCGAGAGCTTTTCGCCTGAGAACGGATGCTCGGGGCCGTAGCCGGTTTCCGGAACGATGAAGAACAGCTTGCCGGCGGGCAATGTGATGCCGGCCATGCCGGCGATCTTGTCGGCGGGTTGGGCGACAATGGCGGTGTTGAGGTGGCCGTCGATCCACAGCGTGGCCTGCAGCTTCTTCTTTTCCTCGGCGTTCACGAGATATCCGCCTTCGGCCTGCAGGTTCGCCAGCATCTGGTCGTAAATCGGCGCGAGCAGAATGACCGAGTTATCGGCCGAGCACGATGCGGCGAGGTCGAGGGTCTTGGAGATGCGGATCTTCGTGGCCGCATCCTTGAGATCGGCGGTGTCGTCCACCGTGATCACCGCATTGCCGACGCCGACGCCAAGCGCCGGGGTGCCGCTGGAATAGGCGGCCTTCACCATGGCGCCGCCGCCGGTGGCGAGGATGCGGTCGCACTGCTTCAGAAGTTCGTTCACCTTGTCCATCGACGGCGTTTCGATAGCGATCACGAGATCGGCCGGCGCGCCGTACGCGACAAGGGCTTCGCGCATCAGGTCGACGATCATCTTGTTGGTGAGCTTCGCGCGCGGATGCGGCGCGACGATGATGGAATTGCGGCCCTTGATCGCCGAGATCGCCTTGATTACCGGGGTCGCTTCCGGATTGGTCGAGGGGGCGAGAGCGCCGATGACGCCGACAGGCTTCGCGATTTTCACGATATTGCGTGCCTTGTCCTCCTCGATGATGCCCACCGACTTTTCGTCGATGATGTCCATGAGAGTGGCGCGGGTCTTTCTGAAGATCTTGAGGTATTTGCCGTCGTAGTTACCTAGTTGGGTTTCCTCGACCGTGAACTTCGCGATCTTCTCCGCGACGTCCGGGCGGGCTACGCACCACACCATCGCGCGGATCAGATCGTCCACCTGCTCCTGGGTGTAGTTTTCGATCTGCTGCTGCGCCTTGCGCGAACGCGCGACGAGCGCTTGAATTTCAAGCGCGGCTTCGCTGGGCGCTGGGCGCTCGGCATGGGTATCGGGCATCTCGGAAACTCCCTGAATGTCGGCAGAATGCGCAGAATTGATATGAAATATAATTGCGTGACGCAACAGGACACCCATGCCGCCAGGACAGGGCTGACATGAAATTAACCCCCTTCGCGGCCCTTCGCTAAGGGCTTCCTCCACCAGCGGAATTTGCCTAGAAGTTGCCGATGAAAGAGGCGACTCCGACGAAGGCTTCCGTCGCGATCATCGGCGCGGGGCCCGCAGGCTTGATGGCTGCGGAAATCCTTGCAGCTGGCGGCGCCTCTGTCGACGTCTACGACGCCATGCCGTCGTCGGGCCGCAAGTTCCTGATGGCGGGGAAAGGCGGCCTCAATATCACCCATACGGAAGCCAAGGCGCCGTTTCGCGCGCGCTATAGCGATCGCGCGCCCGATCTCGCTCCGTTCCTCGACAACTTTGGACCGGACGAAATCCGCGTCTGGATCCATGGTCTCGGCATCGAGACATTCGTCGGAACCTCCGGGCGGGTTTTTCCGCGCGAGATGAAAGCAGCACCCTTACTTCGCGCCTGGCTGCGGCGGCTGCGCGGGCTGGGGGTGCGCTTTCATATGCGCCACCGCTGGCAAGGCTGGACGAAGGATGGAGCGCTGATCTTCGGCACACCGTCAGGCCCCGTCACGAGAACGTCCGATGCTCTCGTACTCGCGCTCGGTGGCGCCTCTTGGCCGCAACTTGGCTCCGACGCCGCGTGGACGGCGTTCCTCGGCGAGAAGGGCGTGAAGCTCGCGCCGTTCAAGCCGTCCAACTGTGGTTTCGACGTAAGCTGGAGCGAGCACTTCCGCGAGCGGTTCGCGGGCGAGCCGGTGAAACCCGCGGCGATCGGCGGGCGCAAAGGGGAATTCATCGTCACCAGCACGGGGGTCGAAGGCGGCCTTATCTACAGTGTGTCCGCCGTCGCGCGAGATGAAATCGAAGCGAAGGGATACTCGCTCTTGCATGTGGACCTTCGGCCCGACCGCAGCGAGCAAAAACTCGCGGAAGCGCTCGCGCGCCCGCGCGGCCGTGCGTCTTTCGCGACCTACCTTCGTAAGGCCGGAGGTCTTGAGGGCGTGAAAGCAGGCCTGGTGCGCGAGCTTGTTTCCGAGGCGGATCGTGCCGATGCGCGTAAGCTGGCATCGGCAATCAAATCCCTGCCGATTTCATTGCGCTCGCCGCGTCCCATCGGCGAAGCCATCAGCAGCGCTGGCGGCGTTCCTTTCGCGGCGCTGGACCAGCACCTGATGCTTGGAGCGATGCCCGGCGTGTTCCTGGCCGGCGAGATGCTGGATTGGGAGGCGCCCACGGGCGGCTACCTGCTCACCGCGTGCCTCGCCACAGGGCGCGCGGCCGGCCAGGGCGTGCTGCGCTGGCTTGCGCGTGCGGAATCCTGAGGCGGGTCGCGCTCTGCGTGCACCGGACGACCACGAGTTCGACGACGATCTCATTCGCTGATTGTGATCCGCCGCGACGGCGGAACATCGCCCGCGTGGCGCGCATTTACCTCCCGGAAGTAATCACAAGGGAGTTTCCACATGAGTGAGAATTCAAGCGGCGGCGGCAACAACGGCCTGTATTTCATTGTCGGCGGTCTTGTCGTGGTTGCCGGCCTCGGCGCGTTTCTCTATTTCGGCGGCGCCAACACCGGCGGCGATAGCGGCAGCTCGACGACAACGATCGAGCGCACCGTCACGCCGGAGAGCGATTCGACAACGATCAAGAGAGATTAGTCGGCCTTAGCCTTCGACCAGGGCCAGCCAGGCTTCGAGATTGGCGCGGCCCTGCGTTGAAGCGACGAGGGGGCGGTCCTGGCGTTGAAGGGCGTTGATCCACGCCTCGATGTCCGCGCCCGACTTTCCTCCGCCGAGGCTTTCGTGCCGGCGGGCGTCAAGGTCCTCCACCAAGAACGAGAGCGAGCTTTGCGGCGCCTGAATGATTGAGTTCAGGTAGGGCAGTTCGGAGCTGTGGAACGCGAGGCCCATGGCCGCAGTCCTTTTGGAGGGACGTGAGGCCTTACCCTAGGGCTCAAAAGGTTAACAAACCTGGAATCGGGCGCCGGTCAGTTCGTCCGGACCGCAAAATAGGTCATCATTTCAGACCCATCGGCGAATTTGAGCTTCATGGGCAAGGTCTCGCCGACCTTGAGGGGGCTCTTGAGGCCCATGATCATGATGTGGCCCCCGGTAGGGGTGAGTTCGGCCTTGCCGCCGGCAGGGATGGGCAGGGCTTTGACCATGCGCATCTTGACGATGTCCCCGTCCATCACCGTTTCATGGATTTCCGCCCTGGCGCCGTCGGCCATTTCGAGGGCCACCAGGGTGTTTCCCTTCCCCGATTGATCGACGAGCGCCATATAGCCCGCTGTCGCCCGGTTCTGCCCGAAAGTAACCCGCACCCACGGATCTTCCACCTTTATGGCGGGTTCGGCCGCAAAGGCCGGCAGCGCGACGGCCAGAGCCAAGAGAATCCAGCGCAGCATCGGTGTCTCTCCCATCGTTTGCCTCGTGGCCACCTTTTGACCCGTGGAATATCGCCGCGTCTATGGTAAACGGCGCGCCCATGTTGCGTATCGACAATCTTACATACCGTATCGGCCCGCGCGTTCTTCTTGAAGAGGTGAGCGCGTCGGTCAATCCCGGCACCCGTGTCGGCCTGGTCGGCCGTAACGGCACCGGCAAGACGACGCTGCTGCGTCTGATCTCGGGCGACATCGGTCCGGAGTCCGGCAGTATCGAGGTGCCGCGGCGCTGGTCGATTGGCATCACCCGCCAGGAAGCCCCGGGGGGTGACAAAAGCCTGATCGAGACTGTGCTTGCGTTTGATGCCGAGCTAACGGCGCTAATGGCCGAGAGCGAGACGGCGGAGGATCCGACCCGGATCGCCGACATCCATACCCGCCTCCACGACAAGGACGCCTACACCGCGCCGTCGCGCGCGGCCAGCATTCTGGCCGGCCTCGGGTTCGACGACGAAGCACAGCAGGAACCGTGTAGCTCCTATTCCGGCGGCTGGCGCATGCGCGTGGCCCTTGCGGGCCTCCTGTTCATGCAGCCCGATCTGCTCTTGCTCGACGAGCCGACCAACCACCTCGATCTCGAAGCGACCCTTTGGCTCGAAGACTATTTGAAAAGCTATCCCGGCACGATCCTCATGGTCAGCCATGATCGCGATCTCCTCAATCGCGCCGTGAACGCAATCATTCACCTCGAAAACTCCAAGCTCACGTTCTACGCGGGTAACTTCGACCGGTTTGAAGCGACGCGCGCGATGCGCCTCGAACAGAACGAAAAGTTGCGGGCCAAGCAATTGGCACGGCGTGCCGAGCTCGAGGGGTTTATTGCGCGCTTCCGCGCCAAGGCCTCCAAGGCGAAGCAGGCGCAGTCGCGAATCAAGATGCTCGAACGCATGCCGGTCGTCGCGGAGCACCACGAAGAAGGCTCGATCAATTTCAGCTTTCCGGAAATCGACGAGCTTGCGCCGCCGCTTTACGCTTTGGATCGCGTCGCCATCGGCTACCACGGCAAGCCCGTCTTAAGCGAGATTTCGCTGCGCCTCGACAACGAGGATCGCATCGGCATTCTCGGCGCGAACGGGAACGGAAAATCGACTCTGGTCAAATTGCTCGCGGGCCGCCTGGAACCGCTCGCCGGCGAGGTCTCCCGCTCGGGGAAACTTCGCATCGGATATTTCGCTCAGCATCAGACCGACGAGCTGGATATGGCGGCGACGCCGATCCTCGAACTCTCCCGCCGACTCGTCAAAGCGTCCGAGCAGCAGGTGCGCTCGCACTTGGGACGTTTTGGATTCACCCAGCAGCGCTCGCTCACGCAGGTCGCAAAACTGTCCGGCGGCGAGAAGGCGCGCCTTTTGTTTGCGTTGATGACGATCGCAAAGCCGCACATCCTTTTGCTCGAC
This sequence comes from Fidelibacterota bacterium, assembly GCA_945903705.1. Taxonomy (GTDB): domain Bacteria; phylum Pseudomonadota; class Alphaproteobacteria; order Rhodospirillales; family Rhodospirillaceae; genus SHVO01. The sequence goes on along the minus strand of CAMDOZ010000024.1, from coordinate 8,008 downwards.
GAGCCCACGAACCACCTCGACATGGACTCGCGCCAGGGGCTGGTCGAAGCCATCAATGGATTCGAAGGCGCCGTCGTCATCATCAGTCACGATCCGAGTGTCATCGAAATGACCGCCGATCGACTTTGGCTGGTGGAAGGCGGACGCGTCTCGAATTTCGAAGGTGACCTCGACGACTATCGTCAGCGTCTTCTCAGCGGTCCCGAGGTGCAAAACGATCGTTCGAAACGCGGAGCGAAGGGCGACGACAGCGAGCGGAAGGACCAGCGTCAGCGCGGCGCCGAGCGGCGCCAATCTCTCACGCCCTTGAAGAAAAAGGTCGAACAGGCCGCGGGGGCGGTGACCAAGTTGGAAGGTGAGCGTGCGAAGCTGCAGACCAAGCTCGCCGATCCCAAGCTCTATGGCGACGCCGCCAAGACGGTCGAGGTTCAGCGGGAATTGGGGCGGGTCGAGAAGGACTTGGCGGCGGCGGAAGAGCTCTGGATGAAACTGGAATCCGAGCTGGAACAGGCTGAAAACGCAGCCTAAACCGCGACCCAAAGGGGGGCTTGCCGGCCCTTAAACTGGGGTATGATGGGCGGAAGACCGCGCGCCGAACATCCTAATATCCAGACATCCAGGGGAGGATCACATCATGCGTATTCTGCATCTCGCCGCCGCTTTCGTTGCCATGTCACTTGCGGGAGAGGCGCTTGCGCAAGCCGCGGCCCCCGCCGCGCCGGCCGCTCCGCAGCAGCCCCGCGAACTCTCAGCCGAAGACAAGGCGCTCAACGAAAGCCTCAAGTCGTTCATCAAATCGTCGGCGCAGCTGCCCATGCAGCGCGTCGAGATCAAAGTGCCGATGAAGCTGGGCATGGTTACCGCCATGGCCGGCGACAAGGCCGGCAACATCTACATCTTCCATCGTCCAAAGGATGGCGATCCGATCGTCATGGTGGACAAGAGTGGAAAGATCCTGCGCAGCTTCGGCAAGGGAAACTACACCATCCCGCACAGCATCCATGTCGATCCGGCGGGCAACGTGTGGACCACCGACGCGAATACGTCGAAGGTCCACAAGTACTCCGCCGAAGGCAAACAGCTTCTCGAGATCACCGTCGGTGAAATCCCCGATCCGAAGCGCCCGTTCTGCAGCGTCACCGGTATCGCGTTCCCGGCCAACGGCAACATTCTCGTTTCCGACGGCTACTGCAACGCGCGCATCCTCGAGTACACCCAGGACGGCAAGCGCGTGAAGGAATGGGGCACGAAGGGCAAGGGCAACGGCGAGTTCACGCTGCCGCACGACGTGTCCATCGGACCGAATGGTACGATCTTCGTCGCCGACCGCGAGAACGGCCGCGTCCAGTGGTTTGACTCGAGCAACAAGTACCTCGGCCAGAAGCTCATCGGCGGCCGTCTGTACAGCGTCGCGGCTGCCGCCGACGGCGGAGTCTACGTCGGTGTCGCCGCGAAGGGCGGTCCGAGACTCGATACCGATGGGAATATCTTCAAGATCAACACCAAGACCGGAGCGGTCGAAGGTCGTCTCGAGATGATGTCGCACGAAACCGAAGTCGGCGCCGACGGAACGATCTATCCCGGCACGGCCGACCTCATCACAAACGACAATCCCAACGAGTCCACGATCGTCGTCTATCGGAACAAATGACGTCAGTTATCCCGGACAAGCTTCGTCGCCGCACTGCGGCGGCGAAGCCCAGGCCGGCGAAGGCCGGCCATATTTTTTCTTAGCGCGTCTTCGCGCGCGGCCGGGATACATCGAGCAGCGAGCTTAGCTGTGAAATGGATTCCCGCTTTCGCGGGAATGACTTGATTTTAGTGCTAGTGCGGGTCCTTGGGCGTTTCCGGGAACTCCACGATGAAGTGCGTCTTGGAGTCCTTGCGGGCGCTGATCTTCCCTTGGATTTGCCGCGACAGCGAGCGCACAAGCTGAAGGCCGAGGCCTTTCGTCTTTTCCACGTCAAAGCCATCCGGGAGCCGTGCGCCGCTATCCGATACGGTGAGCGTCACATCGCCTCCCTCGCGTTTCAGCACAACCTCCACAAGGCCTGAACTGCCGTAACAGCCGTGATGAATGGCATTGGCGATCAACTCGCCGGCTATAAGCGATAACGGCATGACGAGATCCATGCCCCAGGAGACGGGCTCCGCGTCGACCTTGAACTCGCAGTGTGTGTCCGGCGCGGAACGGCTTGCGACGTGGCATAGCTCCTCAAGATGGGTCTTGAAGTCGATCTGATGTCCGGAGCGGTAGAGGCTTCCGTACACCGTCGAAATTGTCGCGAGCCTGCGGCCGGCCTCGTTCAGCGCCGCCTGGGTGGTAGCATCGGCGCGGCGCGCCTGAATCTGTAAAAGCGAGGAAACGATCTGCACGTGGTTTTTGACCCGGTGCTGCAGTTCGCGCAGCAGCTCCTGCTCGTGCACCGCGAAGTCGGCGATATGTTCGGCGATCTTGATCAGCCAGCCGACGAGCACGGCGCATACGGAACCCGTCGCCACGTAAAGGCCGAGCGCGGCCACGGTCGCGGGCGACCAATCAAAACCCATGACCGGAGGGATGATGAAATACCAAGCCGCGGTGGCGCTGGAGACCACGGCGAGAATTCCGGCACCGACGCCGCCGACAAACGTCGCGAGAATGATTCCGGGAAAAAACAAGAGGAAGGGAACGCCTTGGAGGAGATCGCCAAGCGCCACCCTTAGGCCCAGGATAGCCGCGATGACGACAACCGCGGCCGTGTATCCCTTTGCGGGATTGCTACGAAAGCTCCGCGTGCGCAGAATCGCGCGCTGAACGGCGCTCAAGATCGGGCTTAGCGGCTTTGCGGTCGGAGGCGGCATCGTCGAACGTTACCATGGCTAATCGAGGACCGCTTCATAACGCCGCGGGACGCTAGGAGTTCACCGAGCACGCGAATTTTCTTGCGCCCGGACAACCGCGCTAGGCCGATGCTTCGGCCCCATCCGGCGACCAAGCCTGGCCGCGTGCGACGGCCACGATTTCCGCAAGCCCCTGGCGCATGTCGGTCATGATGAATTCGCCCTTGGCGCCCGGCCCGCCCGACTTCGGGTTCGGAAAACGGATCACCCAGGCATTCATCTTCACCGTCAGGCCGCAGAGCACGCTGCCCACCTTCACCTGCGTATCTTCGATGTAGGCCTTCACCTGCTCGAATTTCGCGGCGGTGAGGTTATTCCACATGTCCTGCGACATGGTTCCGAAATCCTGGAACGTGCGCTTCAGGAAATTCACGAGGCCGTTGATCAGTTTCTCAACCTTCTCCATCTCCGCCAGCAGCGGCTTGTCGTTGCGCACCTGCATGCTCTTGCGCATGTCTTTCACGGTGTAGAGGAATGCCTCCAGCAGCGGGCCCAAACGGTCGAGGCATTGATTGTAGTAGGACAGCGACATGAAGATGTCGCCGTAGTTCTCAAGGAACCTAGGAATCTGGTCGATGGAGATTTTCAGCTTCTCCGCCATCTGCTTGAGGCGGGCGAGCGCCTTCTTCACATCCGGGTCCTTGAACAGGCCGACGATTTCCTCGAACCGCGTGATGCCCTTGCTGTCGTCGCCGTAGATTTCCTTGACCAGCGGCAACGTGAAGCGGGACATGTAACCGGTGAGCTGCTTGTTCTTTTCGTCCGACAGCCGCAGGTCGTCGTAGTTGTTCACCGGGATGCCGCGGTCGCGCAGGGTCCGGCGCAGGCTGTAGACGTCGAAGCTGGGCAAGGGGGCCAGGGAATGCAGGATCGAAAGGTCCGGGTGTCCCGCGCCTTCCTTCCATTTGAAGTGCTGGGGCAAGTCGCGGATGGCCACCTGGCCGCTTCCGGTCTCGCGCTCGGCGTAGAGTTCGAGCACGCCTTCGAGATGGCTGTTTTTCACCAGCCGGGCCCGGGCCAGGCCTTCGGTTTTAAAGGGGATTATTTTGAGGGGCAGGATGAACAGCGAATCAATATCACTGTCCACAATGGGGTTTGTCATATGTTCTGCGCCGCGGGCCGTTCCCCGGGTTGTATTCTGCACACCTCTATACACCAACGGGCGAGCAAACACCGCGTTGCGTGTAAAGGTATATACAAAAAGGCGTTATGTTCTAGACAGGTTAGTATGGAATCGCAACTAAAGCACTAGCCGTTGTGAGCCGGCGCCTGCGGGCGATCATGTGCAAGAGTAGTTAACGGGGCGTTAGTCGTAGGGACGCGAGTCCGCCCTAAATCCTAGCTGTCGCTGGTAGAATTGAGCGCTTCTTCCAGTTCGAAGAACGAAGGCTGCACCATTGAGGGCACGTTGCCGCGACCGATCTCGACTGAGACCTGCGGAGCGTTGCCGTTGAGGTGCGCGACCAGCACGTCGCGGATGATCATGTAGAATTGATGCTCTTCGCCCATGACCTGGTTGAGGCGGACGGCAAAGGGGCCGACGACGGTATAGGCCAGGAACACGCCGAGGAATGTTCCGACGAGCGCCGAGCCGATCATGCCGCCCAGCACTTCCGGGGGCTCCGTCACGGACTGCATGGTGTTAATGACGCCGAGCACCGCCGCCACACGATCCCGATAGCCGGGAGGCCGTCCGCCATCGTCTGCAGCGCCGCCTGAGGCAGAAGCTTTTCGTGGTGATGCTTTTCGAGCTGCGCTTCCATGGCGTCGAACACCTGATGCGGATCGTCGAGGTTCATCGACAGCATGCGCAGAGTGTCGCAGATGAAATCGACGGCGAAATGGTCGTGCAGGATGCGCGGATACTTCTGGAAAATTGTGCTTTCTTCGGGTTTCTCGATGTGACTTTCGATGACCAGGATGCCCTTGGACTTGATCATCTTGGTGATCGTGAACAGGAGGCACAGCATGTCCTTGAAGTCCTGCTCCTTCCACGCCGGGCCGGAGAAGACCTGCTTGATGCCTTTGCCGACGCCCTTGAGGGTGTTGGCGGAATTCCCCACGATCATGGCGCCGATGGCGCCGCCGAAGATGGTCATAAGTTCGGTTGGAAGGGCGGCGAAAATCACGCCCATGCTACCGCCGTGCAGCATGAATCCACCGAACACCATCACGAAAACGAAAATAATGCCGACAATGCCCATCATGGCGAAAGAAGCCCCTGATCCCCAAATGCGCCGGACGGCGGCGCCAACCCCAATAATCCAATAGGTACCGTAGCATAAATCGTTATTAAAAGGTTTAACTGACGGCCGGGCGGGGTAGGATAAATAACGGGAATGCAGCGTTTAAAGAGCGAGTTACGTGTACAGGCTTGGATCCGGCAGTGCACGGCGCGGGGGTTGATGGCGACCGTGGCACGTAAGGGCGATGTTGAGGCAGGCGCGGTCATCCTCAAGGTCAACCGGTTCGCCGCCGGCTGCGAGGTGTTCTCGGGCGTGAGCGCGCCTGACGGAAGCGAGGCGTGGCTGAGGGCCAGCGGTCCGAAAGCCATTTCCGAAAAGGACGCCGATGCGTATGTTGCGCGCCAGGCGAAGTACGACCCGGATGTCTGGGTGCTTGAAATCGAAGATCCGAAGGCTCAATTCACATTGGACGGACCAATTCTCGATGTCTGACAAACAACCGAAAAACAAGGGCGCTCAGTTGCCACCCTCAACCGACGCGGGTAAGGTCCCCGCCTCCGCCGGCGGGGGGGAACAAGGCGCTATGTGGAATGACGAGAAGATCGCGCGGCTGAAGAAGCTGTGGTCCGAAGGGTTGACCACGGGCGAAATCGGCAAGCGCCTGGGCGTTTCCAAAAACGCTGTCGTCGGCAAGGCCCATCGACTTGGTCTCAAGGGCCGCCCGTCGCCCATCAAACGCCAGCCCAATAAGCCGGTCGAAGTGAAGAAAGAAACGCGCGTGTTCACGCTCACGGATCTTTCTGCCCAGACCTGCCGCTGGCCCATCGGCGATCCCAAGCACGAGGACTTCCGTTTCTGCGGCAAACCCGTTGCCGCCGGGAAGCCTTACTGCGGCGAGCATTGCTCCGTGGCCTACGTCGGTTCGGGCAAGTCGTCGCGTAGCGAGGACGCCGCCTAGCCATGGAGAGGCAGGTTCGCCTCTCCAAGGACGAACTCTCCAAGGTCCTCGACCATGCGTTTCCAGCGGGCGCACGACCGCTGCTCGGTGAGCTCGTCGACGTCGCGTTCGACCATGTGCGCATGCGCCTCGCGCCGCATCCCTCGATGCTGCGCCCCGGCGGGATTGTCTCAGGCCCTGCGCAAGTCGCTCTGATCGACGTTGCCGCTTATGCGGTGATCCTCGCGCACCTCGGTCCTATCGAAATGGCTGTGACGTCGACGATGTCGGTGAACTTCCTGCGGGCCTGCAAGGCCGAGGTCATGATGGCCGACGCTCGGATCCTCAAGCTCGGCCGTCGTATCGCGACCGTCGATGTGCGTGTTTGGCAGCAGACCGAGGACCGATTGGTTGCGCAAGCAACGCTCGGCTACGCAATCCCCTAAACCACCCCGGCCGGCCTGATGGCGATGAGGGGCCTTTCGCGCACGGGAAGCAACTCCAAGTGGAGAAAACTTAACTTTCCTAGCGTAGATTACGTTTTCCTATAAGAACCCAGGATGTTACAAGCTATTTCGGCTAATTGTCTGGGGCTGTTGAGGCTTTGGGTAGGGCGGCGACAATGCATTTTTCGGTCCGTGTGTAAGACAACTCGATGACGCTCGCGGTAAAATTCTGGGGTGTCCGCGGTAGCATTGCGTGCCCGTCGCCGGAGCACGTGGTCTACGGCGGCAATACGAGCTGCCTGGAGATCCTGGCCGGCGACGAGCGGATCATTTTGGACGCCGGCACCGGCATCCGTAATCTCGGGCAGGAATTTATCAAAGACGGAGTGAGGAAGGGCACGCTCCTGCTCACTCACTCGCACTGGGACCATATCAACGGTTTTCCGTTCTTTGGCCCCGCCTTCATGAACAACAGCCGGTTCACGATCGCCGCGGGTCACCTCTACAACGCCGGCGGCATCGAAAACGTGCTGGCGAGTCAGATGGCTAATCCCACGTTCCCGGTGCCGTTGGAAGCGCTGCAGGCCGCGCTCACGTTCGAAGATTTCAAAGCCGGCGAGACCTGGGCGCTCGACGGCGGTGTGAAGATCATCACAGCACCTCTCAATCATCCGAACGGTGCGACCGGCTATCGCGTCGAGTACGGCGGCAAGGCGATCTGCTACGTCACCGATACCGAACACGTCATCGGCAAGCCCGACCAGACCATTCTCAAACTGATCGAAGGCGCCGACATCGTCATCTACGACTGCACCTATACCGACGCCGAGTTCAAAGCGAAGATCGGCTGGGGCCACTCGACGTGGCAGGAAGGGGTGCGCCTTTGCAAGATGGCCGGCGTGCGCCAGCTTGCGATCTTCCATCACGACCCCGACCACAACGACGACTTCATGCGTGTCCTCGAGACCGACGCCCGCAAGGAGTGGGCGGGAACCGTCGTCGCGCGCGAGCAAATGATCCTCGTCGCCGGCGGGTAAACTCCGCGTGCCGCTCCCCGCGCTGATTGCCCGGGACGAATACCCGGCTAGCACCGTTACTCAGGCCCGATGGTTACTCGGCAAACTCGTCGTACGTCATACCGCCGACGGCGTGATGATCGGCCGCATCGTCGAAACCGAGGCCTATCTTCACAACGATGCCGCCGCGCACTCGTTCCGCGGCATGACGCTGCGCAACCGCTCACTCTTTCTCGAGAGGGGGCACGCCTACATCTACATCGCTTACGGCGTGTCGATGATGCTCAACGTCAGTGCGGGAAAAGAGGGGGTGGGAACCGGGGTGCTGATCCGCGGCCTCGAGCCCATCGCCGGGCTGCCGCTCATGGAGCGGAACAGAGGCCTTACCAGGCTGCGCGATCTCACGCGCGGACCCGGCCGACTCGCGCAGGCGCTTGGGATCAATCTCGCGCTTCAAGGCGTTGATCTCTGCCGGCGCGGCCCACTGTGGCTCGGCAAGGACCGCCACAAGGTAGGTGTGATCGGCAAGAGCAAGCGCAT
>CAMDOZ010000023.1 GCA_945903705.1 Fidelibacterota bacterium | reverse complement strand
CGAGCCATTGCGTGGGAAGGACAGCCGCGCGCGCCGCGATGCGTTTACCAGCCTGCGCCAGAATGCCTTCGGCGATCAGCCCGTCGGTTCCCAAGGGAAGATGCGGCCCATGGGTTTCCACGGCCGCGAGCGGAATCACCGCGAGGCCGTCGGTCCACGGCAGGTCGGCCTGCGTGAGGTGGGTGAAGGGAACGAGCATGGTTAGGGTGAAGGCTCCGAGAAGGCCTTGAGAATATGCCCCCGCATGGCATCCATTTTCCAGACAGGACTTTGCGCGGTGGGCGCTAAACCGTCCGCCCAGCCGGTGAAGGACTCGAGAAGCGCCGGGTCGCGGGCGAGGATATGGATGGGCACTTCATGGCTGGCGGACGTGCCGGCGACGAGAGAGACCGGTTGGTGGTCGCCGACCACGATGATGAGCGCGGGTTCCTTGACTTGGGTCTCGGCGAACGAAAAGACGGTTTTGATGGCGTAGGTGATGGCCAGGTCATACTGGCCGCGCATCTTCTGGGGCGCGAGCCAATCGATATCCACGTCCTCGCCGTCCCGTGCCGTGGCAAAAACCGCGCCGTCGCCGACCTTATCCCAAGGCAGAAAATGCGGCCGCGGAGTCCAAGGAAGATGGCTGGAGTTCAGTGCCATCTCGACCATGACCGGCTTTCTATCGGCCGCGGTGAGTTCACGCCGCTGGAACGCCGAGAGCACATATTGATCCGGCATGGTGATGTAGCCGAAGGGCGGACCGGGATAGCCGAGATCGTTCGCGGTGTAGATGGCGTCGAAGCCGAAGAACTTGCCTTCGGGCCAGGGGCGCGTGAACAGCGGCATGACGGCGGCGGTGCGCCAGCCGGCGCGGCCGAAATCGTGAATGAGCGTTTTGTGCTCGCTGACGAAGAGCGTGTTGTAACGCTGGTGGTCTTCGATCCAGAGGCCCGCAACAAAGGTGCCGTGGGCGAGCCAGCTCGCGCCGCCGAAGGTGGGCGAGACCAGCCATGTGCTGCGCATGGAATAGCCGGCCGCGCGCAAAGCGGCTTCGGACTCCGCAAGCTGCTTGACCGCTGCATCCGACTCAAAGGCGGTTCGCCCGTAGGCTTCCACGAAGATCAGGAGCACGTCGTTGCCTTTGAGACGCATCAAGAGGCGCTCGCCCGGGATGTCGCGGAAGGGATCGGCGGCGACGTCGCGCTCGAACTGTTCGGCGGCTTCGATGCTGCGGCCGATGTTGACGACCTGATCGCGCGCGAAGGTAGCGGCGTCGAAGACGCTCAGGTCGCGGTACGGCGTGAACCGCAGGCCGAGGGTTACGCCAAGGAGGACCCCACCAAAGATGAGCATCGACGGGCGATGCGCGGCCACCGCGCGCGCCGTCCAGAAAAAAAGCGCGGCGACGCCGCCGATCAGCGCGAGCCATCCCGCCACGGCGGCCACCACCAGCCAGGTGCTGGTCATCGCCAAGGTCTCGACGGCGATGGCGATCAGGGACGGATCGACCACCGGATTGAAGGAGCGGTTGAAGCCGAGGAAGGTCGCGACATTGGCGAGCTTGATCACCATGAAAACGGTGAGTGCGAGCACGAGCACGACGCGCAAGAGCCGGCCCAAGGGCGCGGCAAACAGGAGGATCAGGACAGGAAGTTCGATGGAGAGATATCGAAAGGCGCTGGGGACAATGTTCTCAGGATAGGTGGGAAGCAGAAGAACAAGGTGAAGGACGAGAATGGCGATCAGGGTCGCGATCACCCCGGGGCCGTCTTCCTTGCCGGAGAAAATACGTCTCATGACGAGAGCCGCCGCGCGCGCCTGTCGTCGATGGCGAGCCAGACCACGTCGACAATGAACGAGTAGATCAGGAGTCCGAGGGCCGCGGCGGCCACGACGGTGCTGAAGGGCGGAACAATGATCGGCGCGAGGAGCCCGGCGAGGGTGCTTCCTTTTACAACGGAGACCAGCTTGCGCCGGAAAGAGGGCGGCAACGGCCGCTGCAACGCCGGCCAGAAGACGCTCGCGAACTCGTAGGCATACCGCAGCGCGCCGCCGATGAGAATCCAGAGGCCCGCTTTGCCGAGCGCGACGGCGACGATGCACAACAGGAGGATCTGCAGCGCATCGACCTCCATGTCGAAGCGCCCGCCGAAGGCCGAGGTCATATTCGCTTTGCGCGCCGCATAGCCATCGAGGCCGTCGATAACGAGTGCCGCCACCGCCATAACGCAAAAGACCCAGGCGACCCCTTCAGGCGGCGCGGTTTCGTGGATCGCAAGCTCGAAAGCCAGGCCGCCGATGAGAGAGCAGATCACCAGCCGGCTCAGCGTCAGGGCATTGGCCGCGCCGAAGCGGTCAAACGGATGGGAGTCCGCGATCCGGGCGACCGCGATCAGGCACACCGTGCAATAGGGCACGAGCGCCCCGGCGAGGAAACCAAGGGTGAAGGGCGCCAGGCGGACGAAGAGGAGGCCGGTGCTGGTCACGCAAGCCGCGCCCAGGACGACATAGAGCGCTGTCTGCCGCGTGAGGTCGGAAGAAACGGGCGGTTGAGGGGTCAGTTGAGGGCTCATGGGCGGCGGAAAAAATGCATGGATTACAATACAGTCACCGTTTCCCCGGATGAATGACATAATTCCGGGGTCTATATTGGAACCGTCTCCAGTAAAGCCGAGTTCTTATGTCTACCTTGAAGGTTCCGTCCCCCAAGTTCACTTCGATCGTGCGCTCGCGCCGCGGCCTTGTCGCAGCGGCGGTGGGGGTCGTCGCCCTTGTCAGCGGCGCCGCATGGTATTTCGTCGGCCGCGATGATCCCGAAGACGCCTACATCACCCAGGAAGTGATCATGGGCGACGTCGAGGATACGGTCACCGCGCTCGGCACCCTGCAGCCGCTTCAGTTCGTCGACGTCGGCACGCAGGTGTCGGGTCAGTTGCGCAAGATTCACGTGACCTACGGGCAAGACGTGAAACAGGGCGATCTCTTGGCCGAGCTCGATCCAACCCTGCTTGAGTCGCGCAAGACCGGGACGGAAGCGCAGCTTCAGAATTTTCAGGCGCAACTCATACAACGTCAGGCGGAGCGGGCGCTGGCTCAGCAACAATTCGAGCGTCAGAAAGAGCTGCTGGCGGCGAACGCCACCAGTCAGGATGCCTTCGATACCGCTGAGTCGCGCATCAAGGTCGCCACGGCACAGATGACGGCTCTTCAGGCGCAGATTCGTCAGTCCGAAGCGACGCTCAAGGGCGACACGACCAACCTCTCCTACACCACGATTTTCGCGCCCATGGACGGCACGGTGGTAAACCTGATCGCGAAACAGGGTCAGACCCTGAACGCCAACCAGACCGCGCCTTTGATCATGCGCATCGCCGACCTCGACACCATGACGGTCTATGCGCAAGTGTCGGAAGCCGACGTGCCGAAACTGAAGATCGGCATGCGCGCCTATTTCACGACGCTGGGCGTTTCGGACAAGCGCCGCTACGGCACGCTGCGCCAGATCGTGCCGACGCCGGAAGTGGTGAACAACGTGGTGCTCTACAATTGCCTCTTCGATGTCGATAACCCCGAGAAGGATCTTCTGCCGCAGATGAGCGCGCAGGTGTACTTCCTGGTGGCCGAAGCGCGCAACGTGCCGGTGGTTTCCGTGTCGGCCTTGCGCCCGGCGAATGCAGGCGCGCGTCAGCGCCCGAATGCCGGGTCCAACGGAACCGAAGTTGCCGCCAACGGCACGCCCGCGCCGGAGGCAAACGGTGCGCCGCCCGCTGGTCAGCGCCGGCGCATGCGCGGCGGGCCCGGCGGCCCAGGCGGGGGCCCTGCCGCGACTCCTTCGGAAGGACTGCACTTTACCGTGACCGTCCTCGAGGACGGCGAGCGCGTACAGCGCGACATCGTGGTCGGCGCCATGAACAGGCTGGTGGCGGAAATCAGATCCGGTCTCAAGCCGGGTGACGTCGTGGTGATGGAAGCGCCTGAAGGCGGCGGGTCGCGCCAGCAGCAGCAGCGCCCGGGCGGCGGCCTCTTCGGTAGCGGCGGCGTACGGTTCCGATGAACAAGCTGATCACCCCCTCGTCGTCCGCAAAGGTTCCGCCTGCCGATCTGCAGTGGCGCGGGCAGTCCTCGAAGGTCGACGCACAGCCGCTGATCGCACTCAAGGACATCACCAAGACCTATAACAACGGCGAGCTATCGGTGCAGGTGCTGCACGGCGTGTCGCTCGATATCTATCCGGGCGAGTTTGTCGCCATCATGGGATCGTCCGGCTCGGGCAAGACCACGCTGATGAATCTCCTCGGCTGCCTCGATCGGCCGACGTCGGGTAGCTACAAATTCTCCGGCGAAGAGGTCTCGCAGCTCGACGCCGACCAACGTGCCCTTCTGCGCCGCAGCGCCTTCGGATTCATTTTCCAGCAATACAATCTTCTGGCCACCGCGACGGCGGTTGAGAATGTCGAGGTGCCTGCGATCTACGCCGGCCTTCTGCACAGCGAGCGCGTCGCGCGCGCTGAAGATCTTCTCGCCAAGCTTGGCCTCGGCGACCGCATGCACCACAGGCCGAGCCAGCTTTCTGGCGGCCAGCAACAACGTGTTTCCGTCGCCCGGGCGCTCATGAATGGCGGCGCCGTGATTCTCGCCGACGAGCCGACCGGCGCGCTCGACAGCAAGAGCGGTGCGGATGTGATGCAGATTCTGAAAGATCTGAACGCCTCCGGACATACGGTGCTGATCATCACCCACGACGCGGAGGTGGCGCGGCAGGCCAAGCGCGTCGTCGAGATCAAGGACGGCCTGATTGTCGCGGATTCCGGTTCAGTGGCGCCGGCCTCGAAGACCCCCATCGAACCTCAAGGATTCGAGCCGGTGTCGTCCTTCGCCACGGTTCCTGATTTGATCGAAGCGGGCAAGATGGCCGTGCGATCGCTGCGTACCAATTGGATGCGCACGATGCTCACGCTTCTCGGCATCATCATCGGCGTCGCTTCGGTGGTCGCCCTGCTCGCCATCGGCAACGGCGCCAAGCAGCAGGTGCTGAGCAGCATTTCCGCCATGGGAACCGACCTCCTTCTGATCCGGCCCGGCGCGCCGAACCAACGCTTCGTCGGCGGCTCGCGCGCGTCGCTGTTGCCCGTCGACGCGGACGCCATCGCGATGCTGCCGAACGTAGATCAAGCCGTGCCGGAATTTCCGGACAATGGGACCGTGCGTTACGGCAGGAACGACGCCCGCACCTCCATAAACGGCACCACAGCAAACTACACGGCGGCGCGCGACTGGAAGGTCGCGGAAGGCCACTTCTTCAATGAAACCGACGTGAGCGAGTACGCGCCAGTGGTCGTGCTGGGCGAAACGGTGGTGAAAGCCTTGTTCACCGAAGGGGAAGACCCCCTCGGCAAGTACATCCTGGTCGGCAACAATCCGTTCCAGGTCATCGGCGTGATGGCGGCCAAAGGCGCCAATAATTTCGGCCAGGATATGGACGATATGGTGTTCACGCCGATCACCACCGGCGCACAGCGCATCTTCGGTCAGCGCCATGCGCGCACCATCACGGTGGCGGTGACGGACGTCGACAAGATCGACGCGACGCAAGAAGCCGTGCGCCAGCTTCTGATCGCGCGTCACAAGCAGGAAGACTTCCAGATCCGCAACATGGTTTCGATCCTCGAAACCGCGACGGCGACGTCCAATACGCTCACGATCCTGTTGGGTTCCATTGCCGCCATCTCGCTCCTGGTGGGCGGGATCGGGGTCATGAACATCATGCTGGTGAGCGTCACCGAGCGCACCCGCGAAATCGGCATCCGCATGGCCACGGGCGCACGCAAGCTCAACATCCTTCTCCAGTTCAACACCGAGGCGCTGGTGGTGTGCTCCATCGGCGGCATGATCGGCATCGCCTTAGGCTTTGCGACCGCCTTCATCTTTTCGCAGTTCGACAAGCCGGTTGAATATTCCATTGGGCCGGTGGCGCTCGCCTTCTCCTGCGCCTTCCTGACCGGACTCCTCTTCGGCTATCTGCCGGCGCGGAAGGCCGCGAGCCTCGACCCGGTCGTCGCGTTAGGCGCGGAGTAAGACACGTGCGCATAAGATTTTCTGTTTCCCTCATCGCCATCGGTCTCTCCGCCTGCGCGGGCTATCCGCCGGCGAAGGTAGACGTTCCCGGCGCTTTCGACGCCGCACCAGCGTTCGACACGGCAGATGCCGCGCCGGAAGCTCCGCTTCCCGATAAAGAATGGTGGTCGCGGTTCGGCAATGACGAACTTTCCGCGTTTGTCGCCGAAGCCCGAACCAACAATCATGATCTGAGAGCGACCGTCGCGCGCATCCTGCAGGCGGAGGCGCAAGCCAACGCGGCGCAAAGTTCACTCTTCCCGTCCCTCGACGCCGGATTCTCGGCGAGCCGCAGCGAGCGCCAGGGCCAGGCGCTCAACACAGACGGCGAAGTCATCGGCACGACCCGCACGACCACCAGCTATGGCGCGAACCTGCGCGCGTCCTACCAGCTCGATATATTCGGCCAGCAGCGCAATTCAGCGGCCTCGGCGCGCCAGCGCTTCGAATCCAGCCTCTACGACGGCCTGACCGTCGAGATCACGCTGGTCTCCAATGTGATCACCACCTATCTCCAGGTGCTCTCGGCCCGTGAGCGCCTCGAACTCGCCGAACGCCGGCTGAAGAACGCCGAGACCATCCTCGATCTGCTGGAAACCCAGCGGCGGGTCGGCACCATTTCCGACCTCGAGCTCGCGCAACAGCGCAGCGCCATCGCCAACCAGCGCGCCAGCATTCCCGGCCTGCGGCTGAGCCAGCGCCAGTCGATGAACGCGCTGGCCGTACTGGTGGGACGCGTCCCGGAGGGCTTCACCGTGACCGGCCGCACACTCGCCGACGTGCGCCTGCCCGCGGTGGGCGCAGGGATTCCCTCGGACTTGCTTGTACGGCGCCCGGACCTGCGGGCCGCCGACTCCGATCTCAAGGCTGCGAACTTCGATGTGGCGACGGCGAAGGCCGCGCGTTTGCCGAGCTTCTCCTTGACGGCGCAAGGCGGTTCTTCCTCGAACCTGATTTCCGAACTGCTCAGTCCCGGCACCTTCTTCTGGAGCCTCGGCGGCTCGGCCGCGCAAACCCTGTTCGCGGGCGGCCAGCTTATGAACCAGGAGCGTGGGGCGAAGGCGAATTACCGCGCCGTGCTCGAGACTTATCGCCAAACGGCGTTGAACGCCTTGCGCGACACGGAAAACGCACTAACTGCTGTGGGTGAAAACGGCCGTCAGTACGCACTGGCGCAGGAGGCCTTTGAGCAGGCGGAATACGCCTACAAGTTGGCCGAGATGCGTTATCGCGCCGGCGCCGAACCATTCCAGACGATGCTAACTGCGCAGAACAGCGTATTCCAGACACAAGAGTCACTTGTGCAAAGCGGACTTACGAGATTCACTGCGGTCATCGGCTTGACTCAGGCCCTCGGCGGCGGTTGGGATGGCGTCACACCGGAGCCGCCACCGATGGCGCTCCTGAACGCACCTCTGGAGTAGTTCCCATGGTTGTCTCCAAGACCGCTTTACCGTCCGCCAAGGAAGCTTTGCCCGGACGGTTCGAAGCGATGCCTGTTCCCGATCTGCACTATGTGAATAAGAACCAGATGAAGGGTCCGTTCCCTGAGGGGCTCGAAACGGCGCTGTTCGCCCTCGGGTGCTTTTGGGGCGCCGAGCGCCTGTTCTGGAAATTGCCAGGCGTCTATTCGACGCAAGTGGGCTATGCGGCGGGTATCACACCAAACCCCACCTACAAGGAAGTCTGTTCAGGTCTCACCGGGCATACTGAAGTTGTGCGCGTGATCTTCGATCCGAAGAAGATCAGCTTTGAGCAGCTTCTGAAGACGTTCTGGGAAAATCACGACCCGACGCAAGGCATGCGCCAGGGCAATGACGTCGGCACGCAGTACCGTTCGGGCATC
Organism: Fidelibacterota bacterium; assembly: GCA_945903705.1. Lineage (GTDB taxonomy): Bacteria > Pseudomonadota > Alphaproteobacteria > Rhodospirillales > Rhodospirillaceae > SHVO01. The sequence goes on along the minus strand of CAMDOZ010000023.1, from coordinate 21,206 downwards.
TATGTTTACAACGAGACCCAGCGCAAACTCGCCGAAGCGTCGAAGGCGGCGTATCAAAGCGCGCTTTCGGCCAAGAACGCCGGCGGGATCACCACCGAAATCCTCGACGCGCCCGCGTTCTACTATGCCGAGGACTATCACCAGCAGTACCTGGAGAAGAATCCGGGCGGCTACTGCGGTATCGGCGGCAAAGGCATCAGCTGCCCGGGCTTCGCGGCCTAAATTACGGACTCGCGATCTTTAGCGGCGCGCCGCGCAGCTGCTCGAGGGCCGCGACGCCGATCTCCGTCGGCCGGCGGGGCGCTGACGAGTTTGTCATTACGTAGACTCCGGCTTTCGCATCCACATCGCCGATCATGTAAGCGGTGAAGCCGGGCACGCCGCCGGTGTGTGAAACGATCGTGTGCCCGTCGGTCGCCTTCTGGACGATAACACCAAGACCGTAAGGATTCTCTTTGGTCACCGACTGCTCGCGGTGGAGTTCCTTCACGGACGCCTCGGAGAGAATGCGCTTCCCGTTGAAAACGCCGCCGTTCAGGTGTGCGCCGAAGTACTTCGCCATGTCGGTGGCGGTCATATAGAGATCACCCGCCGGATAGAGGTCGTAGTACATGCGATCCACAGGCTGCGGCTTATTGTCCACGGGCCGGTAGGGCTGCGCCATGACTTCGGCCATGATCGCGGTCGGGCGGATCGGCGCGGGTGTCTCGACACCGACCGGCCGCAGAATATTCTCGACGATGTACTTCTCGTACTCGACGCCCGAAACGCGCTCCACCATGTAGCCGAGCACGCCGTAGGCAAGATTGCAGTATTCGTACTTCTCTTTCGGCTTGCGGACGGAATAGGCGCGGGCCGTCAATTCGGCGAGGTCGGGCGGCGCAGTGCGTGAAAGCACCGGCGTCAGCCGCGCATCACACGTCAGCCCGGAACTGTGCGTGAGAAGCTGGCGAACCGTGATCGGCTCATCGACCTGCAGACGATCCATGATGCGGCCCGGACGAAGATAACGATTCGCCGGCTCATCGAGATCGATCTTGCCTTGCTCCACGAGTTGCATCACAGCGACCGCCACGATGCTCTTGGCCGTCGATCCCGTGCTGTAGATGGTCGCGGGCGTTGCGAGCGTCCGCGTGGTCGCGTTTGCGTACCCGTAGGCCGCGGACATAACGATGCGGTCGCCCTGCACGAGAGCGACGGAGACGGAAGCCGCACCCCTGGCGATCTCGGCCTTGACCGCCCTTTCGATCGCGGGCCGCGCCCGTTCGACGTCGAATGACTGCGCTTGAGCCGTTCCCGCGAGGCACAGAGCACCGCCAACGACCAGCCGAGCAAGAAATGTCATGACGCCCCCCAATTCGTGTCTTAGGCAAACCTTACCGCATAAATCGGCGCGAGATGGGCACTGATCAGTGCCCAGTCGTCGCCGCCGTTGGCGCTCGCCCATAGCCCGCCCGTCGTCGACCCCATGGCGAGATGATTGCCGGTCTCGTCTACGGCGAGACCATGGCGGTAGATAAGATCGAAGCAATTTCCCTGCGGGAGCCCGCGGCGCAAGGTCTCAAAAGTTTTGCCGCCGTCCTTGGTTCGGTTCACCACCATGTTGCCGTCCACCGGATAGCGGTGTTCGTCCTTCTTGGCGGGCACGAACCAGGCGGTGTTTCCGTCCTTGGGATGCACGGCAACGGGAAATCCGAAGTGCGAGATGGGCGCGGTGGTGATCTCATCCCAGCTCTCGAGATCGTTGGTGCAGTGGAAGATGCCGTTGTGATGCTGGACCCACCACATGTGCGGATGTGACGGTGACTGAACCATCATATGCGGGTCTTGAACGATGGGATCGAACTGCTGATCGGGCGGCATATACTCAGCACGCAGGCCCTTGCCCGCGATGCGCCACGTCTTGCCGCCGTCCTCGGTGAGCGTCACGCCGCCGCAGGAAACGGCGATGGCGACACGATCCGAATTGCGCGGATCGACGCAGATGGCGTGGAGTGCAGCATCAACGGTGCCGCCGCCGAACCATTTCGAACGCTCGGGCATGTTCCAAAGCGGCTCGTTCAGTTCCCAGGTGGCGCCGAGATCCTTCGAATAAAAGAGCGCGGGCGTCGTGCCCGCCCACAAGGCGTCGGGCCTGTCGGGGCCGGCCCAGGCCAGCGACCAGAGCTGATTGACCGTCGGCGGTTTTTCCGTCTCGCCAGCGGCAACGGACGTTTCCACCTTGGGCATTTTGGGCGGCTCAAGCTCCGTCCATGTGGCGCCGCCGTCGGTCGAGCGATGCAATTTCGCCCCGAAGTGCCCGAGGTTGAGGGCACAGAAGATCGTCTTGTTGTCCGCAGACGGGAGTACGATGGAGACGGGCGATCCGAGGAAGTGGGTGGTGTGATGCGTCCAACCCTTGCCGTCACGAGCGTAGACCAAAAGCCCTTTGCGGGTCGAGACGTACAGCCGATCTGCCATTTCTTCCTCCCGTATTCTCTTTTAGCCGCCAGACAACGCCTGCAGAACGTAAACCTCGCTCGTGGGTGTTACCGGCGCAGACAGGATATTCCGCCGGACGTGCGTGCCATCCACGAACACTGCGACATGAAGCCGGATCCTGTCCTGATCGTCGAGCACATAGCCGCGCACGGCGGGATGACGCGCGAAAACGTCGGAAAGGACGTCCGCCACCGTCGAGCCGGCCGCTTCGACCGGTTCAGAGGGTGCGACATGGCGCAAATGCGAGGTAAAATGAACCTTGGCCATGAACCTATCGTGCCGGACCGGCCGGAACGGCGCAAGCGCGCGGCCTTGTTCCGGCGGCCCAGGAACAATAGAACTTTAGCGGACTTTGCACTTTATGGAGGCGCGTCATGCCCGGCGTCTTGTGGTACTTCGTCGTCGCCTTGGTCGTCCTTTTCGCCGTGATCCTGGCGGTGCCCAGTGACGGCGCGGAGACACCCAAAGCTCTTGCCGCGATCGACCTCGTAAGAGCCTGAGCCATGGCGGTCACACCCGACTTAATCAAAGCGGCCCGCGAGCGATCTCGTACGCATATCGCCGCGACGCCGACGCTCCACAGCCTTGCCCTGTCCGACGCCACGGGCGCCGAGGTTTTCGTGAAGTACGAAAACCTGCAGCACACGGGCTCGTTCAAACCGCGCGGCGCCATTGCAAAGCTCACGACCCTGAACGACGCGCCGAAAAAGACCGGCGTAATCGCCATGTCGGCGGGCAATCACGCGCAAGGAGTCGCCTTCCATGCGGGGCGCCTCGGCATCCCCGCCACCATCGTCATGCCGAACGGGACGCCCTTCAATAAGATGCGCAAGACCCGCGACTACGGCGGGACGGTTGTGCAGGAACGCGATAGCCTTTCCGAAGCGGGCGCGGCCGCGCGCCGCATCGCCGCCGAGCGCGGCCTCACGCTCATCCATCCTTATGACGACGACGACGTGATCGCGGGCCAAGGCGTGATCGGATTTGAGATTATGGAGACCATTCCGGACGCCGACATCATCGTCGTTCCCGTCGGCGGCGGTGGTCTCATCGCCGGCATCGCAACCGCGGCGAAGAGCGTGAAACCCGCGGTGGAGATCGTGGGCGTGGAAGCCGCACTTTATCCCTCCATGAAGAACGCGGCGCTGGGCGGAACCGCACCCAGCGGCGGCGCAACGATTGCCGAAGGGATTGCTGTGAGCGACGCCGGAACGCGCACGACCCCGGTGGTGAAAGCGCTCGTCCGCGAGGTTCTCACGGTCAGCGAAGCCAGCCTTGAGCGCGGCATCAGCATGTATGCGAGCCTGGCCAAAACCGTCGCGGAAGGAGCGGGCGCGGCGCCGCTCGCGGCACTTCTTCAATATCCCGAACGGTTCAAGGGTCGAAAGGTGGTCCTGATCCTTTCGGGCGGAAACATCGACCCCCGCATGCTCTCGTCGGTCTTGGTGCGGGACTTGGTGCGCGCGGGCCAAATCCTCACCCTCACCATTATCATCCTGGACCGGCCGGGTTCATTGGAGGCGATCGCTGCGATCTGCGCCACCGAGGGCGCCAATGTGATCGACGTCTCACACCGGCGCTTAGGCCTGGATCTCGCGGCCAGCGCCGCGCGGCTCGATATCACCATCGAAACGCGGGACAAAGATCACGCCAACCAGATCGTGGAGCGGATTCGGGCCGCGGGATTCACGCTGGACGTTCACGAGCCTTGAATCTTATTTGACGAGCTTGCTGAGTTCCTTGAACTCAGGTGTGCCCGCCATATGAAGCCACTCGAACACCGCCATCTCGGTGGTGACGATGTTCATGCCCGCGGCGGCAAGGCGGTCCTGCGCGAGCGCGGCACTTTCGGCCTTTCGTGAGGTAGTGGCGTCGGCGGCAACGAAGACGTTCAAGCCGCCGTCGGCGAAACCCAAGGCGCTCTGAAGAACACACACGTGAGCTTCGATGCCGCAGATCACAAGCTGCGAGCGGCCTTCGGAGGCAAATCCACGGATCCGCGTGCCGAGACCTGTGTGCGCGGCGCAGGAAAAATGCATTTTTTCCAGGACCGGCGCGTCGCCTTTGACGTTGTCGAGACGTGCAACGGTCGGCCCAAGGCCTTTCGGATATTGCTCCGAGATCGTGACGGGAATGCCGAGCCGGTGCGCCGCCTGCATCAGGACGGCGCAGTTCTCGACCATGCGATCGCCCTCGTGCATGGCGCCCAGCAAACGGTCCTGTACGTCGACCACCAGAAGCTGACTGCGCGAACGGTCCAACAACATATTGTCCAACCCGGATCGATGACCCCACAGCATAAGGGGTGTCCCGCCAACGAACTACAGAATCATAGGTCAGCGTGATACCGTCGCGCCATGAGATCAAACGGTCCCGCGCCCAGCATGAACCGCACCGCGATCATCGTCCTGATGACCGCCGGCGTGTTCGTCGTGCTCGGGATGCTCATGCTTCTGTTCTTCGGCCGCTGGCCACCGTGGCCCGTGACCATGTGGTTCACGATCAGCCACGTCTTCTTCTGTGTGGTGATCGCGCGGGTGAAACCGTTCAGAGGTCCCTACAAGGAGCCGATGACGGAACCTGATCTGCCGCGGCTGGAGTAACGCCCCATGGCAAAGAAGGGCAAGGGAAACGACAAGAAACCTCCCGCCTCGCCTCCGGCGGCAAAAGGGGGGCCCCCGGCGGCAAATGAGAGCGCGGCGGCGGACGAAGAGACCGCGGCCCAGCGCCGGGTCGCGCTTTTGCGCCACAAACTCACCAAGGCCATGGACGACCCCTTGATGCGCGATCAGATCGTCAAGGCCATTCGCTCCATGATGGTCGAGGAGAAGTAAGGGGTTTCCCTTACAAGGGCGGCGCCAGTCTTTTGACAGGCGTCAATCCCTCGGTAACCGGTTTCTGTTCCACTGACGGCGAACCAACCGCAGAAACGCGGCGGGACTAGTTTCATTGGCCGTCATGACCTTTGCAAAAGCCATCCGTTCGCCGTTCGACTTCTTCAAGTTGCGCCAGTCCGTCGAGGTGACGTCCTCGGAGGCGGTCGAGGCCGACTGGTCGCCGGAATGCCTTGCCTTTCGCGACTTCTGGTCGCGCCTTGGCGCCGGCATGCCCACCTCGGAGGCGTTCCTGGATACGCCATCGCCGCGTTTCGCGGCTTTCGTTTTCATTCTCGAGATCCTCGATGGCGCACCGGTCGTGCGCCTGCAGGGGACACAGCTCGAACAGACCTGGGCCCGCGATCTGACCGGCGGTGATTTTTTCCCGGGCCGGTCTTCTCGGTTCCGCGCCGCCGGGACCGCCAACATGATGACGGTTCTTTCGCATCCCTGCGGACACCTTGCCCGGTCCAGCTACGCGACGTCGAAGGGTCGCAAGATCACGTCGGATTGGATCTTCCTGCCGGTCGCCGTTCGCGAGGGGCGGCCCCAGCGCATCGTCGGCGCCGTGTTTCAGCACGGCAGGCGCGGCACCTTTTCGGAAGTTGGCCTTCACCACTTCGAGCTGCACAAGCTTGCCTGGCTCGATGCCGGCTGGGGCGTTCCCGCAACGCCCCCCGTCCCGCTCGCGGAATAAAAATTACGACGGAAAGACGGGCTTACGCTTGGCCATGAAGGCCGCGTGGCCTTCCTTGAAATCCGGACCTGAAATCGCGTCCGCGAAGGCCGCCCGTGTTTCGGGCGTGTCGTCCTTGGCGCCGTCGAGCACCGACTGTATGTGGCGCTTCATCGCGCGCACGGAGAACGGCGAAGCGTCGGCCAGCATGCCTGCGTACTCTTTCACCGTCTCGTCGAGCTTGTTCGGGTCGAGCAGGCGGTCGATGAGACCGATGGTCAGAGCTTCGTCACCCTCCATGAGGCGCCCGGTCAGGAGCATGTCCCGCGCCTTGGCCGCGCCGACCACGTCCACAAGGCGCTTGGTGTCGGCGACGCTGTAGATCAGGCCAAGACGCGCCGGGGTGATCCCGAAGCGCGCGGTCGTATCGGCAAAGCGGAAATCGCAGCACAGCGCGACGCCGCAGCCGGCGCCGACGCAAGGGCCGCTGATCTTGGCAAGCGTAGGTTTGGCCGCCCGGTGAAGCTTCTTCTCCGACTGATGAATGATTTCCGCGGTCGCCGGCGCGGTGGACGGGTCTTGCGAGACTTCGCCAAATTCCTCGATATCGGAGCCGGCGGCAAAAGCCCCGCCCTCGCCGGTGACGATGATGACTTTGACGTTCGCGTCCCGGTCGGCCGCGCCGACAAAGTGCAGCAACTGGCGCCACATCTCGATGGTGATGGCGTTGCGCTTGGCCGGTTGATTGAAATGGATGGTCGCGACCGCGCCGTCGCGGGTCATGAAAACGGCGTCGTCGGACTTGTGGTCATCCATCATTCGGCGGCAGCGTGTGCAGGGCGCAAGTTGGCGTGATCGCCAGTGGCATTTTCATAGCGCCGGCCAAGACGCGTCGCAACCCAGGCCCACACCGCGCAGACGCCGACGCCGTACATGGCGATGCCGACAACGCCCACGCCAAGGAGCCCAAGGCCGTTCTGCACCCACACCGCACTCAGATCGCCGAAGCGGTAAACCACCGTATCGATGATATTTTTGGCCTTGTACTTGCTTTCCTGGTCCACGACCGTAAAGAGCATCTCGCGGCTCGGCCGGGCGACCGCGTACTCGGACACGCGGCGGATGATCTGTGCGCCCAGCAGCACCATTAGAACTGGAGAGAAAGCGACTGCAAGGAAGCCGGCGATCATCAGGAGCGGATTGAGGATAAGGCCGGCGCGCACACCGAAGCGGGCGACCAGGCGTCCCGTCCCGAAGAACTGGATACCTATGGTGAGCGTATTCACGATCACATCGACCCAGGCGAAGGCTTCCGTACGCGCATCGCGCGTGGGAAAGGCCTTGGCGATGAAATCCACTTGCTGGACGTAGAGGATCGTCGAAACCCAGGTCATGAACAAAATGAAGAGCGCGATGCCAAGCAAGTAGGGCGACCTAAAGAGCAACGTAAATCCGCGAACCGCGGAAAGGACTATCGCAAAAAACCAAGTCACAAGCGGGGCCAGTTTCCCTGGTAGCTTCTGCACCCACCGCCATGCCGGCGGCGGCGGCGGGATGGCGTGGTCAAGCGTTGTCGTCTGCGGATCCTCGCCGGCGACGCGCAGCCGCTCTTTTTCCCGCACAAGGGCTCTCACCAGAATAATGGTCACGCAGAAGCCCGCCGCCGAGACGAGGAGGAGCGTTTGTGTACCGACGCGGCTGACAAGCAAGGCGGTCATCATCGGTCCCAGCAACGCGCCGAAACTTCCGCCGGCGGCCATGAAGGCATAGAGGCGTTTCGCCTGCGTCCGGGAAAACAGGTCCGCCATGAAGCTCCAGAAGACGGACGTGATGAGCATGTTGAAGACGCTCACCCACACGTAAAAGCCGGCCGCGACCCAGCGATCGGATTCGGCGGCGTCAAACCAAAAATAGAAGCCGACGATGGTGATCGCGATGAAGCCGTAGATCCACGGGAGCAAGACCGAAAGTCTTACGCGGCTCGCGGCGAAAGCAAAAATCGGCGCGACAATCAAAGTTCCGAGAAAGGTGCCGGTATAGAGGTCCTCGAGATTCTCGGCGCCGTAGGCCGCACCCATGGCGTCACGCACGGGGCGAAGGATGAAGTAGCTTCCGAGAAGGAAGAAGAAATAGAAGAACGACAGGGTGACGGCGCGCAGCTCATGCGGTTCAATAAGCGCCGCGTGTTTGAAGAACCTGCTGAACGGATGCGACGCACTCGGTGTCATCTAGGCCTCCCCGGGCATGCCAAACTATAGACAAATCCCGCGCGCCGCGTCTCGCCGGGCATTCTCCAGGCGGCCTGAAAAGAGTTCTGTTACGATAGATTTATGACGTCCAAGCCCAGCTTCCCGGCGCTTCGCCGGACTCTCGCCAACCGCAACTTCGCGATGTTCACCGCCGGGAGCCTCGTCTCGGTGATCGGCACCTGGATGCAGCGGGTGGCGGTGGGCTGGCTCACCTGGGAATTGACGGAGTCGGCGGCCTGGCTGGGCGCAGTGGCGGCGGCGGAGTTCATGCCCACCATCATCGTGGCGCCCATCGTCGGCGCGCTCGCGGACCGTTACGACCGGCGCGCGATCGCACTCATCGGTCAGGTTCTGGCCACGGTGCAGGCGGCGGCCCTCGCCGTGCTGACGGTAACCGGCCTGATAACGCCGATCTGGATTCTCCTGCTGCAGCTTGCTTCGGGGTTTTTCCAGCCGGCGACACAAACCGCGCGGCTGGTGCTCGTGCCCAGCCTGGTGCCGCGGGAGAACCTGGGCAACGCGGTGGCCATCACCTCGCTTACCTTCAATACCGCCCGGATCGTCGGCCCTGCTCTCTCGGGCTTGATGATCGCGACCATGGGCGCCGGCTATTCCTTCGCCGTGAATGCGGCGAGCTATCTCTTTGTCATTGCCTCTCTCATGGCTATGACTATTCCTCCGCGCGTGCTCGAGGAGGACACTCTGACGTTCTGGTCGTCGGTGTGGCGCGACATTGTCGAGGGCGGGCGCTACGCCCTCACCCACACGGACTTACGAGCAGCCATTGGGCTGATCGCCGTTTCCAGCGTTCTCACCTGGCCGCTCAGCGATCTCATGGCCGGAATCGTGGATGCGCAATTGGGGCGCGGCGTCGCGGGCCTTGCCACCATGACCTCGGCGCAGGGCGCCGGCGCGATCTGCGCGGGTCTTTTCATCGCCCAGCGCGACACTCACGAAGACGCGCTGCGAATGGGCGTGACATCCATGATTTTCCTGGGCGTTGCCCTGGTGGCCTTCGGGTTCAACACGACATTCTGGATTGCTGTTCCTCTGGCCGCGCTGATCGCATTCTTAGGCGTCATCACCAGCATCGGGACCCAAACCACCACGCAAATGGTCTCGGACGACCGGATGCGCGCCCGGACCATCAGCACCTGGTACACGGTGACGCGCGTGGGCGTCGCGTCGGGCGCGCTGATTCTCGGCGCCGTCGCGAGCGTCGCCGGCTTCACCGTTCCACTGGTGGCGGCCGGTGTCCTCACGTCCGTCGCCGGCCTTTCCTTTTACCGCGCGCGGTCGAAGACGTAAGCAGGACCCACCCGCGAAAGCTGTCGAGAGTCATAAAATTCCCCTCGCCTATTTGCGGTGTGCTACCAATTATAGAAGACATTCGCGAGGGAGAATCTGATGAAACCGGAAGTCGGAGTCTTAGGCGTCGTTGCCGCCGTTGCGGTGATCTTGAGCGTCGCCTCCATGAGTGCGCGCACATCCGTCGCTCAGTCTGGAAGCGTCCTCAACGGCGCGGGCTTCGTGGATGCCTGCGCGCTGCTCAACGACACGGAAGTCGCTTCCACCTTGAAGCTCGAGGTCAATCCGGCGGACCGGCGCGACGACGGCAAGCTCGACGGCAAGGAGGGTTATGAAGGTTCCTATTCCTCGACCTGCGTGTGGCGCGTACAGGTTGATAAGGACAAGGACAGCGTCGACCTTCCCATGGCCGGCATGCGCTTTGCTATTCTCAACGCCATCACCTGGCCGAAGGACAGCGGCAAGGCCGCCAACTTCCTGCAAAGTTTCCACGACGCGGCCGAGCACGGCATCATTCCGGGCAAGCCGATCCCCTTGAAGGGCATCGGTGACGACGCCTTGTGGTGGGGCGACGGCGTCGCGTCCCGCGTAGGCGACGTGAGCTTCGGCGTCTCCGTGTTCCTGCAGAACGGCGACAAGGTCACCCAGCGCGCCATGGAAGAAGCGTTGGCGAGGAAGATCGCTGGAAGGCTCTAGCCGACGAGAGCGATCGCCGCGCCCATGGCGAGGTAGGTGACGACGGTATTCCCACTGTTGATGAGGGAAAGCTTTCCAGACATGCCGTGGAAGCGGTCGCGCATGAGCTGATTGGTGACGATCAGTCCCACCGACAGCCCAAGGGCGATATGCAAGGCCTCCATCAGAGTTTCGGCCCCCATCGCCTTAATGGCATGCGTGAGAACCAGTGCTGAAATCAGATTCATAACAAGGGCATTTGGGACGGCCACTTTAGGGCTGCCGAGTTCTTCCATGCGCTTGCCGAGAGCATTCATCCATGCGGTGCCGAAAAGAACCGGCGAGTACCAGACAAAACCGATGACCATGGCGGCGACGGCTGCGGCAATGGCCCCGAGCCAATTGAAGTCGTCAAACATTTGATCCTCCCCCTTTGCTCCCGGCCGTGCGTGACATTCCCATGACGGCGCCGACCGCGAATAACAGCCAGCCGATCATAGCAGCAAAGCCGCCCCACGGCGCGAAGAAGCCCGGGCCGGCGAAAGAGATGGAGTAAAGCGCGCCGGGAAAAAGTACCGCGCCCGCGCCAAATGACACGGCGGCGAGGCGCAAGACCGCGCGCGGGGGTCCCGCGACAAGCCGCTCGGCGACGACGGTAGCGATTAAAAGACCGAGCGCGTGATTCATCTGGAAGTTTGCGCCTTCCTTGAACCAGACGACGGCCTGCTCCATCGCGGGCGCCATGGTGACGAGACCGTGGGCGGCGAAGGCGTCGGCCGCGACCGACATCAGCGCCAGCAGCGCACCGATGACATAGAGCGTGACGGCGAAGGGGCTCACGTGATTCTCCTTTTGTACGTTGGGCATGTTCTTATCGGACGCGCGCGAAGGCGCGCTTCTCATGTGATCGGCCGGCCTAGGGCCGGCGGGCGCCTACACTTTTCCGGAACATGCCCTAGCGTGACTGCAGGGCGAGCGCTTTTTCCAGCTCGCGGAAACCTTCGAGGAACTTGCGCTCGGCCTCGGCTACCGGAAGCGGCGTCAGTGTCACGTCCTTGAGCGGCTTTTCCGTAAAGCTGAGGACGGTGCGGCATTCGGCCGCCGTGAAACCGGCGAGCTGAACGGCTTCCGTGGCGGCGGCGATGCGGTCGGCCTTCTTCACCAACGCCTTGTCGGCGGGCGAGAGCGTCGCCTTCAATCCGAAGCGCATGTAGATCGCGGCGGTCAGGCGCCGCTCCACCTCTTTGAACACGTCGCCCACCACGGCCTTCAATGGCGTGATGAGATCGTGAGTGACGTATTCGGACGCGTCGTGAAGCTTGGTGGCCATGAGCAGACTTGCCGGCGCGCGCGGTTTCAGCCGCCGCATGATCTCAACCGTAAGGTCGGAATGTTGGGCGACGCTCCAACCGTGGGCTCCGCGGGTCTGGCCGTTCCAGCGGGTATTCCGGGCGAGGCCCAGGGCGATGTCCTCGATCTCGATGTCCAGGGGCGAGGGTTCGACCAGATTGAGCCGCCGGCCGGAGAGCATCCTTTGCCAGGTGCGCGGGGCATGGTCGGCCAGGGCCGGCTTGTGCGGGTTCACGGTATGTCCTTCAAAACCTTTGAGTTGTGCCATGGAAAGAATACCTTAAAACTTCCAAAATATGCTCCCGAACACGGGCTTGGACTAAGGCGCCGGTGAAGCGCTACGTCCACTCAAGGGGAATGAGCACGTACCAATGGCTTCGCCGACGTCAGACTATTTAAAGCCCATCAGCTTCCTGGTGGTCGACGACCGTGCCTACATGCGGCGCGTGATCAAAGGCATTTTGGAAACGCTGGGCTGCAAGCGCATCGACGAAGCGCATCACGGCGGCGAAGCCATGGGCATCATGCGCAGCTGGGCGCCGGATATCGTCATCACCGAGTGGCTGCTGCAGCCCATGAGCGGCGTCGAGTTCCTGAAGTCCGTGCGCGCCGAAAAGAACAACAACATCCGCTTCACGCCGATCATCATGATCACGTCGGAAACGCGGCGCGAGAAAGTGATCTTCGCGCGGAACAGCGGCGTGACCGAATACGTCGCAAAACCGTTCAATGCCAAGAGCCTGATCCTGCGCATCCGCGAAGTGATCGAGCGCCCGCGTCCCTTTGTGGACATCGGCCCCTACTTCGGCCCGGACCGGCGCCGCCGTTCGGAAGTCATGTCCGAGGGCGAGGAAAAGCGCGGCAAGGGCCCGCGCACGCCCATGAGCAAGGAAGAAATGAGGGCGAGCCTGACGCAGGAGCAGATCGACACCTTGGTGGCGGGCGACGCCATCAAAGAATAACGCCGCCGAATCAGAAGGCGCTCTTTTCATTACATCATGAGCGACAACGTCCTCATCATCGGCGCGGGGCAAGCGGGCGCGCAGACCGCGATCTTTCTGCGCCAGAATCATTTCACCGGGTCCATCACCGTCATCGGCGACGAGGCTTATGTACCTTACGAGCGCCCGCCGCTCTCGAAAGGCTTCCTCGCGGGCGATGTCGAGATCGAGCGCATGTCGATGCGCCCACCTTCGTTCTACGCCGACAAAGGCATCGACTTACGCTTGAAAACCGCGGTTTTACACATCGATCGCGTGCAGAAGACGATCGGCCTCGCAAACGGCGAAGTGTTGTCCTACGGCAAACTCGTGCTCGCGACCGGCGGCCGCGTACGCCGGATGATCTCGCCCGGCACCGAGCTGCCCGGCGTTCATTACTTGCGCAATGTCGACGATGTGCTGGGCTTTCGCGATCGTCTAACCGCGGGCGCGCGCGTGGTCATCGTCGGCGGCGGCTACATCGGTCTCGAGGTGGCGGCCGTCGCCGTCAAGCGCGGCTGCAAAGTCACCGTTCTCGAAATGATGCCGCTCGTTCTCAACCGCGTGGTCGCGCCGGAGATGTCGCGCTTCTATGAGAAGGTCCATCGCGACGCAGGCGTCGATGTGCGCACATCGGAGACGGTCAGCGGCTTCGAGGGAAAGGGGCGCCTTGCGCGCGTCCGCTGCAGCGACGGCACGGCCATCGATGCGGATCTCGCGGTGATCGGCATTGGAATCGTGCCCAACGTGGAACTCGCGGTGGAAGCGGGCCTTCCGGTCGACAACGGAATCGTGGTCGATGAGTGCGCCCGCACCAACGACCCCGACATCTACGCCGCCGGCGACTGCACCAATCACCCGTCGCGCGTGAGCGGCGAACGCCTGCGCCTTGAATCGGTTCCCAACGCGCTCGGCCAAGGCAAGGCCGCGGCCCTGGCGATCGTCGGAGCGCCGGTTCCCTACGACGAAGTGCCGTGGTTCTGGTCGGACCAATACGATCTCAAATTGCAGATGGCCGGCATTTCCAAACCCGGCGACCAAGTGGTGATCCGTGGCGTCGTGGACGCGCGTAAATTTTCCGCCTGCTATCTCCGGGACGGAGTCTTCGTTGCCTGTCAGGCCGTGAACATGGCCAAGGACTTCCTCCAATCGAAGAAGCTGATCTCGCACCGGGTCCGCCCCGACCCGAGTCTCCTGGCGGATGCAAACACGCCCCTGCAGGCCTTCCTGCCGGACGCCGCCGGGGGCTAAGGCCTTATTATTCCGAGCGTTTCCGCATCGAACTTGCACTCTACAGTTGAACCGCTAGGGTGGGCGCCATGAGCGACACCAGCGCCGTCAACAATCTCGCGTTCCAGCAGACGCCGAGCGCCCGGGCCCGCGATCCCGGCCCGCCGACCAATGCCAATCCGCCCCCGCCGCCGCCCGAGCCTTCGGTGAAGCTCCAGGAGGAGCCGAGCCCGCATCCGAACCGCGGCCAGTCGGTGAACATCTCCATCTGATCCCTCGCCTCGCCGGTCCCTTTCCGCATATGAAGGCCGGCCATGACTGCAAACCTTTTCGAAATTTTCCGGACGCGCTTCCCCGCGGATAGGTCGCGTCCGTTCATCACCCGGCCGGAGGGACGCGTCTTCACCTATGAGGACGTTGAGACCATCTCCGGACGGATTGCGGCTCTGCTCCTCGAGCTGAAGGTGGCGCCCGGCGACCGGGTCGCCATGCAGGTGGAAAAATCCGCCGAAGCGGTTTTCCTGTACCTCGCCTGCCTGCAGGCCGGAGCCGTGTTCCTGCCCATGAATACGGGCTACCGGTCCGACGAGCTCGACTATTTCATCGCCGACGCCGAGCCGGCGGTCGTGGTGCTCGACGCGAGCGCGACGGCGCTCGCGGATGTTTGCAAAGCGCGCGGCGTTCCGCACGTGCTGACGATGGATGTCAACGGACAGGGCACGCTGATGAACCGGGCGTCCAGCCTTCCGCCAATCAATGGATCGTTTGCGCGCTCTGAAACCGACCTCGCGGCGATTCTTTATTCATCGGGCACGACGGGCAAACCGAAGGGCGTGATGCTGAGCCATGCCAATCTGGCGTCCAATGCGAAGGCCTTGCACGCGGTGTGGAAGTTCGGGCCCGGCGACGTGCTGCTCCACACCCTGCCAATCTTCCACGTGCACGGACTGTTCGTAGCTTTGAACACGGTGCTGATGAACGGTACCGGGATGATCTTCCATCCACGCTTCACGTCGGAAGACGTCGTGCGCGATCTTCCCAAAGCCACGGTGTTCATGGGCGTGCCCACCTACTACGTGCGCCTTCTCGCGACCGCGGCTTTCACCAAGGAGGCGGCGCGCACCGTGCGCCTCTTCATTAGCGGATCGGCGCCGCTGCTCGATGAAACCTTCCGCGCCTTCGAAGAACGCACCGGTAAACAGATCCTCGAGCGCTACGGCATGACCGAGGCCTGCATCATCACCAGCGCTCATATCGACCGGCCGCGCACGGCCGGCGCGGTGGGGTGGCCGCTGCCCGGCCTCACCTTGCGTGTCGCCGACGAGACAAACCAGCCGACGCCTAACGGCACGACGGGTGAAATCCAGATCAAGGGGCCGAGCGTCTTCCGTGGTTACTGGAAGAAACCGGAGAAGACCGCGGAAGATTTCACGGTGGACGGATTCTTCAAGACCGGCGATCTCGCCCAGCTCGATCCCGACGGGATGGTGAATATCGTCGGCCGGGCGAAGGACATGATGATCTCCGGCGGCTTCAACGTATACCCGAAGGAAATCGAAACCGTGATCGACGGCCTGCCGGGTGTGGCGGAGTCCGCCGTGGTCGGCATGCCGCATCCCGATTTCGGCGAAGCGGGTCTTGCCATCGTCACCATGAATACCGGTGCACAAGCGCTGTCCGCCGATGCGGTGCGCGCGGCGCTGAAGGCCGGGCTCGCGAGCTACAAAGTGCCGAAGATGATCGTGTTCGCCGAGACGCTACCGCGCAATACGATGGGAAAGGTGCAGAAGAACGTATTGCGCCAAGACTACCGCGCGGCGTGGGACGCCGGGCTTCTGAAAGGTTAGCCGCCGGTCTGCGGCGCAACCACCATGTCCACCAGGGTGGATCCGATGACGGACCCCCGGCGGATATTGATCGTGGCGAGGCGGCCCGTGCTTTCGGACGAAAATGTCAGCAGGCTGTTCTCCGAGCGCATGGCCGAGATTTCGACCCAACCGAAGTTCGGCATTTCCCTGTGGAGAAAATCGAACACCTCGTCGGCGGACCCCGCGGCCGTATAGGTCAAGCGGCCGGTCCATTTTTCGTCGGTGCCGAAGATCATGGTGCGGCTGGGGTCGATCTTATAGCCGGCCGGAAGCGCCGTTCCCTTCGCGAGGACCATGAGCTGGGCGCTCGAGCCGGCGGCGGCCTCGTCGGCGGCGCTGGGCGCATTGTTTGCGGTGACCGCTGTCCCTTCGGCGCAGGCGGCAAGGCCTAGAATAAAAATGAGCGCGGTCGCGCGACGGAACATGACTCCCCCCGGAGATGACGTGCTGCCGGAGAGTCTACCACAACTCGAATCGTTACGCCGCTAGTTCGGGAAAGTAACGCGCAAGCATCCGCGAAAAATGATCCATGAGGGTGCGATGCTTGAGCGCCGCATTCTTTAACGGATTGTCCCAGGGCGAGCTCGCGATGTTGCCGACATAGGAGTAAAGGGTCGCGTCGAGAACGGTCGGCGTATCGCCAAAGGCAAAGGGGCGATTGCCCAGCCAATGCGCAATCGCCTGCAGGTCGGAAATCCCTAACTGCCAGATGACCTCCGGGGAATGACGCCCGATGCCCTGGGCGTTGAGGACGGACTGGTAGCGGCGCCGGCCGGCCCAGGCCGCGACACCCGACAGAAACCGCGGGATGCCAAGGCCCTCGAGGAACGTGCGGCGAAGGGCAGTGGGCTGCGCCACCCAGCGTCCATATACCGCGACCCAGTAGAGATGTTCATCCAGCATGCGCTGGAACGCGAGGGATTCGCCGCGCTGCGCGAGGGTGAGCTTGCCGTCGACCGGATGCCCGAAGCGGCTTTCGAGGGTATTGATGATCAGACTGGAGTCCGAAAGCGTCTCGCCGTCGATGACGATGTAGGGGCACTTGCCCGTGCGCGACCCCGGGCGCAGCACCGCGCGCGCTTCATAGGCCAGCCCCGCCATGCGCAGGTAGGTTTCGAGCTTCATGCAGAAAGGGCTGGGGTTCGGCAGGCCGGGCTGCGCACGGAATTGATAGAGCGTAATCACATGAAACCTCCGGCCTGACGCTGCCACAGCTTGGCATAGCTGCCGCCCACCTCCAGCAGCTCGCGGTGGGTTCCTTGTTCCGCGATCCGCCCGCGGTCAAGCACGACGATGCGGTCGAGGTGCGCGATGGTGGACAGACGATGCGCAATGGCGATGACCGTGCGTCCCTTCATGAGGGTGAGCAATCCGTCTTGAATCAAGTGCTCCGCTTCGCTGTCCAACGATGAGGTGGCTTCATCCAGAATAAGGATAGGGGCGTTCTTGAGGAACGCGCGCGCGATGGCGACGCGTTGCCGCTCGCCGCCCGAGAGCTTCATGCCCTTCTCACCCACGATTGAATCGTAGCCTTCGGGACGTGAAGCGATGAATTCGTGGCAGTGGGCGAGCTTTGCCGCGGCGATCACCTCCGATTCCGGAGCGTCGGGGCGGCTATAACGAATATTCTCGCTCACCGAGCGGTGGAAGATGCTGGGGTTCTGGGGCACCTCGGCCACGCAGTCGTGCAAGGAATCCCAGCTGACGTGGGTGATATCCTGTCCGTCGATCACGATACGCCCGCTTTCGAAGGTGAACTGACGGCGGAGGAGCTTGATCAGCGTGCTTTTGCCGGCGCCGGACGGCCCCACCAACCCCACGCGTTCGCCGGGCTGGATGGATAGAGAGAAGTCGATGAACACCGGCGTGCCGTCGCCGTAGGAAAAGCTGACGTGTTCGAAGCTGACGGCGCCGCCTGTTATGCGCAGAGGCTTCGCGTCCGGCGCGTCCACGATCTCGTGCCCGGCCAGGATCGTGGTCAAGGTCTCGGAGAGGATGCCGTAATACTCGAAGTAGACAAAAAGATTGTCGCCGAGACTGCGGATGCTGGTGGCCACCATGAACGACAGCATCATGACGGTGGCGAAAGCGCCGACGGTCATGGTTCCGGCGACAGCGCTTTCGAGGCTTTGCCACGCGAGCCAGGCGAGAAACCCGACGCTGAGAATGTGAAGCGTCACGCGCATGGCCGAGACCGAGAAGCGGAGCTTGAGTTGCGCGGCGCGCTCGGCGGCGCTGAGGGGCCGCATCGTCGCGCGTTCGTAGACCGCGCGGGCAAAGCTGCGCACCACGTCCCAGTTCGTGACGGAATCCACCATGCGGGCGACGACGTCCGCCGCGGTCTTGGCCGTATCCTTGGCGGCGTGACGGAACCGCTGTGCGGTGAAGGCCGCGATCGCCGTAAAGACGATCATGAAAATCCCAAACGGCAGGAGCATATCCGGCGCCTGGTTGACGATCATCGTGATGGTGATGGCGAACATCACGCTAAGGCGGACGATATTGGAGCAAAGATAATCGATGATCACATGCGCGGCGTTGCCGGCCTGGCGGATCTTCTGCACCAGGCCGCCGCTGGCGTTGTCCATGAAATAGCGCGGTGCGTGACCGTGGAGGTAACCGAACATCTCGTCCTGCATGCGAAGACGAAGGTCGGTCAGTTTCATGTGGGCATAGGAATTGTAGAGGTGCGCAAAGAGGTACCCGCCAAGCCAAGTGGTGCAGAGGGCCGCGAACCACGGCACGACCCGCGCGGGATCCGCGTCGGTCGGTGGATTCGTGAGCGTTCCGATCAACTGGCCAAGAAAGTACGGCTGCAACGTCTCGAGCGCCGTAGAGATGCTGATGAGCAGGGCCATGCCTACGACCGGCACCACGAGACCCGCGCGCAGATAGTGCGCGATGTAGCGGAACGGCGTGCGGGGCGGCGCCGGGCTCCCCTGCGGCGGCAGCTCTATGATGTCGTCGTCGCGCGGAGCGGAGGGCAGCATCCGGCGAGTATAAAAGAAAAAGGCCGGGTCCAGCCCGGCCTTTTCCGTCGAATGGGATGAGGCGTTTACTTCCCGACTTGGCCGCGGATCTCGCCGCCCTTGTTCATCGGCGTGTGGACGTTCACATAGAGTTTGCCGGCATTGAGGTCGGCGATCTGCGCGTCCGTGAGCGTCGCCTTACCCGTCAGCGGGCTCTTCGGTGGCGTACCTTGCACGCCGAGCTGAACCTGCACGCCGGCGTTGGCGCCCTTGTCGGCCGGGCCATGAAGGTGGGCGGCGACCGCGTCTCCGGTCAAACCTTCCCAGGTGATATTCCAGGTGAGTTCCTTGGTCGCGGCATTCAGCATGAGCTCGGCTCTGCCTTTGCCGGTGCTGGTGTTGGCCGGCACTTCTTCGGCGGACGTCATCGTCGCGGTGTACTTCATCGGCGCGTCCGCAGCTTGCGCGCCCAAGGACATTCCGACGGCGATCAACGCGCCGGCGGCCAATTGAAACATCTTGCTCATGAGATCCTCCCACTTGCTTGTTTGCATGCGGCGATACGCCGCTCGCGTTCAGGGCGGGCAAAGGATAACCGCTAATTGAGACGAGTCCAGGCGGTTTGGGGGGAAATCGAGCGGTTGCACGGGCTTGTGACGCCAAACTGCAATACACGGTTTAGGACGCCCCGGCTCCACAAGCAGTTGACAGGCCGTTCCGCGGCACGGCACGACTAGTGCGGCTGGGACGCAACCTCTGAGGAGAACGGATATGCCCTACGTCGATGGATTCGTAGTTCCGGTGCCGAAAAAGAAGATAAAAAAATATAAGGCCATGGCCACGAAGGCCGGCAAGATCTGGATGAAGTATGGCGCGCTGTCATTCCATGAGTGCGTTGCCGACGATGTAAAGCCGGGCAAGTGGACATCATTTCCGCAGAGCGTGAAGCTCAAGAAAAACGAGACCGTGATGTTCTCGTGGATCGTCTACAAGTCGCGCAAGGATCGCGACCGCATCAATAAGAAGGTCATGTCCGATCCGGAGCTGATGAAGGACTTCGACATCAAGAAGATGCCTTTCGACGGCAAGCGCATGATCTGGGGCGGCTTCAAGACGCTGGTCGAACTCTAGACCGCTCGCCGCCACCGCTTCCCCGCAAATTTCACTTTCTCTCTTGAACGCGAATTCGCGCGATGATACTTAAGTGAATGCTTAACTATGAAACGAGACTCGACCGGGTGTTTCACGCCCTTGCCGATCCGGCCCGCCGCTCAATGGTGGACCGCCTATGCAAGGGACCGGCCAGCGTCAGCGATCTCGCGAAGCCGCTTTCCATGTCGCTGCCGGCGGTGGTGCAGCACCTTCACGTGCTGGAGCAAAGCGGGCTGGTGCGCACGAAGAAAGTCGGACGTGTGCGGACCTGCACGGTCGAAACCAAGATGCTGCGCACGGTCGAGCAGTGGGTCACGGAGCGGCGCACCTTCTGGGAGCGGCGCCTCGACCGGCTTGGAGAGTTTCTCAAAGAGACCGCGGAACCGGCGGACAAGACGTGAGGCGACGCATATGAGCGAACGACAATCGACGCACGCGACGTTTTCCATCGAGCGCGTCTACGACGCCGCGCCCGAACGGGTGTTCCAGGCCTTCGCGAATTCAAAAGAAAAGACGAAGTGGTTTAGCGGCCCGAAAGAATGGGGGCCGGCCGACCACAAGATCGACTTCCGGGTGGGCGGGCGCGAGACCAATCGCGGTGGGCCGAAAGGCGGCACAGTGCATGCGTTCGAGGCGCGTTTCTGGGACATCGTGCCCAACCGGCGCATCATCTTCAGTTACGACATGTACCTGGACACAACGCGCATCTCGGTTTCGCTGGCGACGGTCGAAATCGAGCCGAAGGACAAGGGCACACGCCTCACCTTCACCGAGCAGGGCGTCTATCTCGATGCCTATGTGGACGGCGGCAGCCGTGAACGCGGAACGGCCAAAGGGCTCGACCGCCTCGGCGAATCATTGAAATCTTGAGGTCACCCATGTCGCTCACGCTCTACTTCCACCCCTTCTCGTCCTACTGCCAGAAAGCGGTGCTGGCGCTTTATGAAAATGGAACGCCCTTCACGCCGAAGGTGATCAACTTGGGGGACCCCGCGTCGGCGGGTGAACTCAAGAAACTTTGGCCGATCGGGAAATTTCCGGTGCTGCGCGACGACGCGCGCGGCGAGACGGTGCCGGAGTCGACCATCATCGTCGAATACCTGGCCCAGCATTACCCCGGTCCGGTGAAGCTGGTCCCTGCGGACCCGGATCTCGCGCGCCGTGTACGTCAGTGGGACCGATTCTTCGACCTCTACATCAACGATCCGATGGCGAAGATCGTCGTCGACAACTTTCGCCCCGCCGGGAAGGGCGACCCTTACGGGGTTGAGGTCGCAAGGAAACTCCTTGCCACCGCTTACAATGTTCTCGAGGCGCATCTCGATGGAACCCACTGGGCGGCCGGTGACACCTTCACCATGGCCGATTGCGCAGCTTCGCCGTTCCTGTACT
>CAMDOZ010000022.1 GCA_945903705.1 Fidelibacterota bacterium | reverse complement strand
CCTGGAAGCTGGTCGGTTTCGCCGAGGCTTTGCGCGCGACGACCGGCGCGGCCTTGGAAACCGCGGCAACCTTCACGGCTTTCGTCGCCTTCTTGGCAGAGGGCTTAACCTTCGCTTTGGCCTTTGGCTTGGCCTTCGATTTTGGGCTTTTTTTGGCGGCGCGGGCCATCAGTCTCATCCACACATCTAAGGAGCGGGCGAAGCTACCCACCGACCGCCCTGGAATCAACAGAAGCCTTAGGAATCAGGCCTTTTCGCAGGAGCAAACGGTGCCCGCCGCGACATATGCGCCACATTTACGGCAGGGCACGAGGTCCTGGACCGCGGGAGGCCCCGAGCGGGCCTCGGGCGCCTTGATGTCCACGCCGGCCATCCGCGCCGCGGCCCGGCTCATATCGTTGAGCCGCCACCGGTACTTGAACCCGAGATAGACGACGATAATGACGCCGATGGTGAAGAGAACTTTCAGAACGGAGATCATCAGAGCCCGAACCGCGCCCAGTGGGCGCGCTCTTCGACGGCGGCGATGAGGTCCGAAGCCCAGCCCATGCGCTCGTCGGCGGCAGCGGGCGCCTGGAAGCCGATGCGGCCGAGACGCCGTTCGATCCAGCTCATGGGCCGCTCGATGGTCAGGAAGCGCACATCGGGACCGTACTTGCGGCGCATGATCGTCCGCATGTCCCCAAGCCCGTCGACGAGGCCGACCTCGAGCGCGCGCTCGCCGGTCCAGATGTCGCCGTTGAAGACGGTGTCGTCGGACGCCGTGAGACGATCGCCGCGGCGCTGGCGCACGAAGGCGATGAACTGCTTGTGGATGTCCTTCTGGATCGTGTCGAGGCGGGCGATGTCCTCGGGGTTCTCGGGCTTGAAGGGATCGAGAAAGCTTTTGTGCTCGCCTTGCGCATGCACGCGGCGCTCGACACCCATCTTCGCAATCAGATCCTGAAAGCCGAAGCTCGCGGAGATGACACCGATGGAGCCGACCACCGACATGGCGTCGGCGTAAATCTCGTCCGCGGCAAGGGCGAGCCAGTAGCCGCCGGAGGCGGCGATGTCCTCGGCAAAGGCGAAGACGGGAATCTTGTTGTCCTTGGAGAGCTGGCGAATGCGCGCGGCGATTTGCGCCGACTGCACCGGCGAGCCGCCGGGCGAGTTCACCTGCAGGCACACGGCGCGCACATGCTTCGTGAAGGCCTTCTTCAGCGTTTGATCGAGGCCGTTGAGACTAAGCCCGCGCCGGCCCATGCCGACGGCGCCAATGATGCCCTGAAGGCGCACCACGGCCACGGAGGGCGTCGGCAACTTCGCGCGCACGACGCCGTGGTCCGCGAGGAAGTCGTTTATACGGTCGAGTATTTCCATGGAAGGAGTGTAGCCCGGCCTTAGGCTTTATAGAAGCGCGCCAGCGCCGCGTAACACGGCGTCCGCGGCGGCGGTGTACGCACCGTCACCCTCGTGCAACACAAGAGCAGGCAGGAGCGTGTCGGGTGTGCGGCGGCCCAGCCCCGCGTCGACGATCACGCGGCGGGCAGGTTGACCGACTTTCGCGTGGATGGGCCGGATCCGGATGTCGCCGGCGCGGCCGGAAAGAGCGGCGAGGATGTCGGAGAGACGGTCGGCGCGGTGGATCATCACCAGTCGGCCCTTAGGCTTCAGCGCTGCGAGGCAGTGCATGATCCATCCGGGGAGATCGACCTCGCCTTCCATGTGGGCGCGCGCGAGGCTGTCGTCCGGCGGCGGCGTTCCGCTTTCGCCGAACGGCGGGTTTGTCATGACAATGTCAAACAGCTTGGGGTCAAACGGGCCGGGAACGTCGCGCGCGATATCACCGGTGACAATACGCGCCGTGTCCTGAAGACCGTTGAGGGCGATGCCGGCCAGGGCATGGGCGGCGAGTGAAGGTTGCACCTCGAGGCCCGTGAGCTTCACACCGGGCACGCGGGCGGCGAGGCAGAACATGGCGGCGCCGGTGCCGCAGCCGGCGTCGAGCACAAGCTGGCCCGCTTTCGCCGGCACGGCGGCCGCCAGCAACACAGGGTCGACCGCGACGCGGTAGCCGGCAACGGGCTGGCGAATATGCACGCGGCCGTCCAGAAGGCGATCGTCGGTGGTAGCAGAATCCGGTGGAACCATAGGCCGGAGAGGATAGCCGAGAAGCGGGTCTAGCGCGTCGGCTTTCTCTTGGCGGCGGGCTTGCGCACGGCCTTCGCCGCTTTCTTGGCGCCTTTGTTGCCCCAGGCGTCCAGGAGCACGGCCGCGGCCTTTTTGGCCTTGAGGGCGGCGTCGGTCTGGCCGCTGCGGGCGCTCATGATCGCGCCTTCCATCAGCATCATCCACGCGCTGGCGAGGCCTTGCGGGTCAGACACCAGTGCGGAGCGCGCAAGCTGCCCGACGTAGTTCTGGATCTGGCCGAGCTTCTGGGCCGTCGCCTTATGCACGGGCGAGCCAACATCGGACTCACAAATGATGCGGAGAAAGGGGCAGCCTTCGAAGCCGTCGGCCTCGAACCAGTCATGGAACAGATCGAAGATCGCCAGCAGACGTTCGCGTGGGGTTTTGCCCCTCGCCTTCACTCCTGCTTTCAACCAACCGACCGTCCAGCGCTTCGCCCTGAGATCAAGGTAAGCCAAGACGAGATTCTCTTTCGCACGGAAGTGATGGTAGAGCGTCATCTTGGCGACGCCGGAGCGCGCGCTGATGGTGTCCACGCCAACCAATGTCACGCCGTGGGCGGAAAAGAGATCGTAGGCTGCTTCGAGGATTTTGAGGCGCGTCGCTCCGCGCCGCCCCGTGGGGGCAAGGTCGTCCGTATCGTTCAAGCGTCGTTCCCGCCCTTGCGAAGGGGCCGTCCTTCTGGACGCCACTTCGTAGGAATTGATTACCGATATTGAGACGCACCTTACAACTCCTTCCCCTGTATTCGACTTGACCTGAATCAAGAAACCATTGATTCCGGCCCGAATTTTTACCCCCGCACGCGCTTAGCTGGCAGAACCGCGCGTTGAATTTCCCCACGGGGAGCGACTTTATACAGGTCGGTCTATTATTACCAGTTTGGAGTGAGTGGAGTGTACGTTCGCGCGCGATGAGGGGCTCGGCGCCGCCGCCGGCTCGCCTTTCGCGAGATGACGTGCTCGGAAACCTCTCCGCACGGAACGGCGTTAGCCTCTCATAACAAGGAGGAACGAATGCCCAAACTCGCCCGCGTAATTCTTGCCGCACCGCTCGCGCTTGTTGTACTGAGCGCCAGCGCCCGCACCAGAGTGAAAAACGAAATCGATATGCCTGGAACATTCACGTTCAGTTGCGGCCGCGGCCTCGACGCCGATTGCGATGCTCAGGCTTACGCCGCCTGCCCGGCCGGCTACGAGAATGCCGCGAGGATCACCGCGGACTCGCGTGTGCAGACCCGGGTCATCCGCTGCCGATAGGCGGAAGCGACGCGCGCGCGCGTCGCCTGCTATGACATGAAGGAGAAGTTCGGTGTGCGGACGTTGACGCGACGCGCCGGCGAACTATGCGGGCGGCACCTCGGTTAGTCCCCCGATTGCCCGAGCAGGCTGTCCCCCCAGCCCAAACGGCCCCCACGAAGTGGGGGTCGTTTGTCTTTGTGAAACATGGAGCGTGCCAGCGTCGTTGACTCCCTGAAGGAATATTCAATGACGACGTATATGTGCCGCAGCATCACCCGCGCCGGCGCGCCGCGCCCTCCCTTTCTTGTGCGCGCGCGCGAGCCATTGGAGGCGGTCGCGAAGGCGAGCCTGCGCCTCGCGGGCGAGGACTATAGGGCGATGGAAGTGTGGACCGGGGGCGAGCGGGTGGCGGCCCTCAAGAATCCCAATATCCCCAAGGCGCACTATTTGTCCTGAGGGCGCATGCTCTTAACGGGCGAGTAAACGGGAAGGCCTGCGGACTATCGTGCGAATCAGCTGACGAGAAGCTCGAGACACTTCTTGCGCTGGAGAGCGGCGCGCTTGCGCATGAGCACGAGATCCGTGCCCTCCCAGATTTCAATGGCAGCTTCGCTGCGCATGAATCTGGTAGCAAAAACCGCCGCATCTTCAGCGCTCGCGGCGTCGATCGGCGGCAGCGTGACACGCCGATTCTTTCCGTAGACAAGAAAATAACGGTACATCAAAAAAGCACCCTCGAAATGTTACGGGAGCTAAACGCCCCCAGGGTGCAAAAGTTGCAGAGTGCGCCGCATCTGCCCGTACGCCAGTTACACGCGTGCGTCGGGGTTTGCCGTATTCGTGACACCTTCTTGCACAACGATCTGGGCAACCGACGCTTCGCGCCTGAAGACTGCGGCCTCCTCGTATTCGGGATCTTTGAAAAAGGCTTCGCAGTGAGCTTGCGTCGGGAACTCCAGGATCACCATACGGTCCTTGAACGGAATCCCCTCGAGCGTCAGCACCGGATTGCCGCGCGTTAGAAATTTGCCACCGTGACGGGCGATGAGCGCCGGCGTGCGCACCGTGTACTTGAGATACGTCTGCTGATCGTGAACGGCCACGGTCGCAACGAGATATGCGGGCATTATTTCCTCCCTCTCCCTTGAAGCCAAAACGCTAGCACTGTTTGCGGCGGGACATGCCTGCAAAATTGGAGGCGCCCTCCCCTCAAAAATTCAAAGACCGTCCGGCCGGACGGGTTACGCCGGCATCCGCTGCAACAAGTTCCCGGCCGCCTCGTTGTGCCTCCCCCAAGATCACAAAGGATAAATATAAAATGAGCGTGAAACGCAAACGCGCGGCAGTGCGTGGAGCAGCGCGCAATCTTTCCCGTGCAACGACGAATACGCGTCGCGCGATGGAATTGACGGCGGGCGCGGCCGATGTGATCTCACGGCGGATCGGCGGACCCGCATCTGTGAGCGAATGCTCGCGCATGGTGTTCGAGAAGGTGCTCGCCTCGCAATCGGCCATGTGGGGCCTGGGCGCCGCGATGATGACCGCCGGTCCGAGGCTCGCGCGCGCCGCCTCATCGGGCCGTGGTCCGTTCGCGTTATGGGAGACCGCGATGTCGGTTTCCGTGCAAACCACGGCGGCGATGCTCGACGCGCAACGCGCCGTGATGGCGCCGATGTGGTCGGCCGTGCGTGCGAACCAGAGCCGGCTCGCCATGAGCGTGCGCTAAACCTCCGCGCCACGCCAGCACACTCGATGTCAAACCAATCTTCGTCGCGTACGCCAGTTTCTTTCTGGCGGCGCGAGGAACAGCGCGTGACCGTTTCCGTTTGATGGAGACGGTGAGACACGCCTCGCCGACCTTCGGAACATAGCGCACGCACGCTCTCCAATCAGCCCCCTGATCGCGAGGCGACCGCGTGTGCCCGATGGAGAAATTCACCCCAGGAGCAAAATAATGAAAAAAATGATTTTCGCGACGCTTGCGGCCTTCGCGTTTTCGGCCGGAGCCGCCACAGCGCAAGATGCAGCACCTGCGCGCACCACGACCACACCGCCCGCCATCACCAGCCCGAGTGACACCGCACGCACGACCGCAGCACCGGTCGCAGGAAAGAACAGCTTCACCGAAGACCAGGCGCGCAAGCGTTTCACGGACAACGGCTACACGCAGGTGACCGAGCTGCGCAAAGACGAAGAATCGTCGATCTGGCACGCCAAGGCGATGAAGGCGGGCAAAGCTGTCGGCGTGACGCTCGATTATCAGGGCAACATTACGACAGGCACCGGCATAGCAGGCAGCAGCGCCACCGGCAGCAGCACGCCGAAGTAATCGCGCCGCACGTTTTCCCCCTCAATTCCCCCCAGGAGAGATCATATGAACGACCAGACCATCACAAAAATGTACGACGATTGCGCGACGGCGAAATCCGTCGTGGCCGAACTCGAAGCCAAGGGCGTTCCGCATCGCCATATCAGCATCATCGCCAATGATCCGGATCATGTTGACACCAAGGGCGAGCACGTTGCGAAAGACGCGGGCATCGGCGCCGGCGCGGGCGCAGCGATCGGCGGCGGCGCGGGCCTTCTGGCCGGCCTCGGCATGATGGCGATTCCGGGCGTCGGCCCGGTCGTGGCGGCCGGCTGGCTTGTCGCGACGCTCACCGGCGCTGTCGCGGGCGCTACGGCGGGTGCGGCCGCCGGCGGTATCGTCGGCGCACTGACCGCCCACGGCATCAGCGAAGAAGAGGCCCACGTCTACGCCGAGGGAATCCGCCGCGGCGGCGCGCTCGTCTCCGTGAAGACCGACGACAAGTGGATTGGTGTCGCGCGGGAAGTCATGGGCCGCCACCGTTTCGTCGATCCGGCCATCCGCGGCGCAGCCTATCGTGCTTCGGGCTGGAACGCATTCGACGCGGCCACGCCGCCGTATACGCCGGTCGAGATCCGGAAAGAACGCGACCTCTATCGCGGCTAACCTTTAGTCACGCTTCAAAGGGCGGCGCTGCAATGCGCCGCCCGTTTTTTTATTCGTACCTGAGCGCCGTCACCGGATGCGCACGGGCGACCAGGAGCGCGTGGCCGATGACGGTGTGCTCGAAAATTATCTCCGATAAATTTTCGCGCGAAAGGCCTGCGTGCGGTGCACACAGGGAGTCCGCGAAATATCTCTGAGATAATTTTCGACTACTTCCGTTCCGGCTCGAGAAATTCCGGGCAGATGTCGGAGGCGATGCGGCGGGCGCGGATGAGATCGTCCTCGAGCACCATGAGGCGTCGTGGGAAGGCGGCGCCATAGATGTCGGCGATGCCGTCGAACTCCACGGCGTCGATGCCGACCTCAGCCAGCGCAGCTATCACCGCGGAGATGAGCACCGGGTTGTCGCTGCGCAGGAGCTCGACCATGACGATCGTTATGGATAGTGCTGCATGGCGCGTTCGAGCCAGACCGCCAGGCGCACGCCCGCCTGATGGATGCGCTCGACCACCACGGGCCGGTTCTGCTGAATGTAGATCTCGTCGAGCTCGAACCCGTTTCCGGGATTGCCGACGTAGGCGGTGGCGGGAGCGCGCAAAATGGTAAGACTCTCGTTCGCCCAGACGATGGGCGGCGCTTCAGGGTCGAAGGGATCACGCAAATTCGCGCGCAGCCTTGCGCCGACTTCGTCGATGCCCATCGGCTCGGCGTCCACCAGCGCGTAATCCCAGATGCCGTGCATTGTCCAGTCTTCGCCGAACAGCTTCACTTTGATCTGCGTGCCGCGTCGATCGTCGGGGAATCCGGTATGCAACGGCTGGTGCAAGTCGCCCACAAAGTGCGCGAGGAACATCAAAGCCATTTGCCGCTCGGACTGGGGCACGTTGCTCTTCAGGATCTCGAATTGGCGCTCGATCTCGCGGACGGCGCAGCTGGCTTCGGCCGGGCAGTCGCGCGCGAGGATCACCTCGGTGGCCCCTTTGGGCACACTTATATAATGCCAGGGCCCCGTCTCCCGGTGGCCTTCCCGATAGGCATCCGCCCAATTGCAGGAATCCTCGAAGTCTTCCCGGGACTTGAAGTCCAGGATGTCGAGCACTTTCGACCGCGTGTCCGGCGTCAAATGGTCCCAGGTCACGGCGCAGACCCTGCGATGTCCGACATCGCCCCATGCGGCGGCGGGAGACGGCGCAGCGGCGGCGATGAACGCAAGCGCTGCGATGAAGGGAATCATTCGTGGATCCACACTTCCTTGATCTCGCCTTCGACGTCGCTGAGCTCCTGGAGGCGCCGGGCGTAGCGGGCGCGGAAGGGCGTACCGGCGGCGACCAACAAGGTGCCGGTTTTGCCGATGATGTTCTTGGCGATGACCGCGCCTTCGGGCACGTCGGAGAGGCTGACGGGCTTCGAGGGGCGGTTCGAGGCCGCCGCCGGCGCCGGCGCGGCGCCGGGCTTCGCAGCGGATTTGGACGTGGGTTTCGAAGATGCGGGCTTCGAGGATACGGGCTTCGCGGGCGCAGACCTTGCCGGCGCGGGCGCTTTCGCATCCGCCTTGGCCGCGGGCTTGTCGACCTTGGGCGGCGCGCGCGTTTCGCCGGCGGGCGCGGCGGGCGCCACAACCTTCGGCTCGTCGATGTAAATGTCGTCTTCGTCGTCCTTGGCCTTCTCGGCCGCCGGCTGGGGCACGCCGGTGCGCAGGAACGCATCGGCGTGGCGGACATCGACCGCTTCGTAGTCTTCGACCGGAAGCGGTTCGAAGCGGTACTGAAGCGACCGGTTCATATGCTTGGCCAGCGTTTCGAGCGAAACGGGCTTGGCGAGGAACGTGTCGACGTCGAGCACGATGGCGAGGCCGACCAGATGGCGCACGGCGTGGCCGGTGAGCATCACGCAGATGAGATTGCGGGGTGCGGCGGTCTTGCCGGTGCGGATGCGCTTCAAAAGCTCGAGCCCGTGGATCCCGGGCATGCGGAAGTCGATGATCATGGCGGTGATGGCGTGCCGCTCGAGCATGTCGAGAGCCTCGTAGCCGTTGGCGGCCACGAGAACTTCGCCGGCGCCGGCGCGGCGCAGCATCTGCGCGACCAGCCCCTGACTGAACGGCTCGTCGTCGACGACCAGAACCTTTTGCTGCTGAAACGTCGTCACGTCATCCCCCGGTTATCGTTCGGCGAGTCTAAATCACGTTTGATTGGGGAAAAAACGAAAAAGGACCTTCAACCTTTATTCCTCCCCCCCTGAAAGGGGGGAGGTCAGGAGGGGGTCGTTTTCTGGTTTCCAGTCAGCAAAACAGAAAACGACCCCTCCCTGCGCCCTCCCCTTTCAGGGGAGGGAGAAAGAGAGGATCAAACCTCGTTGATGGCCTTCACCAGGCGCTGCCAGGCGGGGTCGATTTCCTGGCTGCGAGCGCGGGCGGTGTCGACATTCTGGGCCGCGAGCGCCACTTCCACGTCGCCCATGATCGCGGCGAGCTCGCGGCCTCCCGCATTTGCGACAGCTCCCCGCGCCTTGTGGATGGTCTCAAAGGCGGCCGGAATGTCGGACCGCTCCATCTCGTCGGCGTATTTGGTCACGAGCGGCGCGATCGTGTTCACGAAGAAGCGCAGCATGTCGCGGGCGTCGGCGTTGATGGCGCCGAAGGTCTCACGCATGTTGGCGAGGTCGAGGATGATGGGCGCCCCGCCGGCGGGAGCCTGGGCCGCGGGGGGGCGCGCCGTCTTCGCCGGCGTCGTGCCATTCAGCCACTTGTCGAACACGCCTTTCATCACCTTAAGCTCGACGGGCTTGGGCAGGAAATCGTCCATTCCGGCGGCGAGGCAGCGCTCGGCCTCGCCCTGAAGCACGTTGGCGGTGATGGCGATGACGGGCGTGCGTCGGCCCGAATTCTCCTCGGACTTCCGAATGGCGGCGGTCAGCCCAAAACCGTCCATGGCGGGCATGTGGCAATCGGTGAGCACAAGGCCGTAGGACTTCGCTCGCCACATCTCGAGCGCCTCCTGGCCGTCCTCGGCGATCTCGCAGGCGAAGCCCAGCCGATTGAGCTGGCGGCGGAGCACTTCGCGGTTTGCCGGGTGATCCTCCGCCACAAGGATGAGACGCCCCTGCGCGATCGCCTCTTCGACGGTCGGCGGCGCGGCATCGAGGCTGGCGTCCGGCTGCTCGATATGGCGCACCTCGGGGCTGGCGCGGCCCGCGGCGACGGCGACAGCGCCGATCAGCGACGACCGGCGCATGGGATTAACGTCGACGAGCGTCACTTCCGCGAGCTTGCGCAGGGCGTCGGCGGGATGCGCGGGGTCGCGGCCGATGACGAAGCGCGGGAACGGCGGCGCAAAGCGTCCGCGCACCTCAGCGATCGCGGCCTGGTCGTCGACCTCGGGGATGACGATGACGTCGAACGGTTTTCCCTTGGTCTGCGCCGCGCGGGCGGCGGCGATACATTCGTCAATATCGGTGACCTGCGCGGTGGTCGCGCTCCAGTGCTCGAGATAGGCGCTCGCGGCCTCGCGCAAGGCCTCGCTGCGCGCAGCGATGAGGACGTTGAGACCTTCCAGCGTGTGCGTGCGCGCGGCTGCCTTTGTACTCGACGCGCCGAACGGCAGGGTGAAGTGGAAATTCGAGCCCTCGCCCAAAATGCTCTCGACACCGATCTCGCCGCCCATGAGCGTGGTGAGCCGCTGGCTGATGGCGAGGCCCAATCCCGTGCCGCCGAAACGGCGCGTCGTCGAACTGTCGGCCTGTGAAAATTCCTCGAACAGCCGGCGGCGCGCAGCCGGGGCAATGCCGATGCCTTGATCTTTGACCGAAAAGTGCACTTCGCCGCGCGAGCCTTCCAGGCGGCGCGCGGCGATAACGATATCGCCTTGCGAGGAGAACTTCACGGCGTTGCCGACCAGGTTCGAGAGGATCTGGCGCACGCGCACGGCGTCGCCCTTCACCGTCTCGGGGATCGTCGGGTCGACGGAGGTGATGAACTTGAGGTTCTTCTGGATCGCATTGGGCGACAAGGACGCCGCGACGTCTTCGACGATCTTGGTGACCGACATGTCGCTGAACTCGATTTCGAGGCGCCCGGCGTCGATCTTGGAGAAGTCGAGGATGTCGTTGATGACCTTAATGAGCGCGTGGCCGGAATCCTTCACGGTCTGCAGCATCGAGCGCTGATCGTCGTCGAGCTTGGTCTGAAGCACGAGGTCCACCATGCCGACAACGCCGTTCATGGGCGTGCGCACTTCATGGCTCATGGCGGCGAGGAAACTTGCTTTCGCGCGCGTCGAGGATTCCGCTTCCGCACGTGCTTCCTGGAGCGCCACCGTGATCTGGTCGCGCAAATAGACGCGGCCCAACTCCGAACCGACCCGTTCGAACGTCAGCTTCAAGAGATCGTCGGCCGCCGCCGGGATCTGCTTCATGAACTCGAGCACCGCGACCACCTGATCGTCGGCCTTGATCGGTACGGCGAGCACCGAGCCGATGATGTTGTGCGTCTTGGAAAAGCGCGTGAGGCTGGGCACATTGGCAACGTCCTCGACCCAGATGGACGCGCCGGTGGCGAGCACGGTGCCGGGCAGGTCCTCGCCGCGGCTGAATGATTTTCCGAGCACCGCGGATTTCACGGACTGATCGGCGAAGAGGTCCTTGGCCAGGGCGAAGGTCGCGATCTCGAGGCGCTCCTTCTCGCCGTGGGCAAGACGATAGACGAGGCGGATCGGCCAGCCGAGAAAGGCGCCGATCTCCGCCGAGCCCTGGCGCAGGGCGTCGTAGAAATTCACCGCGCGATTTGCGATGGCCGCGATGCGGTTCACCAATTCCACCTGGCGGGCGCCGAACTCGACCGTGTCTTCTCTGTGCTGGATCTCGGACTGATCCTCGACCCATGTGAGGATCGCGGGCTCGCCGCGAAACGGAACGAGGCGGTTGGTGATGAAGGAAAGGCGCGGTTTGCCCTCGGACGTACGCAAGGACAAGGAATGGCGCGTCACGCCGCCGTTCGCGCGCACGAGTTCGATCAAGTGGTCGCGGTCTTGCGGATTGACGAAGAAGTCAGCGGTAGAGAGGCCGATCGCGCGACCCGGCGGCAAATGGAAAAACTGCCCCATCGCGGCGTTGGCATAAAGAATGACGCCGTCAGAGATACGCGAGATCGCAGCGCCAATGGGACTGGTGCTGAGGGCTTCGAGCAATGGATCGGCGGCGGGCGCAGCACTCTTCGGTGCCGCCGCCGCTCTATCAACCTTGGGCCGCTTCGCCGGCGCCGGCTTCGATTTCGCCTTCGGCTTCTTTCCCGGTGCGCGCACCTTGGCCATGACCCCTCACCAGCCTCTATACATGGACGCCCGCCGACGGGACCGGCGAGCGGGACGGATGGTAGCCGTAGGCGCGGCAAAGTTCTGCTGATTTATCATCGGCATCGGCTCGAAAATAATGTTGGCAATAATCTGGGCGCGAATCTCAGAAGACGGTTCCTCCCTTTGAATTGAGAAGCGGCGGCGCCCGCGAAATCTAGGGGATCGGGCCCCGGCTCCAATGTATCGTTTTGTAGCATCGCAAAAGGGGCGCGGAAGGCGGCCAAGAGCTTGAAAAGCGAGGTTTTTGGGCCACGGCGGCTCTTGCGGGCGCCCTTGCGCCGAAACATGATACAGAGTGATGCACACGAGGGGCCGGGCCGCATTTACACTCGCGGCCATGGACACAGAACATCTTCAAGGGGATGCCGCGAGGCATCAGGGGCAATCGGACTTCATGAGCGACCATCGGGCGCATGTATTGGTCGTGGATGATGCTTACGACATCCGCGAACCGCTCGCGAAGTTCCTGGAAAAAAACGGCATGCGCGCCACCACGGCGCCCGATGCGGCGGCGGCGCGTACGCGCATCGCGGGCGAGCAGTTCGATCTCGTCGTGCTCGACGTCATGATGCCGGGCGAGGATGGCCTGAGCCTCTGCCGCTATCTTGCCGCCAACACGGCGATACCGGTGATCCTTCTGACGGCGATGGCCGAAGAAACCGACCGTGTCGTCGGCCTCGAGATCGGCGCCGACGACTATGTCACCAAGCCTTTCAGCCAGCGCGAGCTGCTGGCGCGGATCAAAAATGTCCTGCGCCGTGTGAACGAGCCGGCGACGCCGCACAACGACGCCAAGGGGACCTACACCTTCGAAGGATGGAAACTGAAGGCGGGCGAACGCGAACTGCGCAATCCCGACGGGGTGATGGTTCCGATCTCGACGGTGGACTACTACCTGCTGACGGTGTTTCTGAGCCATCCAAAGACGGTGCTGGACCGCGATAAATTGCTCGAGCTTGCGCACGGCCTGCAGCCCAACATCTTCGACCGAACCATCGATATCCAAGTGAGCCGACTTCGGCGTAAGATCGAACCCGACGCGAAGAACCCGCACTTCATCAAGACCGTTCGCGGCGAAGGCTACCTCTGGTCGACGGACGTCACATTCGAGGCATGAGCTTGAAGATCGGCGTGAAGAAAGCGCTGGGCTGGTTCGGAACGCTCGCCGGGCGGCTTACGATTCTTCTGATCGCCGGCCTTGCGATCACCCAAGCCACAAGCCTTGCCTATCTGGTCGAAAAACACGAACAAGAGCGCGCGAGCAACGTCGACCGCGCCTTCTTCGCGACCCTCGCCCGCGCGTCGCAAACTCTCGCGACCCTCCCAAGTGAAGAGCGCGCACGCGTGCTGCGTTCCATGGATTCCGGCGGTCTCAGCTATTGGATCGCGCCCGGACCCTCGCTTGCGCCCGATGAGTCGATACCTTCGCCGGACAGCCCGCCGCTTCCGGAGGCCTGGGGTCTGATCGACTCCGACGACAAGCGCGCTTTCTGGTATCCCGATCTGCGCCCGCTCAGCATGAAATACCGGGTGTACACGCCCACGCCGCCGTCCGCGCGGATCGAGGACCGTGACGTGCCGCCGGACTCCGACGGTCCGCCGACTCCCGCGGAGGGCGAAACGGTGACGCCCGGCATGCCGCTGGTCAGTCTCGAAGGCCTCGAGCGTCCGCGGGCAAAACCGAGCCCGATGGAGAGCGCCGGCGCCGCCTTCGATCCGGACGGCGACCGCCCGGCGCGGGGAAATTTTGAGGGACCCGAACCGCGCGGCGCAAAACCTCGCCGAGGACCGCCGCCGGAACGAGGCCGGAGTTACGCCGCCCTGGATGCAACCGGAAAACCTATTCCCCAATGGGAACTGGTGCGCGGAGATCCCGCGTACGGGGCCGCGGCTGCGCGTCGGCCCGCGGCGGGTCGCGGCTCCCCGCCCACCCGCTGGCGCGTCGCAGTGATGCTGCCCGACGGCGAGTGGCTGAATGGCGAATACAATCAGATGGCCGGCATGCCCGCCTACGTCGAAGTGCAGCTTCAGCAAAACCTCATCGTTCTTCTGGTCGCGTGCACGATCATTATCCTTGGCGTGGGATTGAACACCCAGCGCCTGAGAGCGCTCTCGCGCGCGGCCGATCGGGTCGGGCGCGGCGACACCCTGGAGCCGATCAAGGAATCCGGAACCTCCGAGGTTCGCGGCCTTACCCAATCGTTCAACACCATGTCTCTGCGCTTGAGACGCTTCATCGAAGGGCGCACGCAGATGCTGGGCGCCATCAGCCACGACCTGCGCACACCGATCACAGGTTTGAGACTCCGCGCGGAATTGGTGGACGACGAGGAGAACCGCGATCGAATGCTGGCGATCATCGACGAACTTCACCACCTGACGGAAGCGACCCTCGCCCTTGCCCGCGAGGATTCCGTATCGGAGCGGACGGACCGGGTGGATCTCTCGTCGCTGGTGGAGAGCATCGTGGACGATCTCACGGACGTGGGCATGGACGTGAGCTGCACGGTGGAACGCGCCGTGGCCGCGACCTGCCGCCCCTTCTCGCTCCGGCGCGCCATCCGCAACCTCGCCGAGAACGGCGTGAAGTACGGCCAGCGCTCGCGCATCTCGCTCACCACCGCGGAAAGGTTCGTGCGTATCGTCATCGACGACGACGGGCCCGGCATCCCCGAGGACCAGCTTGAAAAGGCGCTGTTGCCGTTCGTGCGCCTGGAAGGCTCGCGAAGCCGCGAAACCGGCGGCGCGGGGCTGGGACTCGCGATCACACGCTCCATCGTGCTCAACCACGGCGGCGAACTCAGGCTCTCCAATCGCGCTGGAGGCGGCCTAAGAGCTGAAATCCTGCTGCCGAAAGACGCGTAATCGGCCTTTTTCAGGCGCTAGGAACTTCAAATCCATCCCACTAGTGCCGCGATTCCAAAGTTCGCACGCACTCGCAGCGGGCGTTCTTGCGAACTTTGGAATCCTATGCGGCACTAGATTCATTGAATTTAGTGTGGCTAATGGATTTGAAGTTCCTAAACGAGCCTGCCGAGAGGACCTAGGAACTTCAAATCCGCCACACTAGAATGCGCCTCGGGGACTTTCTGGGGTAGCGGCCGATAAATGTCGGCCGCCTAGGGCATGGGACATACGCGTGGCTACTGTCGTCAATCTTGAAGCAAGCCGCCGGGCAAAATCCAAGGCGCTCGACGCCCTTGTCGGCCTGGTCGAAGAAGACCTGCGGGCAGTGAACCGCACCATCGTCGCGCGCATGCATAGCCCGGTCGCGCTGATCCCGCAGCTTGCCGGCCATATCGTTGCGGCCGGCGGCAAACGCCTGCGCCCGCTGCTCACCCTCGCCGCCACCAAGCTGTGCGGCTATGTGGGCGAGCGGCATATCAAGCTCGCGACCTGCGTCGAGTTCATCCACACCGCGACCTTGCTTCACGACGACGTGGTCGATGACAGCGAACTGCGCCGCGGCCAATCCAGCGCCAACGCCATCTGGGGCAACCAGTCGAGCGTACTGGTGGGCGACTTCCTTTTCAGCCGCGCCTTCGAGCTCATGGTCGAAGACGGCTCCCTGAAGGTGCTTCACATCCTTTCCCGCGCCTCGGCCGTCATCGCCGAAGGCGAAGTGCATCAGCTTCTGACGTCCAACGACACCGAGACCAGCGAAGCGCAGTATCTGGAAGTGATCCAGGCGAAGACCGCCGAACTGTTTGCCGCGGCGGCGCGTATCGGCGCGGTCGTTGCCGACCGTCCGGACGTGGAAGAAGAGGCCTTGCGGGTCTACGGCCTCAACCTCGGAATCGCCTTCCAGCTCATCGACGACGTACTCGACTACTCCGCCCGCCAGGCCGAACTGGGCAAGACCGTGGGCGACGACTTCCGTGAGGGCAAGATCACCCTGCCCGTCATCCTCGCCTTCCGCCGCGGCGACGACGGCGAGCGCGCCTTCTGGAAACGCACGCTCGAGACCTTGGACCAGAAGGACGGCGATCTCGCCCGGGCGATGGAACTCATGAAGAGTCACTCGAGCCTCGCGGACACCGTCAATCGCGCGCGCCACTACGGCGCGGTGGCGAGAGACGCGCTCGGCATCTTCCCGGAAAGCCCGACGAAGACGGCGCTTCTCGATATTATCGACTTCAGCATCGAGCGGGCGTACTAGCGCGGGCGATGGAAATTTCCATCCGGCCCTACGCGACATCGGATTTCGAAATCGTCACATCCATCTGGCACGACGCCTGGGACTCCACCGGCATCCCCGCGCTTGTGCCCCTTGAGAAGCACGTCGCCCTTGAGACATTGAGGGAACGGCTGCCCAAGGAAATCGACGGGGGATGGTCCGTGCATGTGGCGACCGCCGACGGCCGTGTCGCCGGCTTCGTGGCCATCAGTCCAAGCCACCTCCACCAGCTCTTCGTGGCACCTCGCGTGCAATCGCGCGGCATCGGCAAGCGCCTGCTCGATTTCGCCAAGGCGCAGCAGACCGGTGGATTTACGCTCACTACGCCAATCGTCAGCCGCGCCGTAAAGTTCTATGAGCGCGAAGGCCTCGTGGCCGAAAGCACAAGCGTTCATCCGCGTTACGGCCACGAGCGCGTCCACTTCCGCTGGACGCCGAAGTCGTAAATTTTCGCAAAGCTTTTCGTTATTTCGTCATCCCCGGCGAATGCCGGGGATCCAGGGTTTTCAAGCGCCTTAGATGGCGCACGCGCCGCGTTCTCGGCATTCATCCAGCCAGGCAACCCTGGATCCTCGGGACAAGCCCGAGGATGACCAGAAAACAAGAAGCTCGGTCCCGCTATTTCTTCTTCGGTCCCACCATCGCGAAGAATGCCTTCTGCGGATCGATGGCCTGTACGATCCATTGGCCGCCCGGGACTTCCATGGGCCCCATGACGGTGGTGGCGCCGTTGTCGGTGGCACGTTTATGGGCGGCGTCGATGTCGTCGACAAAGACGTAATAGACCCAGCACGGCATCGGCATCTGCGGCGGCGTTTTCATCATGCCGCCGGACCAGACTCCGGCGATGTCGAAGGTCAGATAAACGCCCATCTCGCCCATATCCATGGACTGGTTCTTCGTCCAGCCGAACAGCCCGGAATAGAATTTGAAAGAAGCTTCCGGATCGCCGCCGTAGAGTTCATTCCAGTCGACGAAGCCGGGCGTGCCCATGGGCGGACGCGGGGGCATGTTGTCGTTGCTCATGCCCTTGAAGATCAGGAACACGGCGCCTGCGGGATCGGCGACCACCGCGAAACGGCCGACGTTGGGAATGTCTTCGGCGGGGCGCTGAATCTTACCGCCGGCGGCGACAATTTTCTTGGCGGTGGCGTCGACGTCGTCGACCCCCACATAGCCCGACCAGTTCGGCGGCACGCCGTGGGCTTTCAGCTCGGCCGGCAGTTCCATGATCCCGCCGATGGGGTGATCGCCCACATTGATATGCGTGTAGGGCATGTCCGCGGCCTTGCCCGCGTCCATGCGCCATCCGAACACCTTGCTATAGAAAGCCTCGGCGGCTTTGGGGTCGGTGGTCAGAAGTTCGTACCAGACGAATTTGCCGGGACCGCTTGCCATGTTTGCCTCCGTACCTTCGCGATGGTTGTAACGATGGCATAGGGCCCCCTTGGACGTCATCACGCTTCCGTGACCCTCCCGTGAAACCCCTGGAAGACCACAATTTTACGCCGGAAGGCCCTGCCTTTGGCCGGGGCCCTTTGTATAATGCGCGCCCCACTACCCCCTGGAGGAGGACCCCAATGAAGTTTCATACCCTGACTGCCATCGCGCTCGTCGCGAGCCTTTCGCTCGGCGGCGCCGCGTATGCGCAGAGCGACGCGTTGAAAGCCGCCGTCGCCGACGCGGGCCGTCCGGCGCCCGACAAGGAACGCGATGCGGGCCGTATGCCGGCCGAGACCTCCGCTTTCGCCGGTATCAAGGCCGGAGACGTCGTGGCCGACATCAATCCGGGCGGCGGCTATTGGACGCGCATTTTCTCGAAGGGAGTCGGCGCGAAGGGCAAGGTTTACGCCGTCATCTCCGACGCTGGCCTCGCGAAGAACCCGAAAGCCGCTGACGCGGTAAAGGGCATCGCGGAAGATAAGGCCTATGGCGGCAACGTCGAAGTCGTGGTCCAGGACTTCGGCGCGTTGAAGACGGCCATGCCGCTCGACGTGGCATGGACCTCGTGGAACTACCACGACTTCAAGAACCGCGGTGACGACTTCGTCGCACGGATGAACAAGGCGGTTTTCGCTTCGCTGAAGCCGGGCGGGACCTACATCGTGATCGACCACTCGGCCGGAAGCAACACGACGCCGGAAGCTACCAACAAGTTGCATCGCGTGAGCCCGGACGTCGTGAAGACGGAAGTCATGGCGGCCGGCTTCAAGCTGGAAGGCGAAAGCCCGCTGCTAGCTCATAAGGAAGACAACCACACGAGCCCGGTGTTCGACGGCGCCGTGCGCGGCAAGACGGACTCCTTCGTCCTCAAGTTCCGCAAGCCGTAGGCCATAAGACAGCCCCCGCCGGGAGGCCTTTTCCGGCAAAGGGTTAGGAGAAATCAGGGGGTCGGGACGGCGCTTGCGCCGCCCGGCCCCTCTGGCTATAAGCACGCCTCGACAAAGGATCGGAGCGTAGCTCAGCCTGGTAGAGCACTGCTTTCGGGAGGCAGGGGTCGGAGGTTCAAATCCTCTCGCTCCGACCAATACTTAGCAGGAATTCGAGTTCCCGACTCACCTGCGACCCCACCTGTTACGACGCCCTCGTAGCAGGTGTTTTGTTTTTCAGAGCCCCCGATTCTACGGCCGGTAGGGACAGGCCGACCGGAGCCTGCCGCGAAGCTGGCGAACCTGCACGGGCCGGCTCCCTCCGTTAGGACAAGAGATTTGGCGAAGTTTGACTGCAAAACCTGCGGCGCCTGCTGTTCCTATTCCGCGACCTGGCCGCGGTTCACGCTCGAAGACGATGCCGCCATCGCGCGTATCCCGCCTGGGTTGGTGGACGACAGCGGATGCGGCATGCGATGTGCCGGCGACCGGTGCGCGGCCCTCGTGGGCACGGTGAATGTTTCAGTCTCCTGTGCCGCGTACGGCGAAAGGCCCGAGGTCTGCCGGAGTTGCACGCCTGGAGATGAGGCCTGCGGAATCGCGCGGGCGCACTTCAATCTTCCCCCGATTGATATTTCATGGCCAGACTCGACAGAGGATCGGCACATATGAGCGAAGACACAAAAGCTGAAAACCGACGCCGGCGCGCCGGTGACGTCCAGAAGGCCGGTCTGTGGGGCACGGCGAAAGGCCTGATGCAGGGCCTGAACGCCTACGCCGCGCTCCTGAACGTCATGCTGGGGGTGATCGGCGCTTTCTTCCTGGTCAATGAGTGGCAAAACCGCGAGGCCGAGACACGCGTCAAAGCAATTGAGGCCTTGTCCGGCACCGCGTCGCAATCGCGGGCCGCGATCCTGTACCTCGTACAGATTGGGGCCGATCTCGCGCATCAGAATCTGACCGGCGTCAACGCGGGCGGCCTGTCCATCGAGGGCGCGGTCATGGCTGACGTCCGCCTGGACAACGCAAACCTTATCGACGCCCGGCTGACGGGAGATCTCTCGGCGCTGAGCGTGCGGTGCGCCGACATCTCAAACCTTTCGCTCGTCAATACGCATCAAGAGCGGCCTATCGACGCCCGCGGTGCGCGCCTCGGCGGCTTTGGTACACCAGTAAAAAGCTGGAATTCGACGGTGCTCTACACGCCAGCTGAAATCCTTCAGACGCTCGGCAAGAATATCGGGCGCGGCTTGGCGGGCGAGATCGCCGTCGCGCAATATTTCGAGAAGAAGCCGGGCGCGCAGGCGGAGGACAGCCTGCCCTATTGTCTGTACGACCGCCTGAAGGGCCAGGGTGTCGACCCGGTTGCTCTCTGCCGCGGCGGCATACAGTGGGACGGGGTCAGCTGTTAGAGATCAACGCGGAAGGCGGACCGGCTGCAGAACCGCACCGTTTGAGGCGGAATCCCAGGCTGCAAAACGCACCCATTTTTTGCCGCGCGCGTCGAACGGGATCTCAAATTTGTGGCTGCCGAACGGGGCCAAGTGGGTCACCGATACAATCTCCCGGCCTGTGGTCTTCCCGTCTCCCCAGACGACTTCAACGAAGTCGAGCGGGAAGGTCCAGGTAACGTCGGCCACGACCTTCATTTGGCGGCCGCTGCCCTGCAGCTCAAAGTTCGGCACCAGGACTTCGCCCGACGTCCAGAAGATGTAACCCGTCTTGAGGGTCTCGATCAGCGGCGTGACGTCTTCCGGCGGCGGAAGTTTGGCCAGGCGCACGTAGGTCACGGGCGAGCTTCCATAGATGTCGTCGCCCGGCGCCTGGTCGTAGACCTCCGAGATGGAGAGAACGCGCTTCAGAGGAATGTTCTTATCCGCGAGCCAGTTGGACATGTCGTCGAGCAGCGGCCAGCAGCGGTATTCGCACAACCGCCGCTCGGAGCCGTCGAGCCCCATGCCCCAGCGCGCGCCGAAACCGTGGTAGTTCGGGTGATTGAAGGGTGCGAGGTCCTTCACCGCGTCGGGGAAGCCGGTCGAGCCCTTCGAGCGCGGATGCGGCATGGTGATGATGGCGTTTTCCTTCGCAGCCATGGCCATCAATTCATCGGCGCTGTCGATGTTGTAGACCTTGCCGAAGCCGGAAACCATTTCTTCGGCCGGCTTGCCGGGAAGCCGCTCGACCCAATAGACGGGTTTGGAGAAAATGACGTCGGTGTGGCCGCCCAAGGGGCCGCGGAAGATTTCGTGACTGGGCAGGATCAGGAACGTGTCGTCGGAGTTGGCGCGCGCGCCCTCGATCGCACTCTTCATGATCTCCATGCGCTCGGCGTTGTAGGCCACGCGCCGTTTGACGACCTCGGGTTCGTTCGCATTCGGCGCGCGGTTGCCGGAGTCCGTGAACAGCGTGAGCTGTGCGGAATCGATCGGGCTGATGATGTTGAGGCCGAGGGCCTTCAGCGCCATGAAGTCGCGGAGCTTGGTCTCGGGGCTCTTCTCGCGCAAGAGGCGCTCGCCCATATCCATGTGATAGTGGTGGTTCATCACTTGGAACCCCGGCATCGGACGGTAGGTATCGCCGTTGGTGAAGGCGAGCGACTTCGCGATGGCCGCGTCGGCTTTTTCGAGCGAGGGATAGAGGAACACGGTCAGCATCTGATCGGTGCCGGGTCGCGCGCTGAAGAGGGACCAGTTCAATTTGAATTCCGGGTAGGAAATCTCTTCATGTTCGTTCTGGCGGACGCCGAAGGAGAACGTGGTGGGGCTATCCTTGCGGTAGTAATTGAAGCCGACATTGACGGCGACCTCGCGCGACCAGAAGAAACGGTGCGGCGGGGGAAAGGCCGTGATCGCACCGCCGGCGTTTTCGGCGGCGACGAGGCGGTTCGCGGCGCGTAACGGCACCGCGCCCGTGTTCACATTGCCGCGCAGCTTGTAGTCCTGCCAGGTGTTGGACGTATCGCGCCACGCGACGCGGGAGCCTTCGCCGATGGCAATGCCTTTGAGCCCGGCATCGTACTTATATGCGACCCACTCTTTCGTGGTGCGGCCGATCATCTCCTGGCGGATCATGTTGGTGCCGCGGAAGACGGTGAAGCGCAAAGAGCCATTAAAGACGCCGAGGGACACACCGGGATAGTCGATGACGAGACGTCCGCCATCGGAGCGTACCGTGCAGCCATTGATCTGATAGGCGACCGACGCGCGCTGGATTTCGGACGGATCGCGCGGCAAGCCCGGCTGGCCGGCGGCCGGAACGCCTTCGCGCGGCGACCACGACCCCGAGCGGCCGGTGGCGGGAACCGGATCGGTATCGAGCGGTGCGTCCCAGAACGGATCCCAGCGGAATTTTTCGACATTGGCCTTGTCGATGGGCATCTTGAGATCGCGCATCGGCGTGAGTTGCTGGTTGCTGATGCGCCGAAGTCCCGACACCACGGCGAAATCGGGCACAGCGTTCGCAACGATGGGTGTCCAGGCGCCCTCACCTCGCCGTAGCGCGAGTTCGCGGATAACCGGCGCGCCGCCCAGTAACGGCGATGTTGAGGCGTCCCGACTGGCCGGCGTCCGCCACCCAGGTCACCTGCAGGCCGGTCGCGTCCGACACCGCCGTGAGTCCATCGGCGGGCTTATAGCCCTTCATGTCGCAAGCGATGGATTGGGCGGAGGCCGGCGGCGCGGCGGCGACGGCGATCAGGATGGCGAGCGTTGCAAGTGGAGCAGTCGCGCGTTTGGGTGTGCTCAAGGTGTCCTCCCTTTCCATTCCGGCCTGTGGCCGGACAGAAAATTATCTCAGAGATGATTTCGCAAACGCTTTGCCGCTGCCAGCGGCCTTTCGCTCCTAATATCTGAACCGCAGTCCGACGTTAAAGTAACGGCCCATCCAGTCATACACCCCACGGTTGGCGGGTTGGACGAAGGAGGTCGGCAATCCGATGTCTTTCGGCGGCTCCTGATTGGTCAAGTTGGTGATCGAGAAGAAAATCTCGTTCTGTGCACCGAAGGACTCAAAAGTGTATTGGACCGTGACGTCCGTATAGAAAGCCGGATCGACGGTATTGTCGTCGACAAAGATGCCTTCGACGCGCTGCGCGTCGACAAACTTCTTTCCGATGAAACGCTGCTGGACGAAGAGAGTCCAATCGTCCTTCTCATAGGTAGCTCTTACGCTCGCGCGCAATTTTGGATCGCTGCCGCCGCCAAGAGTCGACATCCGCGTCCCGCCGACGGCCTGTGTCGAGGCCTTGGTCAATCGCGTCGCTAGCGCTCCGAGCTGCAGCGTTCCGCCCCAAAGGTCCGTGCTGTAGCGTGCTTCCATATCCACACCGGCATTGAGGACGTTCGCCAAATTCAAGAACGGTGTGCGAACTCGTATGGTGCCGCCGACGACAAGGACCTTGTCGCAGAAGCCCGGCACATTGAGGAAACAGTTGTCGATGGTCCCTTGCGTGCCGACGGTTTGAATGCCGCCCTTGATTTCGATGTTGTAGTAATCGACCGAAAGCTGGAGTCCATCCAGGAACGTGGGCGTGAAGACCGCGCCGTAGGTTTGCGTGAGCGCGCGTTCGGGCGAGAGATCTGGATTGCCCGAGGTGATCGTCACCGTCTGGATGGAGGTGCCGGTGGCGGTCGACGGATAGAAGCTGTTGCTGCTGTTGAAGGTTTGGCTGTTGTAGAGTTCGAGCAGGTTCGGCGCGCGTATATCGCGCGACAGCGTTCCACGGAGCCTGAGGTCAGGGACGATCTGGTAGTCGATCCCCGCCTTCCAGGTGGTGACACCGCCCGACGTGGAGTAGTCGGTGTAACGAATAGCGCCGTCCACGCTCAATTTCTCGGCGGCCGGCGCCCCCTCCAAGAGGGGAACGCCGACTTCGGCGAAAAATTCCTTCACGTTGTACTTGCCGCCAAAGGGCTGGAAGTTCGCGAAGCGGAAGGGGCCGAGACGTCCTTGCAAAGATGCGGGCCCGCCGCGCATCCCCGCGAAGTCGACGATCTGGGTGGAGATATTATCGGTGATCTGATGGGCTTTTTCGGTCCGGAACTCGGCGCCGGTGGCGAGCGACAGATTGCCCGCTTCAAAACCGAAGCCGAGATCGCCGGAGATCGTGGCCGCCCAAACATGCTGATCGAGTGTGAAGCGCTTCCATGAGTCGCCGATTGTATAGGGGATCGTTGCGGGATCGATGGAGCCGTAACCGAA
Organism: Fidelibacterota bacterium; assembly: GCA_945903705.1. Taxonomy (GTDB): domain Bacteria; phylum Pseudomonadota; class Alphaproteobacteria; order Rhodospirillales; family Rhodospirillaceae; genus SHVO01. Next base: position 6,569 of record CAMDOZ010000022.1, on the reverse strand, counting down.
GAGGTTTTGCGGCCTGCATCCCGGATCCATTCCGGTACCGCCCGGCATGAACGTGTTGCCGTCATACCAATTGGAACGACAAACGACCTGTCCCGTCGTCGGATGAATCACGGCGTCGGCGGCGGCATAAGTGGGCCGAGCGTTATTGAGGTTGTCCTGCGCCGATAGCTGATTCGTGCGGCCGTGGGAGTAGGACATGTCGTAGTTCCAGCCGTCGAAGGCATCGCCTTTCATGCCAATAGCCTGACGCAAGACCTTGGTCATATTCCGGACCGTCACGTCCGGGTACTCGAGCATGTAGCGCCCGAATTGGAAGGACGTGATGCCGCGCGCGGTCATTTGTGCCTGGATCGACGCGGGAATGAATGGGTTGCCGCTGAAGATGGTATAGGCGAACCCGGCCGTGTTGATTCCTTTCTGGTTGGGATCAGTGCCGCGAGAATAGGAAAAGCCAATTTCCGCGTAGAGCTGCGCACTGTCCGTCACGTCATAGGTTGCATGCACGAAATTCTGCGTGCGCTCCTGTGTGCCGATCAGATTGAAGGGAATCCACGACCCGTCGCCGCCGCTGGACCATGCGGTGCCCGGGCTATAACCGTAATTGAAGGGGGCCGGAACGCCGCCGACAAGGAACTGCGTGCCTTTCAAGGGACCGGCGGTGATGAGACCGCCGTCGGTGCCGACCGTGCTGGTGATATTCGGCAAGACGAGATTGGTCGGCCCTGAGCCGGTCGTGTTGGTGATGAGGCCCATGGGGTCGTCGTACCATTGTCTCCCCGTAAGCTCATGAACGCGCGTGCCGTCTTGGCGAGCCACCTGCGTACTCGCGATGACGTGCAGACGGTCACCAGCAAAACTGCCGCCCCACGCCAGCGAGGCCTTGTAGTTCGCCATATCGCCAAAGGTCGTGATGCCGGCGCCGACATCCCCTTTCAGCCCTACAAACTCGGTATCGAGAACGACGTTCACGACACCGGCCACGGCGTCGGAGCCGTAAGCGGCCGACGCACCGCCCGTCACGACGTCAATGCGGGTGACGAGGTTCTGCGGAAGAGAATTAAAGTCGACTGAATTGTTCTGGTTGGTCGCGACCGTGCGGCGGCCATTCAAGAGAACGAGGTTTCGGTTCGTGCCTAAATTCCTGAGATTGAGGAGACTTTGCATGGCCAGCCCCGACGCTCCCCCCGCCCCGGCTTGATTGGATGAGGTTGTGGAGGCGAGCGCAGGCAATTGCTTGAGGGAATCAGTGAGGTTTACAGGCGCTGCTTGGAGCAAGGCTTCACTTGTAATGGCCGTAACGGGGGTTGCGGTTTCGAAGCCCGTGGTCAGGCGCGAGCCGGTGACAACGACTTCTTCCAGATCTTCCGCCCCCTCGACGGCCGCGTTCTGTTGCGCATAGGCGGCGGATCCGCCGGCAAATTGGAGCGCCAAGGTCAGGGCAAAGAGACTTGTGCCCGACGTCAGGCGTCTCGGCATCAACTTCGCGGATTTCATGAGTCCTCCCCAAATACAATGGCGTTCTAGAACATCGCCGACGGCCACCTCTCCCGAGTGGACAGTCGACGACGTGCGCGATCAGCGTGTGTGTATGGCCCTCTCAGCCTCTCAAAGCGGCGAATGCGGGCTCGCCGAGAGCTTGATGAGAAAAACTTGAACACAAACCGAATTTTATTCAAAGGCAATACTTGCCTGCTGCGACGCACACGCCGCCCAAGCGCGGCGCGTTAATATCCCGACCGGCCGGTCAAAGACACGGCCGCTGGTTTAGGGAATGTCTGCTCCGTCGCGCCAGTCAGCACGGACTCTTGAGCCACCGAGACGGTCTCTTAGCCCTTCGGCTTACACGGAACGGACGAGTCTTTCACCCACGCGGCGCAGACGACCGGATCGATCCTAGGGCGAAACGCGCCGATCTCCGGCGGGCGCTGCAGGTCTTTGAGATCGAGCTTGTTCACCTCGTCGATGATGCGCGCATAGGAGCGCGTCGCCGATTCAAGGCCGGCCGAGGAGACGATGTCGGGGCTGTCCTCGTCGGTATGCATGTGGATGTAGTTGCTGGACTGGAGCACGACGCCCGGCGTGAAGCGCCAGAACGGATTGAGGTCGCCCGAGACGTTGCGGCGTTCGGTCCACAGCGGCACGCCGAACTCGTGAAACGCATCGAGCGCGATCTTGGTGAGCTGAGGGCGCGTCGTCGAGCCCGCATGCCACCACACGGGGATAGTCTGCTCCGTGCGGCCTCTACTTCCCGTATGCGCGAGGATCTGTGCGGGATGCTCGGCGTTCATGAAAAGCGCGGTCTTGCCGAACAACCGTTCGCGGTGATGAAACAACCAGTCCCGGCCATAGCTGCCGGGCGTGTGATGGTGGCCATCCAAGCCAATGAAGACCATGGTGCGGCGGCGCTGTTCACGCGGGATCTTGGCGTAGTGCTCGGCAATGCCGAGGATAAGGGCGACCCCGACCGCGTTGTCGCCGGCCGCGTCATACCAGCCGTCGCGGTGCGCGACGAGATAGATGGTTTCATCGGTTGCGCCCGGCAGCGTGCCCCAGGTGAGGAAGGTTTTCTGATTGGAGTCCCAGGTCGCGTCCAGGCGGATCTTCACGCGCGGTGGCGCGTCGGCGGACGCCTTGCCGATCATGTCGCGCAAGGCGACCCCATCTGCCGTGCCGAGATTGAAGGTGGGTATGCCGGTCTCCGTGCGGTAGGCGAGCGCCTTGGCATTGCCGCCGCGCAGGTCGGTCGAGAAGATCGCCGCAGCCCCCTTCCCGACCGCGCGCTTCACGACGTCCGCAGGGCCAATGGAATAGTCGAACTGCTCGCGGATCATGAGTACGGCTTTGCCCTTCACGTCGCGGCCGGCGTAGTCGGCATCGCTGCCGAGGCCGACATAGACGACGGGAAGGTCGACGACTTTGCCGTCGGTCGCCATCGCGCCATAGGGCGGTGTGGCGGACTCGAGTTTCCGCGCGGCGCCGCCGCTTTCAGCCGAGACCTCCCACATCTTCGGGACCCACTGGGGATCGAACATGGCGATGGTTTGATTACGCGTGTCGGTGAGACCGAGGCGCTTGAAATGGGCGAGCAGCCACTCGGCGGAGTCGACGTCGCTCTGCGTGCCGACGATGCGGCCCCAATATTGCGGGTTGCCGTTATCGCGCTGGCGCCGCGAGATGGCGGCCTGCTCATCGACGTAGCGCATGAGCGCCTTGCCGCTTATGGAGTTATAGGCCTTGCCCGAGGGAACGTCCGGCCAAGCGAGAGGATCGGGTTTGTAACCGGGGATCTGCTGGTAGCCGCCGAAGACGTCCGTGTCGACCGGCGGACGGGCGGGCGCTTCAGCGGCACGCGCATCGAAAGCGACGCCGCCCCCCGCAAGGACCGCAGCCAGGAGTACGGGACCGAAAGTCGTCTGGAAATTGCGCATGCAATCCTTCCTTTTTTTTTCGTCGCGCGCGATGTTCTGACTAGTTTGGCCTCACGTCGCGCACAGTCCGCGCGAAGAATTCCATGATGCGCTCCTGCTGCGCTTGGCGGACCGCGGGATCGCTGATCATGTGCGTGCCGAGCATGGGCATGAATTCGTAGGGCTTGCCGGCGCGGAACAGGGCGTCGGCCAGCTGCAGCGTGTGCTGGGCATAGACGTTGTCGTCGGTGAGGCCGTGGATGAGCAGGAGCGGCCGCTTCAGGTCCTTGGCATATGTAGTGACGTTGCTGACGCGGTACGCCTCCGGCATGTCCTGCGGGGTCCCGATATAACGCTCGGTGTAGTGTGTGTCGTAGTTCTCCCAGGTAATCACGGGCGCGACCGCGACCCCGGCGAGGAAGACATCCGGACGGCGAATCGTGGCCATGGCGGTGAAATAACCGCCGAAGGACCAGCCGGTAACGCCGACGCGGGAGAGATCCATTTCCGGATAGGCGCTCGCAAGGGCTTTTAGGCCTTCCACTTGATCCTCGAGCGCAAGGTCGATGAAATTGCCGCGGATGGCGCGCAGGAAGTCGCGGCCATACCCGGGCGTCCCACGGTTGTCGATGCGCACGACGATATATCCCTGGTCCGCCATCCACTGATCGAGAAAATAGGACCGCAGCGTCGCGGTGACGCGCTTCGCGGTCGGTCCGGCGTAGACGTCGAGAATAACCGGATACTTTTGCCCGGGTTTGAAACCGGCAGGGCGGACGATCGCCGCGTCCAGAGGGCGGGCCTGTTTGGTCCGGGTGATTTCCACGCCCGGGAGCACTTTGGGTTTTTCGGCGACCGACGGAAGCGGCGTGACCGCCGTTCCGGTCACCACTTCGGACCCGCGACGTCCGTCGAACAGGTGGAAGCTGTGAACATAGGACTTATGGTCCTTGGAGAAGACGGCGCCGTGACTGCCGCGCTCCTTGGTCAACTGCTCCCCTTCCCCGCCGGCGATCGGAAACCGCCAGAGGTGCGTCTCGCGCGGATCCTTGCTGCCGAGAGCATAGATAAAGCCGCCCTCTTCATCGAGGCCCAAGAAGGAGTCGTAACTGAAGTCGCGCGGCGTCAGAAAGCGGATCGTCTTTCCATCATTGCCCCTCAACTCCACCTGCCAGGCGCCGCCGCGCTCGGAGGTCCAGAGGAATTTGGAACCGTCCTTGAACCAGACCGGCATGCCGATATCGAGGTTGAGCCAGGCGGAATCGGTTTCGCGCAGGAGCTCGCGCGTCTTGCCGGTCGCCGGATCCACCGCCAGCAACACCTGCTTTTGTTGCGGGCGATCCTGAACCTGGATGGTGAAGGGCGCCGCCTTGTCGTCCCAATTCACGCGCACGAGGTAGGGATATGCGGCGCGGTCCCACTCGATCCAGCGGGTGGTACTCCCTTTGACATCGGTGATGCCAAGACGAACATCGGTGTTGGTGCTGCCGGCGCGCGGATAGAAGAAGGTCGTCGGCGCCGCCTCCGGATGCAGCGGGTCGGCGATGTGGCGCACCTCCACCTTCGATTCATCGTTCCGCTGGTAGACGACCTGGACGGAGTCCGGCGCCCACCAGAACCCTGACCGCCGGTCCATTTCTTCCTGCGCGACGAATTCGGCGACGCCGTGATGGATGGTCGCCGTGGCGCCTGATGTGATCGGCTTGAACGCGCGCGTCTCGAGATCAATGACATGGAGCTCGTTGTTCGCGACGGCGCCGACGTAGCGACCGTCGGGTGAAAAGCGCGGATCTATCCAATCCTGCCCGGGAAGTTCTTGGGTACGCAGGCTCGCGCGGTCGACCACGTAGAGTTTGCCCGAGAGCACGACCAATAGGCGGTTGCCGTCCTCCGTCAGATCGAACCCGGTAAAGCCCCGCGCCGTGACCCGGGCGCGCTCGCGACGCGCCTTCTCTTCGACGGATAGTTTTTCTTCCGCGCCGCCGAGGACCTGCGCGGGCGTGATCAACTCGCGCTCGGTTTTGGTGGCGATATCAAATTCATAGAGACGCAAGACCGGATCGCGCGCGCCGCCCCGCAGAAAAATGATGCGCTTGCCGTCCGGGGTGAACTTCGGCGCCCGAGGTTCGCCCAGCGTATAGTCGTAAGTCTCGGCGAGATCGCGGAAGAAAGCGGGGGAATTGAGATCCGCGGCGGTGGCAGAAACCGCGGCGGTCATCACGACCATTCCGGCAAAAACCGGAATCCATTTCAGGGCTTTGTGCAGTTTCATCGGCGTACTCCCCGGCGGAGTGTAGCCAATCCCGCAATTTGCGTCCTCTTCAAATCCTTATGCCCGGACGAGGTAAATCCGCGGCCCGGTCATCCCCAGCGCTCATCACAATGAAAAACGCCCCCACGCTGCTTCGCATGAGGGCGCCGCCGGTCTGATCTTTAGACCGGGCTTTTGCCGATAGACTCTTAGTCGATGATCGCCCAGGTGCCGTCGGGCTGCTGGCAGGCCCGGCCGCGCGCTTCTTCCGGGCGGTTGTTGATATAGACGGTTTGGGTGAATACCGCGCAGCGGAAGCGGTCTTCGTCGTTGTAGTAGTCGACGACACGCATCTCGCCGCGGTGCCTCGTCTGCGGATTCTCCCAGCGATAGGTGGCACCCGCGCGACCGCCGTTGAAGCCGTCGGAGTAGGCTTTATAGGCGTAGCTTCGGTCGCCGCAGTCCATTTTCGCGGTCAACGCGACGCCGAGGGCGCCGCCCGCAACCACGCCGGCCACGGTCGCACCGGTGCGGTCTCCGCGTCCGGCGATGGAATTGCCGAGAAGTCCGCCGATGAGCGCGCCCGCGAGCACGCCCGCCGGGTCCGCTTTGTTGCGGCACTCGGTGTAGGCAACGTCATCGTTGTAGGTGTAGGTGCGCTTATAACGAGCGCGCCATTGTTCATCTCGATCACCGCCATAGCATCACCAGTTCCGACATCGAAAAGATGCGCCGGTGCGAGGGAAAGACCGATGTCGACGTCCTCAAGGACCCCGACTGCGCCGCCATGATTAAAAAGCACCCCGATCTGGTGCGCGGCCATGGCTCGCTCATGCCGCAAACGTCAAAGCCAGCCCCGAAATAGCTTTATATTATAAGGCCATAATGGACGGCAGCACGTCGCCCCGCGA